>JAIEQX010000274.1 GCA_019747375.1 Beijerinckiaceae bacterium | reverse complement strand
CCATGCGGGCGATCATGCCACGGTCAAAGGCGATCCGTCGTGCTGCGCCGGGCAAAAAGCATGTTCCAGAGGAACAGGACAATCAGGGCGCCGACCACGGCGCCGATCAGGCCTGCGCCTTCGCCCGGCCGGTACCAGCCGATGAATTGTCCAAGCCACGTCGCCACCACGGCGCCGACGACGCCCAGCAAGGCCGTCATGATGAATCCACTGGGCTCATTCGGGGCGCTCGAGATCCAGCGCGCGATCAGACCTGCGACCAGCCCGATGATGATTGTCCAGATAAAGCCCATGCCCTGTCCCCTGTCTTCAGCGACCCAGCGTCGCCATCAGGATCCGTAACTATCGAGCTTTGCAGTGGTTCACTCCTGCCGCAAAAATGCGCTGCGCCGCCGCGCCTAACGCTTCGTTAGCGATCCAGACCAATTCCCGGCAAGAAGCGCTCTACGCCAAGACTTGCTTAAGCCTGGCATTGGATGCTGGCTTTTTCTTCAAGTGAATTTTTAGAAGCGGATATATTGAGATGCTGTCGGATGACGAAGGCTTCCGTAAATACCTCTGGATGCTTCCGCTGGGCCTGGTCCTGTCTTACTATATCGGTCAAGGCTATCTTAACTGCGATCCGGGGCCGGACCGGGGCTGGGGCGACAAGACCGCGACCTTCGTCGCGGACAAACCACAACCGGGCTCGCTGTCGCTGGAAAACTGGGGCGGCCGTCTCGCTCACGAGCGCCTTCGCGCGTCCGTCTCGCGTGTGGCCCATGCCCCCGCGGCGCTCACAAATGTCTTCGTCGTCCGTGACAAGCCGATGGTCTATCTCAGGGGGTACCGCCATCCATTGAGCAGGACAGGCAGGCGCGAGCCAGACCCTCTGGTGCGCCCGCATGTCGACGGCTTCCCGCTCGTCTTCTGCGGCCATGCAACCATCGAAGGTCGCCTCCAGCGATTCTCCTACATGCCGCGCATCCAGGAATTGATCCGCCTCGATCTCGACCCCACGGGGCCGGAGTCCGTGCAAGGGCTTACCAACGAGCCGACTCCGCAGCGCAGGATTGAGCTGGAATATCAACGGATGTGCGGCCGCTCGCTTGAGCGCGGCGGAGCCCTTGTTTCGAGCGTGCGCTAGACGGTGTCGCCATGGGCGCAAAAACGCGTGTCACGACGGTGTGCAGTGCATTGAATCGCGGGTGGAGGCACACTCTGACGCCAAAGGGAGACGTCTCATGACGAACCGACGCCATTTCATCACGCGAATGCTGGGCCTGCTGGGTCTGGCGGGACTGGCTGGCAAGGCGAGTCCGGTCGAGGCGGCCGCCGAGAATTTCGAGGTCGCCAAATCCGAAGCCGAATGGAAGAAGATCCTGACGCCCGCCCAGTTCAACGTGCTGCGAAAAGAAGGCACCGAGCGACCCTACACCAGCCCGCTCAACGACGAGAAGCGCAGCGGCCTGTTCCATTGCGCGGGATGCGACCTGCCGATCTATTCGTCCAAGACCAAATATGAGAGCGGCACCGGCTGGCCGAGCTTCTGGGCGCCGCTGGACAATGCGGTCGGGACGAAGATCGATCGCGGCTTCCTGATGACCCGCACGGAAGTGCACTGCCGCCGCTGCGGCGGTCATCTCGGGCACGTGTTCGATGACGGTCCCAAACCGACAGGCAAGCGCCATTGTCTGAATGGCGTGGCGCTGAAGTTCGAACCCGGCACGGGTGAGCTCAGCGGTTGAGGCTTTTTCATTCGCGACGCGCGCTGCAGATCGCCATTCTGGCGGCGATCTGCGTGCCCATCGGCGCCGGGGGTGCGGGCGTCCTGCTGGGACCGGGCTTTGTCGGCGACTGGACCGCGACCGCATCGCAGGACAGCCATTTCCGCTATCTGTCAGGCTTGCTCGTCGGAATCGGGCTCTGTTTCGCCGCGACCGTCCCGCGCGTTGAGGCGCACGCCGCGACGTTCAGATTGCTGACGACGATCGTCTTCATTGGCGGACTGGCGCGACTCCTCAGCCTTGCCGCGCTGGGGGCGCCGTCAGGAGCCATGCTGTTCGGCTTGGCGATGGAGCTCGTCGTCACGCCCGCGCTCTGCCTCTGGCAGAACGCGCACGCGCGCCGGGCGGAGCGGCTCGCCCGGCCCTGACCTAGGCCTGTTCCTTGCGGAACTTGGCGCGCGCCTTGTCGCCGGGCTTGGGCGCGCCGAATTCTTCGCGCTTCTTCGGCTTGTTGAATTTCGGCGGCGGGGGAACGGCGGTCCCCTGATCCAGTCGGGAGAAGTTCAGCGGAGCCTGGCCGTCCTTCGTGTCCTTGCCCGGACGCTGCATGGCGACCGCAAAGCCTTCGGCGGCCTCGGCCGAAATCTCGAACTTGGTTTCACGATCGAAGATGCGGATCGCGCCGATCTGGTCACGCGTGACCTTGCCGCGCTTGCAGATCATGGGCAGGAGCCAGCGCGGATCCGCGTTGTTCTTGCGGCCGATGTCGAGCCTGAACCAGACGCCCTCGCCACGCGCGCCGGACCGCTGGCCGCGTTCCTTGGGAGCCGCGCCGGGGCGGCTTTCCTGAAAGGCGGGACGCTCCGCGCGTACGGGACGCTGATCGCGGCCGAAGCCCGGATCGGTGACGTCTTCCGGCGACGGCAGGCGCGAGCGGTAGATACGCACCAGGGCGGCCGCCACATCCTCGGCCGAGCGTTCGGCCAGAAGCGCGCGAGCGAGATTCAGGTCTTCCTCGCCGCTCTCCTCGGTGAGGATGTCGTCGCGCATCAGGCGTTCCTGATCGAGCTTGCGAATTTCTTCGGCGCTTGGCGGCCCGGCCCAGGTCGGCTGAACGCCGGCGTCCACCAGAAGACGCTCGGCCTTGCGACGGCGCGAAATCGGCACGAGCAGAACCGCGATGCCCTTGCGGCCCGCACGACCGGTGCGGCCGCTGCGGTGCTTGAGGATTTCGGAATCGGTCGGCAATTCGGCATGAATGACGAGGCCGAGATTTGGCAGGTCGATCCCGCGCGCCGCGACGTCCGTGGCCACGCAGATCCGCGCGCGACCGTCGCGCAGCGATTGCAGCGCATGCGTGCGTTCGTTCTGGCTCAACTCGCCCGACAGAGCGACGGCGTTGAAACCGCGCTCCAGCAGCGCGCTCTGCATGTGGCGCACCGCGTCGCGCGTGTTGCAGAATACGATCGCGCCGGGAGAGTCATAGAAGCGCAGAAGATTGACGACGACATGCTCGGTTTCGTTGGGCATGACGCGCAACGCGCGGTAGTCGATGTCGGCATGAGCCGTGTCGCCGTCGCCGACTTCGATGCGCAGCGCATTGTTCTGGAAGTCGCGCGCCAGATTGACGATGCCCTTGGGCAAGGTGGCGGAGAACAGCAAGGTGCGGCGCTCGCCGGGCGTCGTCTTGAGGATGAATTCCAGATCTTCGCGGAAGCCCAGGTCGAGCATCTCGTCGGCTTCATCCAGCACGACGGCTTTCAGCTGCGAGACGTTGAGGCCGCGGCGTTCGATATGGTCGCGCAGGCGGCCCGGCGTGCCGACCACGATGTGCGCGCCTTCCGCCAGCAGCATGCGCTCGCGGCGCGGGTCCATTCCGCCGACGCAGGACACGACGCGCGCGCGGGCGCCGGCGTAAAGCCAGGCGAGTTCGCGGTGGACCTGCAGGGCCAGTTCGCGGGTCGGCGCAATCACGAGGGCGAGCGGCGCAGATCCGCGCTCCAGCACTTCGGCGTCGCCGAGCAGCGTTTCGGCGAAGGCGAGCCCGTAGGCCACCGTCTTGCCGGATCCCGTCTGGGCGGAGACCAGGAGGTCACGACCGCCCGCCTCTGGCTTGAGGACGGCGAGCTGGACCGGGGTCGCCTCGGTGTAGTCACGCTGCGCGAGGGCGCGCGCGAGGGTCGGGATCGTCTCAGGAAAAGCCAATGTCTCGATAACCTTCAGAATGGGAATGGCGGCGCGCGCCCAGGGCCTGGGCCCCGGGGCATGCGCTCTTACGCGAACGGTGAAACCCGTCTCCATCGCTGCCGAAGCTCTGGGTCATACGCCCGTTTAGCCCCCAGCGCCACCGGAACCTGCGCTCAAGCCTGCGGATAGGGCGGCTCGAGCGCCCGGGCGTAGGCCCCGCGCACGCCAGCCCGCGCCCCGATGACGTCGAGATAGCGGGTGATTTCCGCAAAGGGAGCGAAATCGTCGCCATTGCGGCGCGCGGTGACGAGCCAGGGATAGATCGCCATGTCGGCGATGGAGAATTCGTCGGCGACGTGATCGCGCCCTTTCAGATGCCGGTCGAGGACGCCATAAAGCCGCTGGGCCTCCTTGACGTAACGGTCGACCGCATAGGCCAAACCTTCCGGCGCCTTTCGCTTGAAGTGATTTTTCTGGCCCAGCATGGGCCCGAGGCCGCCGACCTGCCAGAACAGCCATTGCAACGCCAGCTCGCGGCCCCGCATGCCTGACGGCAGAAAACGACCGGTCTTTTCGGCGAGATAGATCAGGATCGCGCCGCTTTCAAAGACCGAGAGCGGGCCGCCGCCGTCGGCCGGATCGTGATCCACGATGGCGGGCATGCGATTGTTGGGCGAGATCGCCAGGAAGGCGGGCCGGAACTGCTCGTCGCGGTTAATGTCCACCGGGCAGAGCCGGTACGGCAATCCGGCCTCTTCCAGGAAGATCGTGATCTTGTGCCCGTTGGAGGTCGGCCAGTAATGCAGATCGATCATGGCGCCTCGCTGGCTGACGGGAGGCCGAGGTCTTCCGCACGAAATCGACCAGCGCGCGGCCCAGAACATCATCCGCAGTGTTGATATGGGCGATTCCCGATGTGTGATTGTGTCCCGGCATGTAGACCACGGGCGGGGTTTTCCGCTTCGCCACCCCGAGGCGATAGACCAATTCGGCGCAATAAAGATCGATCAGGGGATTTTCGAACTCGGCCCAGGCCACGAAGGTCGGGGGGCTTTGCGCATCCACATGCGAAACGGGAGAACGATCTTCGAAGGTCGAGGAATCTGCGCCGAAATAGGCTTCCACCTTCCGGGCGTTGGGGTTTTCCGGAAGATTGTCGGCGCGCATGCGGCCGCTGACGATGATGACGCCGGCGAGGCCGTGGCCGGCGCCGGGCTGCCAGCGACGATCATAGGCGTAGGTTCCGACATGGCAGCCGCCGGCGGAATGGCCCATGAGGAAGATGCGCTGGCTCGACACGCCAATCTCGTGCGCGTGATCCTGCGTCCATTTCACTACCGCGGCGATGTCCTCCGCGGCCTGAGGGTAGACCGCATCCGGCGCCAGCCGGTAGCCCATGTTGATGGCGACGACGCCATGTCGCGCGAAATAGACGCAGACATTGGAATAGATCTCGGTCGTGCGGTTGCGGTCGCCTTCCACGAAAGCGCCGCCGTGGACGAAGATCACGACAGGCCGATCCCGGGCCGCGTCGGCCCCGCCCGCCGGCATGAAAAGCTCGAAGGTCTGGCGCTCGTGAGATCCGTACCGGTGGCCCCCGGACACAGTGACGCCATCGCGCGGCGCGTCCTTCAAAACCTCCGAAAACCGTTCACAGATGAGCTTGACGTTGGCGGCGACGCTCTCGCGCCAGCGCGGCCCGATATCGGCCATGAGGGCGCGAAGTTCCGGAGGTATCGGCGGCAGGCGGGGATCTGACATGGCTGGCCTTGGACGGAGCGCGGACGGCGGCGGATTGCACTTTCCGGGCCGAGTTTCCGACATCCGGCCATGGCGCGCAAATCCACAGGTGCGACGTTTTGAACCGCGCTTCAGCCTCAGCTGTGGAGAAGTGCGCGAAAGGCGCAGGTCGTTCAAATGCCGCGCATGCTGGAGAGCTTCCGTTCACCGGCGGATGGTTCAAAAGGGCTCTGCAATATCGAGGACCAGATGGCCGGAATTCTCAGCCCCGAAGTCGCAATGCGGATCCGCCAGGCCGTCGACAGCTGGAACGACGGCGATCACGCCGCCGTCCTGGCGCATTACGCACATGACGCCCAGATCGCCTCGGTGGTGGCCGGCGAATGGATGCAGATCGGCGAGTCCCTCAGCGCCGCATGTCTCGATTTCGCGCGCCTGAACCGCAAGATCGAGCTGATCGACATTCTCGACGGGCTCAATCATGTCACCGTGCTGCTGCATGACGGAAAACGCTATTTCAGCATGACGATCGAGGCGGACGACGACCTCCTGGCGCGACGCGTCATCATCTGCCGCGGCAAGAAACGCCTGGCCCAAAAGGATGAAACGCGCAGCGCCGCCTAACGGGCGCTCGCGGGACGGACGGGAGCCGCCCTGCCCGCCGGCGCCCGCGCGCGTCCCAGGAAGCGGAGCGGCACAAGCGCGAGAACGATCGCGAACACCCAGAGCGACGGACGGATTGCAACATCCACCGCGAGGTTGGCGGCCAAGACGCGGCTCACATCGACGCCGGTCTTCACGCCGTACCATGCGGCCTCGATCAAGGCTGTCGCCAGACCCGCGAAAACCGCGAGGCCCGCCAGCGCGAGAGGTCCGCGCCATTGGCGCGCGTGCATGAAGCGATAGCCCATCAGCGCCACGAAAAGGCCGGTCATCAGGACCGGCTCGGACACGTCGAGCCGCGCCTGCAGGAATGCATGGAACAGGCTCAGGACGGCCAGCAGGTACACGACGCTGTGCAAACGGTTCCATCGCTGCGCGCCAAGGCGCGCCACCATGGCGTCGGTCGAGGTGACGCCCAGCGCGACGAGGCCGAGCAGCGCCAAGAAACCGATCGTCAGGTAAAAGCGGAGCGCAATCTCCGAGACGACGCGCCAGAGATCGTATTTCTGGTCGACGACATACAGCCCGAGATGGATGAGCACATAAGCGAGCGCGCCCAGACCCACCATCCGCCGCACGTCGACGAGGCGAGGCCAGTGCGCAATGGACCGCACAGGCGTGATGGCGAGAGACAGAAGCAGCAGGCGCACCGTCCAGGCGCCGGTCTGATGCAGTGCCTCCGTGACGGGCTTGGGCGCGAGATCCCCCTGCCACCATTGAAAGGCCACCCAGAGCCCGGGCAAAAACAGGCTGGCGAAGACGATGAGTTTGAGCGGCGCGAGCCTGCCTTTGCGGTCGTTCCAGGGAAACAAGGCGGTCTCCAGATTTCGTCTGCGCGGGACGCAGACGTCTTTCACATGGATGAAGTCACGAGAAAATGCACAGTCGGGTGATTGCATGGCTGCCGCTTTCTTGTCTCAGTGTGCGGCGTCAACACAACCGGGCTTCAAGAGCGATTTCGAGTCCATGTTCAAGCTTCTCAGATCATTATCAAAACTCGCCAGAATATTACGCGCGCCTGCGCTCGCGCTGGTCGGATTCGCGGCCGTTTCGACCGTTAACGCCTCGGCGGCGGAGAAAATTCGATTCGCCGTGGGGCCTTTTCAGGCGACGCCTGGCGATACGCGCAAAGCCTATGAGCCGTTCTTCCGGCATCTGGCTGCGGCCATCGGTCGGGATTTCGACCTTGTGGTCACGACCGACTGGGCCGGCATTGCGACCGCGCTCGCCAATGGCCAGGTGGACGCCGCATGGATGGGACCCTGGGGTTATGTGCTGGCCAACAAGGAGGGTCAGGCGCAGGCGATCGCCACGGTGAAATATGACGGCAAGCCGTTCTATCACGCGATCATCGTCGGGCGGCCGGATCTGCAGATCGCCAAATGGCCGGAAGACGCCAAGGGCCTGAGCATTTCATTTGCGGACCGGGGCTCGACCTCGGGATGGTTGATTCCGACACACTGGTTCAAGGCGCGCGACATCGACCCGAAGACCTTCTTCACATATCGCGAAGGCGCGTCGCATCCGGCCAACGAGGTCGCGGTGGCGAATGGACAAATTGACCTCGCCACGGACTATGACCGCAACCTGCGCAGCATGATCGAGCGCAAGCTGATCGCCGCCGACTCCGTCAAGGTCGTTTGGACATCCGATCCCTTGCCCAATGACGCGCTGGTGGCGCGCGCCGGGCTCGACGCGGAGCTCGTCGCAAAGCTGCGCTCGGCCGCGCTGGGAATCGACGAGGAAACGGCGAAGATGCTGATGCCCCCGCATTATACCGGGTGGGTCCCGGCCACGCACCAGAGCTACGAACCGATCGAAAAGGCCGGGGCCGCGCTCGGCGTCATCAAGCGCTGAGGGCGGGCCGATTCCGTACGACGCCCTCCCCTCGCGCCCGATGTCGCCATGGCGTGGCGTGCGATTTGGCCTGATTCTTTTGGCTGTCGCGGCCTTCTACGCCTTCTGCATTGCGTTTGCGGAAATCGACCTGTCCCGGCTGTGGCGCGGACTGCCCCGGCTCGGCGCCTGGGCGGCGCGCGCCTGGCCGCCGGATTTTTCCGACTTTCCCGCCCTGCTCACCCGCGCGGCGGAAACGATCGCGATGGCGACGCTGGGCGCCACGGTCGGGGCGCTGATCGCCGCTCCGCTTTGCCTCCTGGCGGCGCGCAACACGGCGCCGGTTTCCTTTCTGCAACTGCCGGCGCGCTGGCTGCTCGACGCCTTGCGGGGCATCGATTCCTTCGTCTTCGCGCTGCTGTTCGTCGCCGCCGTCGGACTCGGCCCCTTCGCAGGGGTGCTGGGCATCGCATTGCATTCTGCGGGGTCGATCGCAAAACTGTGGTCGGAGTCGATCGAAAGCGTGGAGCGCGGACCCATCGAAGCCGCCATGATGAGCGGCGCCGGACGGCTCCGCATCATCGTGCATGCGCTGCTCCCCGATGTGCTGCCATCCCTGTCCTCGAGCATGCTCTACATCTGGGAGTTCAACCTTCGCGCCTCCACGGTGCTGGGACTGGTCGGCGCGGGCGGGATCGGACAGGAGCTGAAGAGCAGCATCGATCTGCTCGATTTTCCGCGCGTTCTTGCGATCCTGCTGATCATCATGGCGATGGTGACGGCCGTCGACCAGCTGAGCGCCTTGATCCGGAGGCGGATCGCATGAGCTCCGATCAAAGCCTGCGGATCAACGACCTTTGCAAATCCTATGGCGGCGCGCCGGTCCTCGATCGATTTTCCCTGCGTGTCGCGCCCGGCGAGTTTGTCGCTTTGCTGGGGCCCAGCGGCGCCGGCAAGACAACCTTGTTGCGCTGCGTGGCCGGGCTGATTGCGCCCGATTCAGGGGAGATCATGCTGGGCCGCCAGCCCATGCACCTTCTCACGGGCGCCGCGCTTCGACGCGCCCGTCATGACATTGGATTTGTCTTCCAGCAATTCAATCTCGTGCGGCGGCGCACGGCGCTGGGCAACGTGCTGACCGGGCGGCTTTCGGACGTGGCGCTCTGGCGCATTGTTCTCGGCCGCTTTCCAGACGCCGACAGGCGCGCCGCCTTTTCGGCGCTGGAGCGCGTCGGCCTGCTGGACCAGGCATGGCAGCGCGCAGACAGCCTCTCGGGCGGCCAGCAGCAGCGTGTCGCTATCGCGCGCGCCCTGGTGCAGCGCAGCCGCCTCATGCTGGCCGACGAACCTGTCGCGAGCCTCGACCCGGCGGCGGCCGAGAGCGTTCTGTCGCTGCTGCGCGAAGTGGCGCGGGAACACGAGATGAGCGTCCTGTGCAGCCTGCACCAGCCCGCCCTGGCGGAGCGCTACGCGGACCGCATCTGCGCCATCGCAGCCGCCCGGGGGCCGCTCACAATTGCATGAGGGGCGCGGTTGGGCGCATCCCCGGCGGGCCTTCAGGTGTAGACTGCGACAATTGATGTTTGGGAGGTTTGCATGAAAAAGGTTTCCGGGGGGATTTTGGGCCTGGCCCTGGCGCTCGGGCTTTCGGGGCTCGCGACACAGGCGCATGCGCAGCGCGTCGAAGCCACGGCGGTGTTCGCGGCCGGATGCTTCTGGTGCCTCGAGTCCGACATGGACAAGGTCAAGGGCGTTGTCTCGACGACTTCCGGTTACGCCGGGGGAAAGCTTGCCAATCCCACCTACCAGCAGGTTTCAGCCGGCCGCACAGGGCATACGGAAGTCGTCAAGGTCGTGTACGACCCGAATATCGTGACCTACAAGCAATTGCTGCACGTCTTCTGGCGCAACGTCGATCCGCTGACCGCCAATGCGCAATTCTGCGATCAGGGCAGCCAGTATCGCGGCGCGATCTTTTATGGCAACGCCGAGGAAAAGAAACTGGCGGAGGAGTCCCGAGCCGAGATCGCCGGACGCTTCGACAAGCCGATCGTGACGGAGATCGCGCCAGCCGCGACCTTCTACCCGGCGGAGGATTATCACCAGGATTACTACCAGAAGAATCCGGTCAAATATAAATACTATCGCTATTCCTGCGGCCGCGATCGCCGATTGCAGGAGCTCTGGGGCGCCGAGGCCGGCGGGCACGGATCGTAATAAGTCGGGCAAGGCTTGAGCGCGAACGTCGTCCCGTCGATCGGCGTCGTGCTATATGGCTTGGCATGGCCACTGACGACATCCGCTTCAACGACATCGAGAACTGCGACGAACTTGTCCTCGCGGCGGATGAAGCGCATGTCTGGCGCTTCCCGCTCGACAAGTCGCCGATCGCCATTCCGGCGCTCGCGGCGACGCTTGATCTGCAAGACCAGGAGCGCGCCGCGCGATTGAAGGACCCTGCCGCGCGCCGCGCTTTCGTGATTGCGCACGGAGTCATGCGCTACATCCTGTCGATCTACACGAAAGTTGCGCCTCGCACGTTGCGTTTCGGCGCCGGCGAGTTCGGCAAGCCGTTCCTCATGCTGGACGGGGCGCCGCAATTCAACCTCGCGCACACACACGCGCGCGCAGTTCTGGCCGTTACGCAGAAGGTCGCGATCGGGGCCGATATCGAAACGCTGCGCGACATGCCGGATCTTCTTCGGCTGGCCCGCGATCATTTCTCGAGAACCGAGTATGTGCATCTCGTGAGCCTGCCCCAGGATGCCCGGATGCAGGCTTTTCACGCCTGCTGGACACGCAAGGAGGCCTATATCAAGGCTCTCGGCGGCGGAGTTTCGATCGACCTCAAAAGTTTCGACGTATCGCTCGAGCCGGGCGCGCCCGCAGCCCTGCTCTCCGTCGATGGCCATGACGCCGCCGCGCGCGAATGGACTTTGCGCACATTTCGTTTTGGCGCCGACCACGTCGGCGCGGTGGCGATTGCGCAGCCCGGCATGCGCATACAGGGACTGAACTTCCCGCCGCTCTAGGGTTCATCGTCCTGTCATATAGGGCCGGTAGCGCAACGGAGACGCTTCACTGACCGCGGGCTCCCATGACCTATTTGTCCTTCGCCTCAAAGTTCTCCGCGCTTTCGACGTTGGCGCTTTTGGCCCATCTGGCGGTCCCGGCCGTCGCGGCCGAAAAATCGGTCGTGGTGCGCGAACAACGTTTTACCAGCAAGGGCCTTGTCGCCGTTGGCCGCATGCCGGCGGATCTGCGCGATTCGTTCGGCGAGACTTTCGGATCGGGCTCCGGCATGACGCTCGATCCCGCGACATGGCGCAAAACCGTGGACGGGTATGAAGGCTCGCTCTACCTGCTGCCGGACCGCGGTTACAATGTCGAAGGCACGACGGATTATCGCCCGCGGCTGAACCGCCTGACCATCCGTCTGCGGCCCGTACAGCCGGGACAGTCCCCGCCCGCCGAGCAGCGTCAGTCAGGCCTCGAAGCGACGTTGACCGAAACCTTTCTTTTCAGCGACGCAGCCGGCGCGCCGATGACGGGACTTGATCCCGAGGGCGTTCGCGCCGGAAGCCAGGACTTGCCCGCCCTGCCGGCGTCGAAAGACGGCAAGATCAGCCTCGACGCCGAGGCCATCGTGCGCATGCCCGACGGCAGTTTCTTCGTCAGCGACGAATACGGCCCGGCCATCTATCGGTTTTCGTCGGACGGGCGGCTGCTTGCCGCAACCCGGCCACCGGAAGCGTTTTCACCCGTACGAAAAGGCGATCTCAACTTTTCGTCCAACAATCCCGGACCGGACGCCAAGGCTCCGGTTCCGGCGCATCCTGAACGCGGACGCCAGAACAATCAGGGCTTCGAAGGCATGGCCCTGACGCCGGACGGCCAGTCGCTTGTCGTCATTCTGCAAAGCGCGACGCGGCAGGACGGTGGAGATGCGCCGGCTACGCGTCGTTTCACGCGCGCGCTTGTCTATGACGTCAGCGACATCGCCCGACTGACGCTTGTTCGCGAGCATGTCGTTCCACTGCCTGCCTTCACCGGAGCGGACGGCAAGCCGCTGGTGGCGGCGCAAAGCGAGCTCGTGGCGCTCGGCGACGACATGTTTCTCCTGCTCAGCCGCGACAGCAACAACGGCCATGGCATGAAGGGAGCGACGTCGCGCTATCGCGGCATCGACCTGCTCGATCTTCGCGGCGCGACAAACATCGCCGGAACCGATTTCGACCTCGCCAGACCGGTCGCGCCCAAGGGCGTGCTCGACGCCGCCGTGAAGCCTGCGGCGCTGATCCCCTTCATCGACATGAACGACGACGCCGATCTCTCGCGCTTCGGCCTGCGCAACGGCGCGCCCAACGATCGCGACAACCTGTCGGAGAAATGGGAGGCCATGAGTCTCGTGAGCGTGATGGATGAAGCTGCGCCGGACGATTATTTCCTGCTGGTCGCCAATGACAATGATTTCCTGACGCAGCGCGGCCATCAGGTGGGCGCCGATTATGCCGCTGCGACCGATGTCGACACGATGTTCCTCGTCTATCGCGTGACCTTGCCGAAGTCGGCGATGCGTGCGGCCGTGGGGCGTTGAACGGTTCAAAGGCGCGTTCACAGGTTCGTGGAGGGCACGGCGCATCCGGGCGGCGGCCATTTTCAATCCGCCCGGTCCATGCGAAGTTGTGACCCTGTGACATCGAGCGGGGTGACGGCGGATGGAGGGAGTGTGGGAGAAGCGGGTCGCCCGCATGGTCGATCTGCGCCCGGGTGAAGCGCGCGCCGTCATCTGGTCCTTCTTCTACTTCTTCTTCCTCCTCGCCTCCTATTTCATCCTGCGCCCGCTGCGCGACGAAATGGGCGTGGCGGCGGGCCGCGACTATCTTCAATATCTCTTCACCGCCACGTTCTTCGTCATGCTGGTCGCCTCGCCGGTCTATGCGGCGGCCATTGCGCGATTGCCCCGCGCGGTCTTCATTCCTCTGATCTATCGCTTCTTCATCCTCAACCTCGGCCTGTTCTGGGCCATGCTGACGTTCGGGGGCGCGGTGGCGGAGACCGCCCGCGTCTTCTTCGTCTGGGTGAGCGTGTTCAACCTGTTCGCCGTGTCGGTCTTCTGGTCGTTCATGGCCGATCTGTTCGCCACGGAGCAGGGAAAGAGATTGTTCGGCTTCATCGCGGCTGGCGGCACGGCCGGCACGCTGCTGGGCTCGTCCATCACCGTCACGGTGACGGGGTGGATCGGCCCCACCAACCTTCTGCTTGTCGCGGGCGCGCTGCTGGAGCTTGCGGTCTTCTGCTCCGCAAGGCTGGAGCGGGCCGCGCAGGCGCGCCCTGTCGTCTCGACCGCGAATTCAAAGGCGGGCGACCCGCAATTGGGCGGCGGAATGTTCGAGGGCTTTTCGCTTCTCCTTCGATCGCCCTATCTGGGCGGCATTGCGCTCTGGGTGGCGCTTCTCTCCCTGGCGGGGACGTTCCTGTATTTCATTCAGCAGGACGTCGTGCGCGCCGCGTCGGCCGATCCGGCGGTCCGCACCCGGATTTTCGCCGCCATGGACCTGACAGCGAACCTGCTGACGCTCGGGCTGCAATTCGTCGCCACGGGCGCTCTGATCAAGCGCCTCGGCGCCGGGCCGACGGCCGCCATTCTGCCGCTCGTGTTCGCGGCCGGTTTCGCCACGCTCGCGCTGGCGCCGGGCCTGATCGCCGTCGTGATCTTCCAGGCGCTGCAGCGGACAGCCAATTTCGCATTCTCGAACCCGGCGCGCGAAATCCTTTTCACCTCGGTGGCGCGCGAGGAGAAATACAAGGCGAAAAACCTGATCGACACGGCTGTCTTCCGCGGCGGCGACGTCGTCTGGAGCTGGGCCTTCGCGGGGCTCGTCCGCTTTGGCGCCGGGCCGCTCGTCATCGCGGGCCTTGCGGTTCCGATCATGATCGGCTGGGCGGTTCTGGCGCTCGGCCTCGGCCGGGCGCAGGAGCGCCGCGCCGCCCTTTCCACCACACAGACGGGAGTTTCCACATGATGCGTGAGTTCAAATCGCTGTCGCGCCGCGACGCCCTGGCGCTCGCTTCCGCGACTGCGGCCTCATCCCTCATGCCGGCGCTGCCGGCCTTCGCGCAGGCGACGCCTTTGCTGGCCCGCAAAATTCCGAGCAGCGGCGAAATGTTGCCGTGCGTCGGCATCGGCACCGCCATCATCTTCGATTTCGAAAACGACAAAGCGAAGTTTGACGAGCGCGCCGAAGTGCTGAAGACGCTGGTGGCGGGCGGGGGCCGGCTGGTCGATACGGCGCCGTCCTATGGCAAGGCCGAAGACCGGCTCGGCGAGCTGTTCGCCGCCACGGGCCTTCGCGACAAGATCTTCCTCGCCACCAAAGTGCGGGTCGCGCCTCAGGCCGACACGATTGCCGAAATGAAGGGCGCGCTGGCGCGGCTGAAGACCGACAAGGTCGAACTGATGCAGCTGCACAATGTGCGCGATCCCAACCAGAGCCTCGCCCTGCTGCGCGATTGGAAGAGCGCCGGCACGTGCAAATATCTTGGCATCACCTCGTCTTTCGACCGCGATTACGACGCCGTGGAAGCGTGCCTGAAAAAGGAAAAGCCGGACTTCTTCCAGATTGATTATTCGATGGTCGACCGCAACTCGGAGGACCGCCTGATTCCCGCAGCCGCAGACGCGGGCTGCGCGATTCTGACGAACTTGCCGTTCGGCCGCGGCAAGTTCTTCCAGAAGACCGCCGGCAAGCCCCTGCCCGACTTCGCCAAGGAAATAGACTGCACCAGCTGGGCTCAATATGCGCTGAAATGGTTGCTCGGCCACCCGGCGATCACGGCCGTCATCCCCGGAACCGACCGGGCGCAGTACATGGTCGACAATCTGAAAGCCGCGCAAGGACGGCTTCCGGATGCGGCGATGCGCAAGCGCATGCTCGACACGCTGGAGGCGCTCTGAGCCTCAGGCGCCGGGTTGATCCGACACATGCGCGGAGGCGATGCGCCAGCCCTGCGGCGTGCGGATCCAGCACTGGCTTTGCCTCGATATGCCTGTTTCGCCCGGCCGCACCGTCTCGGTGTTGGTCGCGGCGAAATCGCGGCCGAACGTGGTGATGACGGTGTTTTGCAGGATGCGCTTGATGGTCGTGCGTCCCTTGCGCTCCTTCCGATAGGACGAAATGGCCGCGTGGCCGATCAAGGTGCCGACCGGGCCGAACCGGACGGTGTTGGGGCTGTCCCAGAACAATGTGTTCATGGTGGCGAAATCGTTGGCGTCGACGGCTTCCTGATACGCCAGGAAGGATTTCGTGACCTCTGCGACCACGTCGGGAAGATTGATGTCCATGCTGGCTTTCCTCGCAAACTGGCCGCATCCTGTAGCGTCGATGCGCCATGCACAAGTCGGGCCTGCGCGCCGATGAAGCGCGTTCCGGCATGCAATTTGCTGGACCGACGACATGTTCCTGCGAGGAGAGCTCCGGTCATGACGTTGAAGCATTGGTCGCCAGTCGCGTTGGTTTCGATCGCGCTTGCCGCGTCGACGCCAGTGAAAGCCGCTGACTTCTACGAGGGCAAGACGATCAACATGATCGTTGGCAGCGACGTGGGCGGCGGCTTCGACATTTTCGCCCGGCTGTTTTCGCGCCATCTCGGGCGCTTCATACCAGGCTCGCCGTCGATCGTGGTGCAGAACATGCCGGGCGCCGGCAGCGCCAAGGCGGCGGGCTATGTCTATTCCGCGGCCGCCAAAGACGGCACGGTCATCGGCGCGCTCAATCCGGGCGGACTGCTGGCCCCGCTCTTCGAAGGCAGGCAGATGGGATATGAGGCGCCGAAGCTGCAATATCTGGCGAGCGCCGACACCACCGCGCGAGTCTGCTTCACGATGAAAAACGCCAAAGTGAAGAGTTTTGCGGATGCGCAAAAAGAAGAGCTCGTGGTTGGAGCGGGCGCGGTGGGAAGCTCCTCGTTCGACTATGCCTACATGCACAAGAACCTGAACGGCGCGCGCTTCAAGATCGTGGCCGGCTACAAGGGCATGGCCGACATCCTGCTGGCGCTGGAGCGTGGCGAGGTCGAGGCCGTGTGCGGCTACGACTGGTCCGGCCTCAAGGCCGCCAAGCCGAACGTCATCCGGGATGGCGGCTTCAACTTCCTGCTTCAGGTCCCGGTTCAGCCTGTGGCCGAACTCGACGCCATGGGGGTGGCGAAGGCCGAAGCCTTCGCGGCCAATGCAGACGACAAGGCGGCGCTCGATCTGGTGGCGGGACAGCAATTTGTCGGCCGGCCCTATGCGGTGGCGCCGGACGTCCCGGCCGACCGGGTGGCTATCCTGCGCAAGGCTTTCGCGGATACGATGAAGGACGCCGACTTTCTCGCGGAAGTCGAACGCCTCAAACTGAACGTCACGCCGGCGGATGGCGAAGACGTGCAGAAGATCATGGCGAAGATGTATTCGGCGCCCAAGCACATCGTGCAGCGCGCCAAGGACGCGATCCGCCCCTGAGCGGAGGCTGCGCCGTGGTACGGGCCTTGCTTTGACTTGCGATCACGTTCGCCGTCGCGGACGCTCCAGCCAGGGACTTCCGAGATGACCAAACGGTTTCCGACACGTCTCGCCCGCCTTGTCACGGCCGCGGGCCTTGCAGGCCTGATCGGCTTCGGGGCCGGCTCCAGCATGGCGGCCGAGAAGGTCACCATGGGGGTCATCGGCACGGGCTCGGCGCAGCAATGGGCCCTATGGATCGCCGACGCCAAGGGCTTTTTCACCGAGAACAACGTCAAGATCGACATTGTGGTGACGCCCGCAGCCTCCGCGGTCATGCAGCAGGTCATCGCCGGCGCGCTCGACATCGGGACCGCCGGCCTGACCAGCCCCATGCGGGCCATCGACCAGGGCATTCAGGTTGCGGTGCTGGGCATCGAAACGCAGGCGCCTCCCTATTCGCTGTGGAGCAAGCCTTCCGTGGCGAAGATGAGCGACCTTCGCGGCAAGACCATCGTGGTCGGGGGCGCAAAGGACATCACCCGCACCTTTCTCGAACGCATGGTCGTGCCGGCCGGCGTTCCCAAGGATCAATATGACCTGACCTATGCGGGCAGCGCCTCGGCGCGTTTCGCGGCGCTGTCCTCGGGCGCCGTCGACGCGGCATTGCTCAACCCCCCGTTCAGCTTCAAGGCGCAGGCGGCCGGCTTTCGCAACCTCGGCAATTTGACCGACACCGTGCAGATGCCTTTCACCGGCTATGTCGTCGCCAAGAGCTGGGCGAAGACCCACAAGCCGTTGCTGGCCGGCTTCATGGCGTCCATCGCGAAAGGCGCCGCATGGTTTTACGAGGACGCCAATCGCGACGAAGCGATCGAAATTCTCCGGAAAGTCTCGAACGCCGACCGCGCCGATGTCGCCGCGACCTATGATCTCTATCGCCAGCTCAAGGTCTTTCCGGTCAAGAATTCTCTGGCGGACAGCGAAATCGGCAAGATCGTCGGCGTCCTGAAGGATCTCGGCGAACTCGACGGCGCGCCGGATCTCGCGCGCTTCATCGACCCGGAGATCGCCGCCATCGTCAAATAGCGCGCGCATTGCGGCGTCGAAGGATCGGCGCCTAAATAGGCGGGCCAGAACGCCCGGACCGATCCGCGCCATAAGACAGGGAACGAAACGCCATGATCGTGCGCCACCAGCCGGACGGGTCCCTGATCCTCGTCAATCAAAGCGACCATGCCAAATTGTCGGGCATTTTCGCGGCGCATTGGGGCAATGCGGACTTCGCAGCTCCCGAGCCACGCGAGTCCTTCGTCCGGGCGGCCGCGTTCCACGATTGCGGCTGGTTCAGCTACGAGACGCGGCCCGACTTCGACGCCGCGAAAGATGCGCCGCCGAATTTCCAGCAAGTTCCACTCGATGCAAAGCAGCTCGCGGCCTTCCAGGGAGGGCTGGACTGGATCTGGGATATCGATTCCTATTCGGGGCTTCTGGTGAGCCGGCATCGCACCGGCCTCTGGCGCAACCGTTACGGTTCGGTGACGTATCCGCCAGCCTCAGCGTCCGCGCGCATCCTTACGCAGGAGGTCGAAGACTTTATCGCGCGCAACGAATTGAAACAGGAAACGGCGCTCGCAGGGCTCGATCGATCCCGGTTTCTTGTCAATTACCAGCTGCTGCAGATACTGGACCTGCTGTCGCTTTATCTGTGCACATCGGACCCCGTCGAGACGAGGCTCGGACACGCGCCTTCAAACCATGCGGGTGACGGGCACGACGGCGTCATCCTGACCTTGACGCCGCTGGGCGAGGGACGCATTCGCATCTTTCCGAACCCCTTCGACCAGGCCGAACTGGACGTGGGCTTCGTGTGCCGGCGCATGCCTGCAAGGCATTACGCCTCGCAGGACGATTTCCGGCTCGCCTATTTCGGCGCCGCCCCGAAAGTAATGAATTTCACTTTGGTCTGACCTTATGCTGCGCAGACGACGCAATCGCCCTTGGCTTAGCTATTCAGACGCCCTGCATACATCTATCCGATCACAGTCTGGCTTCGTTTGGCCAAATCACGTGGGTGAACCCGAGGTCCGGTCGTCCATGGCTTCGTTTGGCCAAACGCGACCGGAATCTGAACCTTGCCGACGATTCGGGCGGCTGTCTGCGAGGGACTGAGCGGAGCTTGTTAAGCTTTGCTAAACGACCCCTCTGCGCCCCGTGGGCGGGGACCCGGCCGACGGCAAGGCGTCGAACTCACGGATTGCCGATTTTCGTCGAGAGAGCGCGCGGCGCTCGTAGCGATCGAGCGCCTTGAGCTGCTGCGCTCGCAAGGCGATAGCCTCGGCGAGTTCGGGGGTCTGGGGAGGCGGCGGCGTCCAGTCCTGCCAAGCCGCGACGGCGCGGAGGACCTGGTCCGGATCGTTCTTGG
>JAIEQX010000051.1 GCA_019747375.1 Beijerinckiaceae bacterium | reverse complement strand
CGATCGGCATCGTGCAAGCGTGCGAGAAGCGCCTCGCGCGACGAATCCATGATTGTCCGGTCTATGAGACCCGGACTTGTCGGCGACGTCACGACCACGATTTCAGGGCCATCTGGTTCACGCATTCGGTCGAGGAGAGCCTCGCCGACCGCCGCAGAGGCGAAGTACTGATTTTCCAGATAGATGAAGTCGCGGGCCGCCGCGATGGCGGCAAGATGCAAACGCTCGTTTTCACGAATGGCTTCATCGTCCTTTCCGCCCTGCCGGGTGCGCGCGATCGCGATGGAGGTGTTGGCTATGGCGTGTTGCACCTCGTCTGGCCAACACGTCGAAGCCTCGCCCCTGGAAAGGCCGACATCGTGCTGCCTTAGGTTTTGCCCTGTGGCGTCGCGCCAACGCCTACGAGCCAGATCGCCCAGCGCGGTCGCCGCTTCGCCCTCGACCATCATCATGACATCGTGGCGCGGCGGATAATGCTTGCCTCCCGCAGGCAAGCGGCGCGACGGTTCGTGATCCCGATGATGATGCGTATCCCATCGCCCCATGGCGAAATCTCCGCCGCCGCAAAAGGCGACTTCATCATCGATGACCAGCACCTTCTGATGGTGGCAGGCGCCGGTAACCAGGCCGTCGGCAAGTTCAAACCGCAGTTTCCCCCGGAACCAGGCGCGTGCGCGCTGCGGGAAGAAATCATGGGCGGCCGCAATCGGCGCCGCCATGTCCCAGATGAGAAGATGGACATCCAGGTATGGCTTCTGCTTCGCAAGCTCGATCAGAAAGGCGCCTATGGCGTCCATGCCGTCGTCCGACTTGTGCGGTTCGAGCCGCGTTCGAGGGTCAAATTCCCAGCCAAGCAACAGAATCGAGCGACGCGCCTTGAGCATGGCGGCCTTTGCGGCGGCATAATGCGCCTTTCCATCGATCAGCAAGGCGGCACGGTTTGCATGAGCGACGCGCCAGCACGTGTCCTGTGGTCGCGCGATCCGACCATGATGCGCCACAGCCGGAGATTGCATACTGGTTGGGGTCATTGCGCGTCACCCACTCCCTTTGCGGCAAGTTTCTGCCGGGCCTTGCGTGATATCAGCACGACGACAAGAACAGTCGCAGCGAGTCCACATGCGAGGAAAACCCACTGGAGCGTCGATGTTTCGCCTTGAGCGGCCTGACGCCCCAGAACGCCGACGTAAGTCCCTAGGAGCGTTCCTGGAAGCATGCCGGTGATCGTGGAGGCGAAGTATGTGCCGGTCGAAACATTGGTGATGCCCAGCAGATAGTTTTGGACATTGAAAGGAATCAACGGGCTCAAGCGCATCAACGTGAGGGCCACCCAGCCTTCCTCGTTCACGGCTTCGATGATCGCATTCATCCTTGGCCGGCTCTCGATCATCCGGCCGACGCGAGCGTGCATAAAGTATCGACTGGCCAGAAACGCAAGAGTGGCGCCCAGGGTCGCCGAAATCAGCACGAGAGGCGCTGACCACCATCCAAAGGCCAGCCCGCCCGCGATTGTCATGGCGGCTCCGGGCACCAGCATGAGAGTTGCAAGAACATAGGCCAGCGCAAAGGCCGCGACGCCGCCGGCGCCCAGTCCCCGCACCCACTGGCTGTATGATTCAAGCCATGCCTGAAGAGGAAAGAACGTCCAGGCCAGCGCTATCAAGCCTATGGCTGTGACGCCTGCGATCCACGGGCCATGGGCCAGCAAGAGCCCCGGGCGGTTCGCACCTCTAACCGACTCAAGTTTTTTGGGACGGTTCGATTGGGCGACGCTGATCTGATTTTCAGGGGCTCTCAACATTCAAACCAGTCTGCTGGGGCGCAAGCGGCCTTGCGCCGTGTCCGACCGATCGGGAACTGTGAAACTCGGTCAAGGTTCCGCTGCGGCTGACGGACTACGCTTACCAAAAAAAATGGCCGGGCTAGAGCCCGGCCATTCTCGCGTCGTTTCGTTTCAATCAGACCGAGGGGATGAGTCCCTTCAAGGCCGGGAACCAACCGCCCACCAGGGTCGGGGGCCACGGAATGGTCAGCAGCTGATCGAACAGGATGTAGACGAAGATTGTCAGGATCACGGCCTGCGGAATGACCAGCGACCAGCGCTCCTTCGTCTCTTCGAGACGCATGAAGGCGATGACGAAGATCGGAACCGTCGGAATGAGCCCGATGGTCGCCATGGAGGCCATGAACGCAATCAACCAGCCGAAGAAGACCGCCGCGCGCCGCAGGATCACCGGCATCGGAATGTCGTCCGTGCCCGAGTCAAGATCCATGTGGATCTTGCTTTCGATCTCATGGACGGTCTCACCCGCGAGTCCGACATCCACCTGCGCGGCCGGTCGCCTGAACATGTAGTTGAACAGGCTGATGGTCATGCAGACCGCCGCGATCGATCCAACGATCATGGGCACGATCTTGGCGCTGAAATTCCAGGTGGACGCTTCCAGCATCATGTACCCAAGCACCGCGAACAGGAACAGGTAGAACAACTGGTCCAGCTTGAAGTTAGGCTTCATCTGGAAGTCGGTCAGCATGCGCTTCAGGCCGCCGTGGATCTTCACGTCCTGCAGGAAGGGACGCAGGAGACCCACGAAGGCTACCGCGAAGATGACGACAACGATCGGACGGGCGAACCAGTCCACGCCGTAACGCTGGATCGAGATGAAGAGGTAACGCTCCACGATCTCGCCGAGCACGCAGCCGAGCAGCAGCGGCGGGCGCGGCCATTTCAGCATTTTCATGGTCCAGCCGAGCACGCCGAAGGCGAGCAGGGTGTAGAGATCGCCCCAGTTACGCGAGCCCTGGAACGCGCCAATGTAGATGATCGACAAAGTCGCGGGAAGGATCAGCGTATAGCGGAGCGTGGCGAGACGCGCGAACTGCGAGGAGAAGAGGTAGCACAAGCCAGCGCCGAGCACGTTGGCGAGAGCGACTGACCACACCATCGCATACGTGACTGACAGGTTCTTCGTCAGCATGTCGGGTCCGGGGACCAGGCCATGGATCAGGAAGGCGCCGAGCAGGATCGCCATGCCGGCGGAGCCGGGCACGCCGAACGCCACGGTGGGGATAAGCGCTCCACCTTCCTTGGCGTTGTTCGAGCTCTCCGAGGCGATGACGCCCCGGATGTCGCCGCGTCCAAAGGTGCTGGCGGCTCCCTTTTCAGTCTTCAGCGCATGGCCATAGGCGAGCCAGTCGACGATGGCGCCGCCGATGCCCGGAACCGCTCCCAGGGCCGCTCCGAGCCAGGAGCAGCGGACCACCAGCCACCAATGGGTGAAGCAGTCGCGCGCGCCCTGGATCATGCCGGCTGTCGACGTCGACAGCTGTTTCGAGCCGGGCGCGATGGAGGTGCGCGAAATGGCGAGATCGCAGAGTTCCGGCAGGGCGAAGAGGCCGAGCACGATCGGAACCAGCGGAGCGCCTTCCCATAGATAAAGGCTGTCGAGCGTCCAGCGCAGCGTTCCGGTCTGAGGGTCGGAACCGACCATCGAGATCATCAGGCCGATGCAACCGGCCGCGAGGCCGCGCAGCGGGGCGCTGCCCGAGAGCACCGCCACCATCGAGATGCCCAGCACCGCGAAGGCGAGGAGTTCAGGCGATCCGATGTAGAGCATCATCGGGCGCAGGACCGGCAGCAGGACCGCCATCAGGGCCGCGCCGAAGATGCCGCCCATCATGGAGGACATGTAGGCGGCGCTGAGCGCGCGGGAGGCTTCGCCGCGCTTGGCGAGCGGCAGGCCGTCGAGCACCGTGGCGGCCGAACCGGCGCCGCCGGGAACGCCGAAAAGAATGGCCGGGATGGGATCGCCCGTTGCGGTCGTGGCGCCGAGGCCCAGCAGAAGGGCCATGGCGGCGTAGGGATCCATGTTGAAGGTGAAAGGCAGCAGCAGCGCGGTGCCGGCGAGACCGCCGATGCCGGGCAGAATTCCGAGCACGAGGCCCATGACGCAGCCCAGGGCCAGCAACATCAACCTGAACGGATCAAAGAGCAACACGAACGCCTTTCCGGCGGCGTCGAGCATACTGACGTCCATATCCATAACCTTTCGAAAACCGGGTCGCTTGGATCCCGACACTACTTTTCTTGCGGCTGTACCGGCGACGCGATCGTCCCGAGCAGGGGACCGCGGCGAAGTGAAAGTCAGCTTTCGAGGGTGCGTGAGAGCCTACGTGAAAACCGATCGCGTCGATCTTCATGCGTGGGCAACGGCCGTGACGTCGGCCACGGCCACCGGAAACGGCGTCCGTAAAATTCTCCGTTTCCCCCTTCAGACGGGCGGATTGGACAAGGATTCTCTTTGGAACCCATTGGACCCACCCACCTTCTCGTTGCCGGGATATAAACACAAGTATGATGAGAACGAAAGTACAAGAACTCATCGGAGGTGATGAAAATGCGACCTTCGTAGGGCGCCACTTGCCTTGCACTGCAGCGAAATGTTGCTGTTGCGGAACCCAGTGGCAGGGATGCCGTTTCCCTGCGCGGTCATTGTTGCGCCGTGAGGACAAAACGCATGCGCTTGATCGTCGGCATCATATTGGGATTTCTGATCACCGTCGCGGCCGCCTATTGGCACGACACCGGTGCGCGCGACGGCGCGCAAATCGGCGGGCGCCAGCAGATCGTCAACTGGGACGTGGCCGACCAAGCCTTCCGCAGCGCGCGGGAAAATATCACACGGGGGTTCAATCGGCTGACGGGGGAGCGCGAAGCTATTCCAAGTGACCAGCGCGAGCGGCTTTGACGCCCCCGCAAGCGTGAATTTTAAGCCAGAGCGGACGCGACCGAGAATTTTGCCTCGGTCTTGGCGCGGATCTCGTCGACAGCAACGCCGCTGGCCAGTTCAATCAACTGCATCCCGCCCTTTCCGGCCTTGTCGATCGTCAAAACGCCCAGATCCGTGATGACAAGATCGACGACGCCCGACCCGGTCAAAGGCAATGTGCAGCGGTGCAGCAATTTGGCGCCGTCCTTTGCGACATGCTCCATCACGACCACGACTTTCTTCACGCCTGCGACGAGATCCATCGCCCCGCCCATGCCCTTTACCATCTTTCCGGGAATCATCCAGTTGGCGAGATCGCCGTTCTCGGCCACTTGCATGGCGCCGAGAATGGACAGGTCGATGTGGCCACCGCGGATCATCGCGAAGGAATCGGCGCTGGAAAAATAGGACGTCGTGGGGAGTTCAGTAATGGTCTGCTTGCCGGCGTTGATCAAATCGGCGTCTTCTTCGCCCTCATAGGGAAAAGGACCCATGCCCAGCATGCCGTTCTCGCTCTGCAACTGAACGGTCATCCCTGCCGGAATATAGTTAGAGACAAGCGTCGGGATGCCAATCCCGAGATTGACGTAATAACCGTCGCGCAATTCCTTCGCGGCGCGCGCCGCCATCTCGTCGCGGGTCCAGGCCATCTTAACGTCTCCTTGAAGTCAGTCTTGGTCGAACGGGCTTGAGCCACATTCTAAGATAGCGGTGGTTAAGCGCGCTTGCGGGTCGTGCGCTGCTCGATGTGCTTTACTGCGCTCGGGACATGAACGAGGCGCTGGACAAAGATGCCCGGGGTGATGATGTGATCAGGGTCGATTTCGCCCGGCTGGACGAGATGCTCGACCTCGGCGATCGTGATCTTGCCTGCCGTCGCCATCATGGGGTTAAAGTTTCTGGCTGTTTTGCGGTACACAAGGTTGCCTTCCGTGTCGCCCTTCCAGGCATGAACTATGGAAACGTCGGCCACGATGCCTCGCTCCATCACGAAGGTTTCCCCGTCAAACTCGCGCAGGTCCTTGCCTTCCGCGATAATCGTGCCCACGCCGGTCTTGGTGAAGAAGGCCGGGATGCCGGCGCCACCTGCACGGATGCGTTCCGCAAGCGTACCCTGCGGGTTGAATTCCAGCTCCAGATCGCCGGCTAGGTACTGCTGGGCGAAGAGCTTGTTCTCGCCGACATATGACGAAATCATCTTGCGAATCTGACGAGTCTCCAGAAGGATCCCGAGGCCTATGCCGTCCACGCCCGCGTTATTCGAGACGATGGTCAGGTCCTTCACGCCAGCCTCGCGGATTGCGAGGATGAGGCTTTCAGGAATCCCGCAGAGGCCGAAGCCGCCGGACATGATCGTCATGCCATCGCGCAGAATGCCGGCCATCGCGGCGGTCGAGTCCGAATAAACCTTGCTCATGACAGCCGCTTGGCTCCAACCCGAGATTGCCGAAAGTTATCGGCTCGCATGCCTGAAACCAAGCGATTTCGCAACTGCGGAAGTAGACAGTTTCCTGAAAATCCTGAGGTGGGAACTGTTCGGCCCCCATGGTCAAGGCCACCCACCTCGGTTATAGGGGCAAACAGACGTTGCGTTTTCCGCCATCGCCCATGTTTCGAGCCACGCGCCCATGAACATCCTCAGGGTCTATATCCGAGTGCTTCAGCAGCTCGGACAGGAATACCGGCTCGCTGTCATTCTGGTCTTCGCCAATCTCGCATTGGCGCTGGCCCAGTTCGCCGAACCGGTGCTGTTCGGGCGGATTATCGACAAGCTGGCCGGCGCACAGAAGGACGGGGCTACGCTGCGTTGGGAAGATCTGATGCCACTGGTTGGGGCATGGGTGGGGTTTGGGCTTTTTACCATCGCGGCGGCGGTGCTGGTGGCGTTGCATGCGGACCGGTTGTCACATCGTCAGCGGTTGGCTGTCACGGGGCACTATTTCGAGCATGTCCTGCATCTGCCGCTCAGTTTTCATACAGCCAGTCATTCGGGACGCCTCCTGAAGACGATGCTGGATGGGGCCGCTGGCATGTCGAGCCTGTGGCTCTCGTTCTTCCGAGAGAATTGCGCATCCTTTCTGGCGCTTTTCGTGCTGCTGCCACTCTCGACATTTATCAATTGGCGGCTTGCTTCGCTCCTGATCGTGCTGGTTTTCTTCTTCGGCGTGCTCACCACGGTGGTTCTCCGGCGGACCGAGGGCCTGCAGACCAAGGTCGAGCGGTACAACACCGATCTGGCGGAGCGCGCCTCGGATGCGCTTGGCAATGTATCGGTGATCCAGAGCTTCACGCGGGTTGAAGCCGAAACCGGCGCGATGCGCCAAATCATAGACAATCTGTTGCGCGCCCAGATGCCGGTGTTGTCGTGGTGGGCGCTAGCGGCGGTGGCGACCCGGGCCTCTGCAACGCTGACGCTAGTGGGCATTTTTCTTCTGGGGACCTGGCTTCATCTCCAAGGTCTGGCGACGATCGGCGAAATTGTCACCTTCATGAGCTTCGCCACCATGTTGATTGGCAGGCTTGAGCAGGTCGTCAGCTTCGTGAACTGGATTTTTATGCTGACGCCGAAGCTTCAGGAGTTCTTTGACGTGCTCGACACGCAGCCCGGCGTACACGATCGGCCGGGCGCTCAATCTGTGTCTCGGCTACAGGGTCGCGTCAGCTTTGAGAACGTTACGTTCTCGTATGATGGTCGTCGCACAGCAGTCTCGGATGTCTCTTTCGTGGTCGAGCCCGGCGAAACGGTCGCACTGGTGGGTGCTACTGGATCGGGCAAGTCGACGACTCTCAGTCTGTTGCATCGCGTTTTTGATCCGATCAACGGTGCGGTGAAGATCGACGGCATCGACATACGTGACATCACACTTGTCTCGCTTCGCCGAAATATCGGCGTGGTCTTTCAGGAGCCCATGCTTTTTGCCCGTTCCATCGAGGAGAATCTCCGCGTTGGAAAGCCCGACGCTACGGAGGACGACATTCGTCGCGCGCTCGAACGCGCGCAGGCGACCGAATTCGTCGGGCGTCAGAGCGAGGGACTTGGCACGCTGGTGGGTGAAAGGGGACGGTCTCTCTCGGGCGGCGAGCGGCAGCGACTGTCGATCGCGCGTGCGCTTTTGAAGGATCCACCCATCATGATTTTCGACGAGGCCACCAGCGCACTTGACGCCACGACAGAGCGTCAGCTTCAGGCGGCTTTGGATGCGGCTACAGAAGGACGCACGACCTTCGTAATCGCTCATCGCTTAGCCACCATTCGCAATGCGTCCCGCATTCTCGTGTTTGACCAGGGACGCGTCGTCGAAACGGGCTCTTTCGAGCAACTTGTTGCGCAAAACGGTCGTTTTGCCGCATTGGCGCGTGCGCAGTTCATGGCCGATCCGCAGCCCGCTCCCCAGCTGCCATCGCCGGCCGCCCCACCCTTGCTCGGCTAGCCGCGTTCATCCGGTTCGCTGGCGGGCGATACGGCCCTTATGCGCAGTACCGTGATACGATTTCGACTTTTGCGCAGGACGTCGAAACGAAAGCCGTGAAACGTGAAAATTTGCCCCGCTTCGGGAATTGCTTGCGCCTCATGAATGACGAGGCCGGCGATCGTCGTCGCTTCTTCGTCCGGCAAGCTCCAGTCCATGACCCGATTCAAGTCGCGGATCGAGACGGAACCGTCCACATTGACGCTGCCGTCGGGTTGGGGCCGAACTCCCTGCATGGCGACGTCATGCTCATCGCGAATGTCGCCGACGATCTCTTCTAGAATATCTTCAAGGGTGACGAGGCCCATGACTTCGCCGTACTCGTCCACCACCAGGGCGAAATGCGTCTTCCTCTTGAGAAAAGCCTGAAGCTGATCTTGCAGATGCGTGCTCTGCGGCGTGAACCATGCGTCGAGGGCAATTTCGGCGACATTGACCTGGCGGGCGTCGCCCTGCGCCTTGTCCAGGGAACGCAGGAGATCCTTGGCGTGCAGCACCCCAATGATGTTTTCCGGCTCCCCGCGCCACAGCGGCACGCGTGTATAGGGAGATCCCAATATCTCGCGCACAAGCTCCTCCGGAGGGAGATCCGCATTGATCGTTCGCATTTTTGTGCGGTGGATCATGACGTCCGATACGGACAGATTCTTAATATCGAGCAGGCCGCCAAACATGTCCCGATCCGTGCGCGCCACGCCGCCTTCGCGGTGCATGAGATCGACCTGGCCGCGCAGTTCCTCGTGCGCCGAAAGCACCGCCTCGTGCTCGCCAATGGTGACGCCAAACGGCCGTAGCAACAAACGCGCGAATGCGTTGCCGGCTCGGGCCAAAGGTCCGAAGATGAGCACGAAAAACGCAATAATCCGCGCCAGCCAGAGGGCCACCTGGTCGGGCGACGCAATTGCAATTGTCTTGGGAAGTATTTCGGCGAAAACGATGATCACAACCGACATAAAGGCGGCTGAATAAAAAACGCCGCTTCGTCCGAACTCTTCCGCCAAGACGCCCGTTATCAACGCTACCGCGCAGACCTTGGATATATTGCGGCCAATCAGCAGTGTGCCGATCAGTCGCTCGCGCGCCGCAAGCAATTTCGTCACCGCGCTGGCCCGGGGGTCTCCATTGGCCAACAAGGCATGGAGCCGAGCTCGGGATGCGGCCGTCAAGGCCGACTGCGATCCTGAAAAAAGCGCCGACAAGGCGAGGCAAAGCAACGTTACGGCTAGCGCCAGCCAATGGTCCAGCGCTGACGCAAGTTGTTCCATTGGCGCCTCAGCTCCCTGTCAATAAATCATGCCAGCAGTTCTTGGACCAAAAATGCTCGAGCTTCGTCAGCCGGAACATTGCGAGCGATAAAGCTTTTCCCGATCCCGTGAGCCAGAATAAAGGTCAACGCCCCCCGCTCTACCTTCTTATCCTGCTGCATAGCCAATACCATTTCGTCGGCATCTGCTGTCCATCCCGTTATTTGACGGATGTGCGTGGGCAATCCGACATCACGCAAATGCGCGATGGCGCGGTCGGCTTCGCTCGCAGGGCAGTGGCCGAGGCGCACGGAAAAACGAAATGCGCAAGCTATGCCGATGGCCACCGCCTCGCCATGAATGAGGCGCGACCCGTCGAAACCGGTGAGGGCTTCGAGCGCATGGCCGAAGGTATGGCCGAGGTTGAGCAATGCGCGATCGCCCTGCTCTGTTTCGTCGCGAATGACGACGGATGCTTTGGCGGCGCAACTTGTGGCTATGGCGCGGGTCAACTCCGGCCCCGCGCCGAACACCTGCCGCCAGTTCTGTTCGAGCCAGTTGAAAAAAGCGGGATCGTCAATCAAGCCGTATTTTGCGACTTCGGCGTAACCCGCTCGGAACTCTCGCTCTGGCAAAGTTGCAAGCGCGCCGATGTCAGCCAAAACCAGCGAGGGCTGGTGAAAGGCGCCGACGAGGTTCTTTCCGTGACGCGAATTAATGCCGGTCTTACCCCCCACAGACGAGTCGACTTGCGCCAGCAGCGTCGTGGGGATTTGCACGAACCGCATGCCCCGGCGGACGCTTGCGGCCGCAAAGCCTGCGAGATCGCCTATAACGCCGCCGCCCAGCGCGACAACGAGATCTCGACGCTCCATGCGCGCCTCGATAATGGCGTCGCATACCTGAGCGAACACCCCGAAAGACTTCGACGCTTCGCCGGGGTCAACGACGCATCGCGTGTGGCGGACGCCCGTCATGTCCAGTCCGGCTTCGAGCGCCGGTAGATGCCGTTCCGCGACATTCCGGTCAGTCACGATGGTGCAGGCGGAGCCGGGGAACAACCGGGCGATATACGCGCCTGCGTCCTCGATCAGATGCGGCCCGATAAAAATGTCGTAGCGGCGCGAACCGAGTTCGACTGGAACGGTCGTTTGGGGAGCGTCGGATTCAGCGGCGTTCATAGGCATTCCAGTCTGAGCGTTCTCGACAGCGGAGGTTGGCGCCGCCAGAGGCAGGGTTCGTTCGAGCGCCAGGAGAATGGTTTCAACCACTCCGTCATGCGGGCCGTCGCTGGACATGACTGTCAGGTCGGACAGGGCATATACGGGATAGCGGTCGTCGATCAGACGTTTCATCGTCGTTTCAGGATCGTCCGTGTGAAGCAGCGGCCGGTTCGAGCGCTTGCGAACGCGCCGCATCAACACGTCAAGATCGGCTTTAAGCCAAATGGACAGGCCGCGCTCGGCGATGCAGGCGCGCGAATCCTCCCTCATGAAGGCGCCGCCGCCAGTGGCCAGGACCTTTTGGCCCTCGCCCAGGAGGCGGGCGATGACATGGTGTTCGCGGTCGCGGAAAAAGACCTCGCCATGGCGCTTGAAAATCTCCGCAATCGTCATTCGGGCAGCCGTCTCGATGGCGGCGTCCGCGTCCACGAAATCAAGGCCCAGGCGGGCGGCAAGCCGGCGTCCAACTGAGGTTTTGCCCGACCCCATGATGCCAACGAGCACAATCGAACGTCCGCCGAGGCGGCGCACGATTTCGGCGGCGCGAGCGTCGCGCCGCGCCGGCGCGGCGCCGGGCCGGTCGTCGGTCAGGTCTGGAAAAGCCTGAGGCCGGTGGGCTCCGCCGGAGGCGGGAAAAGAAGTCGTGTCGTTCATCGCAATCGTCCTTAGCACGGCGAGCACGCAGATTTAAGCTCCAGAGGGTATGATCCTTCGATCGACCGGTGCGACTTGCGATTCGGGATGGGAGCGCCCGGCGCTTTCCGATCTCCCTTCGCCATCCTGCGGAGAGCCTTTTGCCCACGCTGTTCAGATTTTTGACGATCGTCGCGTTACTCGGCGCCTTCGCCTGGGGCGGGATGCTTGCGCTCGTCACATTCGTTGAGCCCCAGCCTCGCGAGATGACACAGACGCTGCCTTCCTCGAAGTTGAACAAATGAGCGACGTTCCGGCCGGACGGTTGGTCTCCCTGTTCCTCGAAATGATCGCCGCCGAGCGTGGCGCCGCCGCCAATACGCTGGATGCGTATAGGCGTGACCTCGACGACTATTGCGAGTTTTTGGCCGCCTCCGGGGTGGATCCGTTGGGAGTCGACGCGAATATCGTGCGTTCTTATCTGGGCGATCTCGATCGCCGCGGCTTCAAGCCTTCATCTGGCGCGCGGCGCCTCTCCAGCGTGCGACAGTTCCACCGCTTTCTCTATACGGAAGGTCGCCGCAGCGAAGACCCGACGACTGTCATCGAAGGGCCGCGCCGCGGTCGCCAGCTGCCCAAGGTCCTCGGAATGGACCAGGTCGATCGGCTGCTGTCAGTCGCCAAGGAAGGAATCTCGGATCCTGACCGGGCGGCGCCAGAGCGACTGAGGGCCGCCCGCCTCTCATGCCTGCTCGAAAGTCTGTATGCGACAGGCCTGAGGGTTTCCGAACTCGTCGCCCTGCCACGTAGCGCAGCGCGCGGGCGAGATCCGTTGCTGACGATCCGAGGCAAGGGTGGTCGTGACAGGCTCGTTCCCCTGTCCGAGCCCGCCCGCGAGGCGATGGCTGTTTACCTGGATCTTCTGATCCAGGTGCGACCGGCCCATGGCAAATCCCCCTGGTTATTTCCTGCCGACAGTGAAAGCGGGCATTTGACCCGACAGTCGTTCGCGCGGGATCTCAAAGGCGTGGCTGCCGCTGCAGGATTGCGGACCGATCTTGTCAGCCCGCATGTGCTTCGACACGCCTTCGCCAGCCATCTGTTGCAAAATGGAGCGGATTTGCGCGTCGTGCAGGAATTGCTTGGCCACGTCGACGTCTCAACCACCCAGATCTACACCCATGTCCTCGATGAGCGAACCAAGGCGATGGTGCGCGATCTGCACCCGCTTTCGGATGGGTGAGCCCTCGCCCTCGCCCGCGCTTGACTTCGGCATTCGAAATGGACAGTTATCCCCGGCTCCGGCGGAAGCGACCCGCCTTGGAGCGACCTCCGGCTCGCCTAGTTTCAGCTTCCGGCATCCGCGCCCAGTTTCTTCCGCTCAAGGTCACTCCCCGCTATGAGCATGCGTTCTTACCTCGACTTCGAAAAACCCGTGGCGGAACTTGACGCCAAGGTCGAGGAACTTCGGGCATTGGCGACCGAGGATTCCGTCGCCATCAACGAAGAACTCGTGCGGCTCGAAGCTAAAGCCGCCAAGGCCCTCACGGATCTGTATGCGTCCTTAACCCCGTGGCAAAAGACCCAGGTGGCGCGTCATCAGCAGCGGCCGCATTTCATCCACTACGTCGCCGGGATGATCGAGGATTTCACGCCTCTGGCGGGAGATCGGAAGTTTGCCGAGGACGAGGCGCTGATTGCTGGGTTTGGGCGCTTCAAAGGTCAATCCGTCTGCATCATGGGCCAAGAGAAAGGCTCTGACACCGAAGGCCGTATCCGCCATAATTTCGGCATGACGCGTCCAGAGGGGTATCGCAAGGCCGTCCGCCTGATGGAGATGGCGGACCGTTTTGACTTGCCGGTGATTTCTTTGGTGGACACGGCTGGGGCTTTTCCGGGCATCGACGCGGAGGAGCGGGGGCAGGCCGAGGCCATCGCTCGATCAACCGAAGCCTGTCTTGCCCTGGGCGTGCCAAATGTTTCTGTCGTGGTCGGTGAAGGCGGCTCAGGCGGCGCCGTTGCGATCGCTACCGCCAATCGCGTGCTGATGCTGGAGCATTCGATCTACACAGTTGCGTCTCCCGAGGCCTCTGCATCGATCCTCTGGCGTGACAGCGGTCGTAGACAGGACGCGGCCACCAATATGAAGATCACTGCGCAGGATCTTCTGAGATTTGGCATTATTGACAGTATAATTCCCGAGCCGGCAGGGGGCGCGCATCGCGACCCTGAGGCGATGATCGCCCGAACATCCGACGCCATCCAGAGAGCCCTCGAGGCCTTTGCGGGGATGTCGAAGGATGACGTCCGCCATGCGCGGGCGGAAAAATTCCTGGCGATAGGGCGAAAAATTTAGCCAGACAATGCGGCAACGCCCCGCCTCAGCAAGTTCCCGGCAAGGCTCATGCTTAATGGTCCCTTCACCACGCGGGAATTTCTGCTCGCCCGTCAAGTAACCAACGTGTAATGATAATTCACTAAAGCCTAGGGGGCGAGGTTCGCAAGGCGGGCCTTCTTTTGTCGTCTGAGTAGGTCCGTTGGCGCATGGTCTCTTTGAGCTCGAAATTCGGGAATGTCGCTGGTCCTCTGGGACGGATTGCGCTTGTAGCCGTTTCGGCGGGGCTGCTGTCCGCCTGTCAGGACACAGGAATTAACGGCAAGGCTTTCCGGCCGATCCCCGCAGCCACGCTTGCCTTGATGGATCAGAAGGGAACGACCCGGCAAGCTCCCATCCTGATTCGCGCCTTCAAGAAGGAAGCGGAACTCGAAATCTGGAAGCTGAAGGCCGACGGAGAATACACTCTTCTGAAAAGCTTCCCCATGTGTCGCTGGTCCGGCCAACTCGGCCCGAAACGCCGCGAGGGCGATCGTCAGGTGCCGGAGGGCTTCTACACGATCACGCCTGGCCAGATGAACCCGAATTCCCAATACTACCTGTCGTTCAACGTCGGCTATCCGAATGCGCTTGATCGCGCGCAGGGCTACACCGGCGGCGCCATCATGGTGCATGGGGCCTGCTCTTCTGCCGGTTGCTTCTCGATGACCGACCAGCAGATCGAAGAGATCTACGCGATCGCCCGTGAGGCTTTTTCGGGCGGCCAGCGGGCGATCCAGATGCAATCTTACCCTTTCCGCATGACGCCAGAAAACCTCGCTCGTCACCGGCTTGACCCAAATATGCCATTCTGGCGAACGTTGAAGGACGGCAACGACCGGTTCGAGGTCACCAAGCGTGAGCCGAACGTCTCCTATTGTGGCCGTAAGTACGTGTTTGACGCGACTTCGGCGGTCGCTGGACTGACCTTGGAGGCGACGGCTTCATGCCCGCCGCTGAACCAAGATCAGGAAGTCGTCGCGCGTGTCTCCCAAAAGCAGAAGAGCGATGACGCCAAGGTTGCGGAACTGGTGTCCAGCGGCGTGCAGCCGATCAAGATCGTGTACCGCGACGGCGGCCAGCATCCGACCATGGCGAGCGTCATGGAGGTCAGTCGGCCCGATGCTCTAGAGCAGGGGCCTGTCGAAATAGCGCTCGACGCCAAGGGCCGCCCGATCCCGGCAGTTGTGCAGGTCGCGGCCAAACCCATTGCGAAGCCTGATGCTGAAAAGCCCGTTGTCGTCGCCAAGGTCGCGGCTCCGACGGTTGACGCCAAGGCTTCATCCGCCGCGCAGAAGCCAGCCGTGAAAGTCGCCGCCAAGCCCGCAGCCAAGGACAGTACGGTCGCAGCAAAGATCGAGACGCCGACCGAAGCGGAAAAGACGTCCATGCTCAAGCGTTGGATGGGATATGTTATTCCCGGCGGCAAGGACGAGGCGAAGACCACTGACGTCCAGAAAACCGCGCCTCGCGCGTCCGGCCCGGTAAAACCGCAGGCCAGCCTCAGCGCGCCCGTCCGCGTCGCCACGAAACTCGAAAACTGAACAACGACTCTCGGGTAAAAAGCCACTGGCTCCGGGTGCAGGCAGCCTGCCCCCATTAACAGCAAAACCCTCCGGGAGGGGGCATCCCGGAGGGTCTCTTCATCCTGACCGCGATGGACACACGGACAGAATACGTGGCCGTTCAAATCAGTCGCAAATGGTCACGCCGCGGTAGCCGATAAATCGACCCCAGCGGTCGTAGGTCGGTCTGTCCTGACGATAGCAATCGCCGCCATAAACGGGTTGAGCATAGGATGGGCCGTAATAGCGATTGCCCGCGATGGCGCCGAGCGCCAGTCCGCCGATGACGCCCGCTGCGACCGGACCGCCCCAACCGCGATGATGGCCTCCCCACCCGCCACGGTGTCCGCGCCAATCAGCTGAAGCCGGGGTGGCGGAGACAGCCACGGTCGCGGCAATTCCGAGAGCTGCGAGGGCGCCGGCCATAGACTTGCGAAGATTGATGCTCATCTGTCTTCTCCTCATCTCGGCGCCGGCAGGACCAAGCCCGTCGGCGTCTTCATGTGGAGACTAGGCGGCATCGCCTGAACGCCGCATGTCCTGCTCGTTCATTCTGCGTTCATCGATGGGCTGACGACTGCGCTTTATCAAAAATAGCCTTCCGACGTGTATGGCTTCCATTCTGCTCCCGGAGCTCTCGACTGGATCGAGCGTTCGAGCCGCAGGACGGGTCCAGACGTCGGATGGGACCGCTGGTCCGGGAAGATGAAGCGGTCCTCCACGCCGCTGGCATAGCTTGTGGACGACATCATCTTGCGCCGTACGGTGGAGAAACTCTCGCCAGCAAGCAGGCCATCGAGAAGTATCTTTGAGGTGTTTAGCCTAGAGGCCTGCATAAAATTTACCGAGGTGTCGGCCGCGATCTGAAGCAGACGCGAGGGCGCTACGAAACCGGCGGAAACCCAAGTTTTCTCGATCCCCCAGCAACTTGCGTCGATATAGACAAGCATCGTCTTCGTTTTTGCGAACCTGTGTTCGAGCGCGGCGACGAAGTCCCGGTAGGCGATGCGACGCTCTGGCGTCTTCTTGCTTGTGGTGAAATATATATCGATCGTTTCTTCGACGTCCTTTTCGGCGCGGCGCCCGGTGAGGACGTTTTCCATGATGAGATCGGTGAATTGATGGGCTTCCTTGTCCTTGAACAGGAGCGCGACGGCATTCCACGCGAAGGCCCAGAATTTGGCCGGATCCATTCTCGCCAGTTCGGGGTCGGAACGCACCAGTTCCGTTGCGCGAAATCCATAGACGCTCATGATGTCGGTAAGGGTCTTCTTCTCCAGGGTGGCCGTGGCGACCGGCTGAAACGCTTCCCATGGCTTGTATTCGTCGAGCCGGCCCGACGTGATGAGATCATACATCATGTATCGGACAAGCGGCCGGACCTGGCTTTTGACGGCATCCGGCAAAGTCGCGACGGATTGCTGGCAATAGGTTCCCCCCGCAACCTCAGTGATGAAGGCGCGATACATGTCGGTATCTAGAGGAGGGATCTTCAGATGGAGGATATTGGAGTGTAGACGCGACAGGAAGATTGTCCGGCCGCTGGCCAGTGGCGTCGCATGCTCCTTACCCGCCACAAGGGGCAGCAAGGGAAGTTCCGCAAGGTTGACCAGCCTCGCCACCGGGGGGACGTCCTGTTCTCGCTTCGCGTCGCGACCGCCATCGGCAAGTCGATACCGTTCGAGGCGTCCCCCATCCCTGACATAGACAAATCCGCCAGCTTCATCGATCCAGACGGTTCCGTCTGACGATATCTGCAGCGCGAGGCCGGGCGTCAGCGACGCGTGGTCGCAACTCGCGGCTGATTCGGAAACTGGCTGGCTGCCATCCAGTGCGACTGCCGTATTCGTGAAAACCGTCGCAGCAAGAACCGTGAAAAGGGCGCGTGTCCGTAGACGACGCCCCAAAAAATGGGTCACCATGGAAATGTCCTGTATTAAAAATCGTCACTCAAAAAATAATTCTTAAATGCTACTTCACGCCGGGCTAAGCGCCAATCAGCCTGGCCCGTAATGGAGAGCTCGGCTCCTAATGGGCCGCTTCTTTACTTGTCTAGTATGCCTGGAGTTACACGCTTATTGAGGATTTGTCGTCGAATAGGGAATAACTGCGCGCGCAGTCGGGTTTGTCGTCCGGAATATGGAGTCGGACGCGCCTGCACGACCCGCGCCCAACGGCCACAACTTTCTCAAAGATTGAATGCGTCTTAGGCGAGAACGCCATGACAATGCTTGTACTTCTTGCCGGATCCGCACGGGCACGCTTCGTTGCGGCCAACGCGTCCCCAGCTTTGTGGGTCAGAGGGATCCCGCACCGGCAATTCGACAGCTGCGCCCGAATAGGCAAGAGCGGCGGGTGACAGCTCTCCCGCGGCGATGCGGGCGTTGATTTCCGCGATCGTCATGTCGTCGTCGCCGGTCAGGGGGTCCAGATGCGAAGCCTGCATGGGCGGCAACGACCCGTCAGGCTCGTCGAAAGCCACTTCGACCCGCATGAGTTGCTGCGTCGTGACTTCATGCCACTTGTTGATCAGCGCGTTGAAAAGTTCGAAAGCCTCTGACTTGTATTCATTCAGCGGGTCGCGCTGCGCATAGCCACGCCAGCCGATGACCTGGCGCAGATGGTCGAGCATGACGAGATGCTCGCGCCAGAAATGATCGAGAACCTGCAAGACGATTTGCTTCTCGACGTAGCGCATGACATCGGGCGTGTTCTTCTCTACCCGCGCAGCGTAAGCCTCATCTGCCGCCTGATGCAGACGTTCGGTAATTTCTTCCTGACCGATGCCTTCTTCCTTGGCCCAATCTGAGACCGGAAGCTCCAGATTGAGCATATCGCGGAGTTCTTGATCGAGCTCTGCGATCGCCCACGTTTCCGGGTACGAATCCTTTGGCAGGTGTTTGCCCACGATATCGTCGACGGCGTTAGCGCGCATATTGGCGACCGTCTCTTCAAGCGAATCCTGCGCCATCATTTCACGGCGCTGCTCGAACACGACCTTGCGCTGGTCGTTCATGACGTTGTCGTATTTCAAGATGTTCTTGCGGGTGTCGAAGTTGCGGGCCTCGACCTTCTGCTGCGCCTTTTCCAGGGCCTTGTTGATCCAAGGATGAACTATAGCCTCGTCCTCCTTGAGGCCGAGCTTAACCAGCATGGACTCCATCCGATCGGACCCAAAGATCCGCATCAGATCATCCTGCAGCCCCAAGAAAAACTTCGAACGACCGGGATCTCCCTGTCGTCCTGCGCGACCGCGCAATTGGTTGTCGATTCGGCGGCTCTCGTGGCGCTCGGTGCCGATGATGTAAAGGCCGCCGGCCGCTATAGCTTTTTCGCGAAAGCCGGCAATCTCATTGCGGATCTCGGTTTCCTTGGCTTCGCGCTCCGGACCGTCAAGATCCTTGCACTCCTGGCCAATCCGCATCTCGAGGTTACCGCCCAACTGGATGTCCGTGCCGCGGCCAGCCATGTTGGTCGCGACCGTAATTGCGCCCGGTACGCCGGCCTCCGCGACGATATAAGCTTCCTGCTCATGAAAGCGCGCGTTCAGAACTGCG
>JAIEQX010000273.1 GCA_019747375.1 Beijerinckiaceae bacterium | reverse complement strand
CTCGCGATTGCGCCGTTTTGGACGAGCTTTCTGGCGCGCATCTACGCGTGGATCATGATCCTGAAAGATGAGGGATTATTGAATCATGCGCTTCTGTCGCTGGGCTTGATCGAAACTCCGGTGAGCATTTTCGCTACTGACTGGGCTGTCGCGATAGGCCTTGTGTATTCGTATTTGCCGTTCATGATCTTGCCGCTTTATGCGTCACTCGACCGGCAGGATCCAGCATTGCTTGAAGCGGCAGCGGATCTCGGCGCGACGCCGTCTCGTGCGTTCTGGAATATAACGGCGCCGCTCGCTTGGCCCGGCATCGTGGCTGGAATGCTGCTCGTGTTTATCCCGGCTGTCGGCGAGTTCGTCATTCCTGATCTTCTCGGCGGGTCAGAAACTCTCATGATCGGCCGTATTCTCTGGACGGAATTCTTCGAAAATCGCGATTGGCCTGCGGCAAGCGCAGTTGCGATAATTCTGCTCGTGGTCTTGCTAGTCCCGCTGTTGCTCTACGAGCGCTCCAAATTTCGCGAGGCCGACGCATGAGCAGGGGACTCACGCCGCGCCACCTATCGGTTCTGGCGCTCGGTTTCGGCTTTCTTTATCTGCCGATTGCCTTACTGGCGCTCTACAGCTTCAACGCTTCGCGGTTGGTGACCGTGTGGGGCGGATTTTCCACGCGCTGGTATGTCTCCTTGCTCAGCAATGATGCGCTCATCGCCGCTGCCTGGATAAGTCTGCGTGTCGCGTTCGCCTCCGCGATCATTGCGACCATTCTTGGAACAATGGCGGCTTTCGCGCTGGTGCGGTTCGGGCGCTTTCGCGGCCGCGGATTTTTTAGCGCGATGCTTTATGCGCCGCTTGTCATGCCAGAGGTCATCCTGGGTCTATCGCTCTTGTTGCTCTTCATCGGCCTCGGGTTGGATCGGGGCTTCTGGACGATCGTCGCGGGCCATTCGACGTTGGGAATGTGTTTCGTCGCCGTGGTTGTGCAGTCCCGCCTTGCTGGCCTTGATCGCAGTCTTGAAGAGGCGGCTATGGATCTGGGCGCCACGCCGTCCGCGACCTTCCGCAACATTACCCTGCCGCTCCTGGCGCCTGGCATTATCGCGGGCTTCTTGTTGGCGTTCACTTTGTCTCTCGACGATTTCGTCATTGCGAGTTTCTTGGCTGGACCCGGATCGACAACGCTACCGATGCGCATCTATAGCCAGATCCGCCTCGGAGTAACTCCTGAGGTCAATGCCGTCTCGACGCTCATGATCGCGACCGTCGGCATAGCTTTGCTGGCTGGCGCAATATTGGGTCGGCTGCGTTCCTATCAGGGAACAGCCTGAGCGGGCGCTGTCGCGGCCGGAACCTGCTCCAAGGCGCGCAGAAGGGGCGCGGCGGCCTCCGACCTGCGCATGAGGCTATCAGTATCGAAAATAAGTGCGGGATCGTCCCATGACCCACGAATCTCCATCAGCAATTGCGGACCGCTTTCTCGCGCCGAGGCGGTCGGACCACTCGTTTGCCGAGCGAGCGCGCGCAGCTGCAGGTTCCTGTCGGATAGCGAGGCTTGGCCAGTAACCGCAAGTTGGACGCCCAAGCCTGAGACAGCTGCCTGGTCTAATTCGATGAGTCCATCATTCAGGCGCGCCGAAACGACGGCAGTCTCAAAACCAGTGCGGCCGCTCCGTACTTCCGTGACGATGGACAGCGGACGTTTTTCAAGTCGGCGCAGCGCCTGCTCAAGATCCAAGCCCATAATATCGCCATTGCGGAAAGTGATTTGGGCTCGCCCATCGACGGAGCGAATAAGTTCCGCGACCGTCTCGCCTTGGCCGTCGAACGAGAATTGGCCACTGGCCTCGCCCGTGATCCTGATGCCGCGCAAGGCGTCCTTCATCAGGGCGCCGGAGTCGATCTTGGTGAAAACGCCGGATGCGCGCAGGTCTACGCCGGCGACCCCAGGCGTCAGACTAGCCCGGCCCTTTATCAAGCCGCCGGACGTCCGGGCCTGGCCGAGCGTGACGTCAAGTCTTCCGTTGGTAAGCAGGATCGAACAGCCCGTATCTTCGAAGACAGTTCTGCCGAGGCGAGCCCGGGCAGCTGAAAACCGTAGGTCCACATCCGCAAAGTCCAGTGACTTAAGGTCGAGCGCCGCGCGGCTCCACTGTCCTTCGGGACCGGTCAGGCTCGGCAGATCCGACACAATCGGCGACAGGATGAGAAGATCGCTCGCGAGCGTACCTGACAGGGTAGGGCGGACATTCGTGCCTTGCAGCGCCAGCGTGCCCTCGAATGAGTTGCCATCCACCGTCATGCGCAGCCCGGATAAAGCGATCGAGCGCATTCCAGCGCGCGCGTTGCCTGTTAGGCTTACATTCGCGAGCGGACCGGGAAGGGGCACTTGAACGCCGACGGTTCGCATCAATGTTCGAAGCGAACGAGTCGCGACCGCGACGCGGCCTTCGTATTGCAGGCGAGGGCTGCCCGACAGAGCGCCGTTGGTCGACAGTGACAATCCAGGCGACTCGATCTTCATCGTCATCGAGGATTGTTCACCGCGCAATACGGCGGCTGGCTTTCCGAGCCATGCTGCGACCTCAGCCACCTCTCCCGCCCATGTAATCGTGCCGTTGAGAGACGCTGGCGAACTGAGGCGAGGCCAGTCGAGCGTCAGGTTGATGTCGTCGACGCGCGTGTCGAAGCCCTGGGCCTTGCTCATGATCCGAGCGGAACCCCCGGAAATGCTGATGACGCCGAGCCTCGCTTCGTCGGCCCCGGCGGCCTCGGGGGTCGCTGGAAGCGTATCGCTGGCGCGCGCGATGGCGCCGCTCTGCTTGAGTGGCTGACCATCGATATCATAGGTAATCGTAGGCGAAACGAGCAGCAGCGAAGCCAGCTCCATCCGACCCGCTATGAGGGGCAGAATGCGCAGATCGCCTTTCAAAAAGTCCGTTACGACGGCGAGCGAACCGTTCTCGTCAGAGATGGACACCTTCTCAAGCTTGATCCGCGGACGCGGCAGGATCGCAAAGGTTGCGCGCCCGGTTGCGATAGCCCGCAAGCCGGTTGTCTGCATCATTTGATCCGCAAGCTCGCGGCGCAAGGCTTCTCCAGAAAATGTCCACGGCGCGGCGGCGGCGCCGAATGCGCCGAGCAGCAAAGGTATCGCTATCCATTTCCAGGTGAATTTCATGCGGCTCTTATACTCGAAACAGTCCCTGACGCTCGTTGAACCGCTCTCGCGACCGGTCACAGGCCATTCAACCTGGTCCACACTGGAGCCCCGGAACACGGCGCAAGGATGGCGCCCTGGGGCGAGCCGTGGCATCGCGGCTCCCGTCCGAACATTACAGTCTCTTGGCGAGAAGTTGCATACCCAAGCTGGGCTTACACACAGGTCCCCGACTTGACCTGCGTCATGGACCGTCTTCCCGCAAAGGCGTCTCGTGGACTTCTCGTTGAACCGGGGAGGAACATCATGAGCGGCGTCGAAGGCAAGGTGAAATCCAATGAAACGGGGACGAAATTGCGTCGCATCAGACTGGAATACGCCAGCGCCAAAGGCGAGACCAGCACGCCTCCCGCAGACGCCTATGAGATTAATGCGCCTCTGGATTCTGAGGGACACCTGAACCTCGTCGCCTGGAAACGGGATCGAGCGCTGTGTTTCGTCCATAAAATTGACGGCGGCGACATCGTACAGCGCGGATTGCTTGTTCATCGCCCAGGCGGCGCAGGAGGCGGCAATTGGCGCTTCGACTACGAATTGGGATCAGACGACGAGGAGGCTGGCTTCAGATTCGATACGCATCGTTTCGTCGCAGGTGAGTATGTGTCCGTGCGAGACACCGGCGGCGATTTGCACACGTATCGTGTCGCTTCCGTGAAGTCTTTGTAGTTGTAGAACATTTACCACGGTGAAGAAGATCGGAGGGGGATGCCGCGCGAGCTACTGTTCAAATCGGATGACGTAACGCACTTCTCAGCGCTCAAAAGTCCGCCCCGGGGTTCACCGATTTATCGGTCCATCCTCCGGCGGTAACTCCAGTTTCGTGGGATTGCGGTCATGAACAAGTTTCGCCGTTGCATGATTGCGTGCGCTGTCGTGTTCGCGACGCTTGGCCCCGCGGTTCCGCAGGCCTCTGCTCAGGTCGAGGTGTTTCAGCTTCTACGATCAGGAGGCGCGACACTCTTTCTGCGTCATGCTGCGGCCGACTGGACCGGCGATGGAAATGAAGCGGGGGCCACAGACGCTAGCATTCTCGATGCGCGACGCTGCGCGCATCAACGGCATCTTTCCGATGACGGCCGCAGGCAGGCAGAAGCCGTGCGCGCCGGACTGCAGGGTCTGGAACTCGAGGTCTATGCGGTGGGACTCTGTCGAACCGTTGAGACAGCTAGAGTGATCGGGCCGCCCAAAATCCTAGACTCACTGACGCCTACCGCTTCCGGTTCGCCGAGCCTGCGTGTTCAAGGGCTGGCGATTGAGAAGATCGTAAAGGGCGGGGCATCTCAGCGTGGTCTTCGTGTGATCGTCGGGGATTACGAAGTTGCGCACGCGCTCTTCGGCGCCACCTTGGCGGAAGGGGACGCACTCGTGCTGAAGCCCGGCCCGGATGGCGTCGAACCCATCGCGCGCATTCGAATCGGGGAGTGGATGGCCCTTCGCCCCGTTGCAGCAGATGCTCGTGAAACCTCAAGATCCGGCAAATTCTGAAACCGGCTTACTCGGCCGGCTTCAGGTGGCCGGTCGGCTCAAGGGCGGCCGCTTCTTTGCGTGAACGACCCGAAATATAGCTGTCCACCTTGTCCAGGTAATAATAAACGACGGGCGTGATGAACAGGGTGAGCAACTGAGACACGCAGAGGCCGCCGACGATGGCGATGCCAAGCGGTTGGCGCAGTTCGGCGCCCGCTCCAGCTCCGATTGCGATCGGTACTGCGCCCAGAATTGCCGCCAAGGTCGTCATCATGATCGGACGAAAGCGGATGAGAGCGGCCTCTCGAATGGCCGGGAGGGCATCGTAGCCCTCGTTTCGTCGCTCGATGGCGAAGTCGATCATCATGATGGCGTTTTTCTTGACGATGCCCACAAGCAACAAGATGCCTATGATGGCGATCACCGAGAGGTCCATGCCGTAGAAATTAAGCGCGATCAACGCTCCAAGGCCAGCGGAGGGCAGGCCAGACAGGATCGTGATCGGGTGGATGAAGCTCTCGTACAGCACGCCCAGCACGATATAGATCGTCAGGACGGCGGCGAGGATCAACGGAACTTGCCCGCGCTGCGCATCCTGGAACAGGGCGGCCGTTCCGGAGAAATTGGTCGTGATCGTCGCCGGCAGATTTGCGTCGCGCTCGGCACGACGGATTTCCTCGACAGCTTCGCCGATCGAGACCCCGGGCGCCGTATTGAAGGAGAGCGTGACCGCAGGCTGTTGCGACTGGCGGTTGACGGTCAGAGGGCCGACCGACCTCCTGATGGTTGCAACCTGATCCAGCGGCACGATGGGGGCCGACGAGACGCCCGCGCCACCGCCAGTGCCGGTTGCGCCGGAGCCGGCTCCGGTCGTCGCGTTTTGCGTGGCCGCCACGGTTCCGCTCGAGCCGGACTGGGCGCGAATGAAGATGCGGCCGACTGCGGCGGGGTCGTTCCGGAAGTCACCCTCAGCTTCGAGAATGACGGCATAATCGGCGGCTTGCGTGAAAATCGTGGAAATCTGGCGATTTCCGTAAGTGTTGTAGAGCGCAGCGCGGATCTGGTCGGATGTCAGGCCGAAAGCTGCCGCCTTTTCCCGATCGATGTCGATCGACAATTGCGGATTGCGGATCTGCAGGTCGCTAGTGACGTCGCGGAGGCCGGGCAAGACCCGCATGCGCTCCATCATGTCCGGAGTTTTCTCGTAAAGCGCGTTCAGATCGCCGGATTGCAGCGTGTACTGATATTGGGCGCGTGAAACGCGGCCGCCATTGAGATTGAGATTTTGCACCGGGTTGAAGACGGCGGTGACGCCCGGAATGACGCCGGTCGATCGACGCAGCCGGGCAATGACGTCGCCGATCGGGCCGCGCTCGGCTTTGGGCTTCAGCGCCACGAAAATGCTTCCCTGATTGGCGCTGCCGCCAGTCCCGGCGTTAGACGTCACGTAGGCTACAGCAGGATCGGCCATGACAATGCGCGCAACCTGCATCTGCTTTTGCATCATGGCCGGAAAGCCAATGTCGGGCGCAGCCTCTGTGGAGCCGCTGAGAAATCCGGTGTCCTCAATCGGGAAAAAGCCTTTCGGGATGGCGTTGAACATCATCACGCTGGCCACAACCGTGCCCAGCGTGATGGCCAGCATCGTGAGGCGGAAGCGCAATACGAGATCTAGCGTCCAGCGATAGGCGTCCGTGACGGCATCGATGCCGTAGTCGATCACACGAGCCACCGTCCCGGGCTTTTTGTCGTGATCGACCGGCTTGAGGATGCGGGCGCAGAGCATGGGCGTCAAAGTCAGAGAAACAAACCCCGAAACAAGGATCGCGCACGAGATCACGACTGCGAATTCGCGGAAGACGCGCCCCACGACGCCGCCCATCAGCAGGACCGGAATGAAGACCGCCACCAGCGACAATGTGATCGAAATGATCGTAAAGCTGATCTCGCGAGAACCTTTCAGCGCGGCCTCAAACGGCTTCATCCCGTCTTCGATGTGGCGCACAATGTTTTCGAGCATGACGATTGCGTCGTCGACCACGAAGCCAACCGCCAAAGTGATCGCAAGCAACGAGATGTTGTCGATTGAATAGCCGAAGAGATACATGAATGCGCAGGTGCCGATCAGCGACACCGGCAGCGCCAGAGCGGGAATCAGCGTTGCGGCGAACGTCTTCAGGAACATGAAGATGACCAGCACGACCAGCGCAATTGAAAGCGCCAGCGTGAACTCAACGTCTTCGACCGATTCGCGGATGGAACGGGAGCGATCGTTCAAAACGAATGCTTCAACCGATGCGGGCAGTTGAGCCTGATACGCCGGGAGCTTCGCCTTGATGGCGTCGACGACCTGAACAGTGTTGGCGTCAGATTGGCGGAAAACAGCCAGAAGGATTGCGCGGTCGTTGCCATACCACCCGGCGACCTGATCGTTTTCGACGGAATCGATCACATTGGCGATTTCGCCTAACCGAACCGGAGCGCCATTGCGCCATGCGACGACAAGGTCACGATATCCTTCAGCATGTTCGATCTGGCCTGATGCAGTCAGCGTGACGTTCTGGCCGGAGCCGCGGAGGCTTCCTACCGGGGTGGCGGAATTTGCCGCCGAGACGGCGTTGCGGATGTCGGCGAGCGTCAAGCCGCGGGCAGCGGCCGCATCCGGATTGGCCTGAATTCGCACGGCAAATTTCTGCTGCCCGAAAATGTTGACCTGTGCGACGCCTGGGATCTGCGAAATCTGCTGAGCAAAGATCTGTTCGGCATAGTCATTCGTCGTCGAGAGCGGGAGTGTCGGCGAGGCCAGACCGAGGAACAGGATTGGCGAATCTGCCGGATTAACCTTCCTGAAGCTCGGTGGAGACGTCATTTCTTGCGGGAGGCGCCGGATGGTGGCGGTGATTTGCGATTGAACGTCGAGCGCGGCGCCATCGATGTCGCGGTCCAGATCGAACTGCATGGTGATGTTTGTCTGCCCGGTCGACGAGCGCGACGTCATCAAGGTGATGCCCGGAATGGTCGCGAAGGCCCGCTCGAGCGGGGCGGCGACTGACGCGGCCATGGTTTCGGGATTGGCGCCCGCGAGTTGCGCCGAAACGTTAATGGTCGGGAAGTCCACGCGGGGCAACGCCGCGACCGGAAGCTTCATGAATCCGAAAATGCCAAACACGATGAACGACACCATGAGCAGCGTCGTCATGACCGGTCGACGAATACAGGTTTCTGAAAGCGACATCAGTCGGCGACCTTTCTGGCTTCTACGCTCCGGACTTCGACCCGTGACCCATTCTGAAGATTGAGCGAACCGTCGATGACGACGCTCTCTCCGCCTTTCAGTCCTGTCTGAATGATGTCTCGGCCGTCCTGCGAGCGGCCAATCGTTACGGGACGCACGCGGGCAACGCCATTCTCGATCACATAGACATAATTGCCGCTCTGACCGATCAGAATGGCCTCCCTGGGCACGCTAACCGCGTCAGGCTCCGTGCGAAGGACGACGCGGACCGAGCAAAGCTGCCCGGACCAGAGGATTTCATCCGGGTTGTCGAAAACGGCGCGGACTGTCAGCGTGCCGGTCGCGGAGTCGATAGCGTTGTCGATAACTGCGATGCGGCCCTTCATCGGGCTCGTGGCCCCTTGCGGGGTGGCAAGGACCTCGGAGTCCTGTGCGGACATCGCGTTTCGCAGATCCGACAAGTAGCGTTGTGGCAGGGAGAATGCGACGTAAATGGGCGTCGTCTGCACGATAGTGGTCAACGTGCCGGTGGCCGTGCCGTCGCCCGATCGAATGATGTTTCCGGCCTTTTGCGAGAACGTACCGACGCGACCAGGAATTGGAGCCCGGATCGTATACCAGCCCAGTTGCACCTTCAGATTTTCGATTTGCGCTTCGTCGCCTAAAATGGCTGCCTTTGAGGACGCGACCGAGGTCCGGGCGTTGTCGAGATTGACCTGAGTGCCGGTCTGTTTGGAGACAAGTTCGGCGAAGCGGCGGACATCGCGCTCGGCTTGTTCCAGCAGCGCCTGGTTCCGCGCCAACGCAGCTTCCGCCTGCTTGATCTGCGCCTCGATCTGGCGGGAATCGAGTTTCACCAGTACGTCGCCGGCTTTGACGGCAGCGCCGTCTGATACCTGGATGCTTTCAATCTGGGCGTCGACACGGCTGCGGATAGCGACGCTGGCGATAGGCTGCACGGTCCCGACGGACTCTGCGCGCACGGCCTGGGGGCCTCGCTGGGCGGTGGCCACGCGTACGCTCGCGGGCGGGCGATTGGCGCCGCCGGCAGAGCCTCGTCCACCAGCCGCATTTGGCGCCCCGCCTGCCGCCGTCTGGGCGCTAGCGGACGGTTTGGGCTGATCGGGAAGCATTCCGGCAATGCTCGAAGGGAGGTGCGACCTCACCGCCTGGGCCTTTGGATTCCAACCGGGAAACCAGCGGTCGACGGTCGAGGGCCAGATGAGGGCCGCCACAACCAGCCCCAACGCCACAGTGACGAGGGCCTTCGTGGGTTTGGCGATCTTCATTTACGTCTCCCGTTTAGGGCTCCAGACGGCTGGCTCCGGATGAGCGCAGCGTCAAAGCTTTGGGCCCTAGAACCTCTATAGTCTTCGGCGCCTCATTTGGCATCAGCAGGCCGGGGCTTGGCAAGAGCCGGGCCAGATTTGCGACCGGAAAATCGCAGCGGCCAAGAAGACGTGATCAAGGGCATGCCGAGGCGTCCTTCGGGCTTGGCAGTAACGAAGGCTCATGCAACAGATTGGCGGCAGGGATCCGGAGCGGAGAGTTCCTTGGTCATCAGTCGATTGCTCATTCAGGCGATGGAGCTGTCCGGGGCTTGCGCGACGCGTGCCGTCCGCTGCGCCATTGTGGCGTGTGTCGCCGCCTTATGCGTCGCGATGCCGGTTGCGAAAGCGGGTTCCTCGGATGTTTACGCCGAGCAGCAGGCCCTCTTCGACGCTACTCAGCGACGGCCCGGAGATCACGAGGCGACCGCCCGCTATGTCGAGGCATCCATGCGGATCGGCGACGTTGAGGCGGCTATTGGAGCGTTGGAGCGGCTGGCCTTCTTTGATCCCAGTTCTCCACGCATCAAATACGAGCTCGGCACACTTTATGCGCGGGTGGGCTCGCATGCGACGGCTGCCGCCTATTATAGAGCGGCTCTGGCCAGCCCCGGGCTAGACGAGACGATTCAACGCCGGATCGAAGCCTACCTACCGGATTCCGTGAAGCAAACGCAAAGAGGCGGCTGGAGCGGCGAGTTCCAGGCCGGGGCTAGATTTCAGACCAACGCCAGCCTCCTTCCGGGCAGCGAGACCATCCGGGCCTTCGGGTTTGACGTGGCGCCGCTGGCACGGCCCAGCGGCGACTGGAATGTCTTTGGCCAGGCGCGCATCGGCCACGACCATGATTTCGGCAATCAACGCGCGGACCGTTTCGAAACACGCGCGTCTCTTTATGCGACACACCAGTTCCGGCTGAGCAAATATAACGTCGCGCTGGGTGACGTCAGTCTTGGACCTCGGCTGGCTTTGGCGCCCGATGTGCTGCCCGGCGCGACGATCAAGCCTTATTTGGTGGGCGGCACGGCCTTTCTGGGCGGCCGCAGCTATCTGGGGTCGCTTGGGGCCGGAGTCGGCTTGGCGTTTCCGATCTTCGGGGCCGCATCTTTCGAACCCGGCATCGAATGGCGTCGCGTCCACGTCCGGGACACGGTTCCATTCCCGGGACTCGGGACGTTGGGATCGGGCGATGTCTATTCGGCTGGCGCCGCCTTCACGCTGAAAATCACGCAGGCGGTCACGATCGAGACACGCGGGACCTATCGGCGTGCCGATGCCGATCTGAATTTCCAGCGGTATGGACAATGGCGCGGCGACGCTCTGGTGCGCTTCGCCTTCGATCCACCCTTCGCGGGCGTAGCCCGGCAATGGTCTGTCTCGCCTTTTGCCGGCACGTCTTTGATTCGCTTTAACGATCCGAATCCGACGGTTGATCCTCTGGTGACCAGAAAGGACCGCGAGTTCCGCGGCGGCGTGATTTTCGACACGCCGCTTTCCGCGAGCGTCGGCGTAAGCTCGGTTATCGAATATCAGACCAACCGGTCCAATCTGCCCAATTACCGCATGAGCGGATGGTCGTTCACGACCGGGCCCACGGCGCGCTTTTAGGATGACGCTCATGTTGAAGACACGTCGCGCGACCGGGACTTTGTTTGTGTTGCTCTCCTTTGCAGGCGCGGTTCGTTCAGGTGATGTTTTTGCGCAGACCGTTGGCTCGATCGCGGCGGTCAATCAGAGCGCGACGGGCCGACCACCGGGCGCGGCGACGCGTCCGCTGTCCATCGGCCTGCCGATTGCCGCGCGTGAGCAGATCCAGACAAATGACGTCGGGACCGCTCAGGTCGTGTTCACCGACCAGTCAACCATGAATATCGGACGAGGAAGTTCGGTGGTTGTTGATCGGTATGTCTATGATCCGTCGGCGCGAACAGGTCAGCAGGCTGTGTCCCTGACGAAAGGCATACTCCGGTTCGTTGGGGGCCATGTGAGCCATGGCGTCGGTATGAGCGTGCGCACGCCGGTCGCAACCGTGGGCGTTCGCGGCGGCATAGGCACGATCGGATTTGTGCCGGGTTGCGGGATGCTGGTGCTCAATCAATTTGGTTCGGTCAAGGTCAGCAACGGCGCTGGTGAGACCACGATCCGACGGCCAGGCTATCATATTTGCGTTTCTTCCGGCTCGGCGGCCATCGGAGAGCCGACGCCTATCCCGCCGGACTTGTTGGCGCGGGTCATGGCGTCGTTGACAAGTGGAGCGGGACAAAGGGGCGGCGCGCCGCAACCTCTCACGAACGAACTTGCAGGGGCGCTTGGATTTGGCGCCGCACGACTCCCGAGTCAGCCAGGTGTCCTACAGGGCACGCCGGGTCTGGATTCGCTGGGAGGGGCACGCGCCGGCGGCTCAATCGTTCGCAGCGAGTCTCAGGGCAATAATATCGGCGATCCCACCAACGGCTCCGGCTGCACCAGTATTTTCTGTAACTGATCAGCCGGTCCCACGCTGGAGTTCTTCGGCCAGCGCCTTGGCAAGGTCCTCCATCCGGAAGGGTTTTTGTACAACCCCATGGGCGGCGTGCGAAACCGGGACACCTGTCCGACCGTAGCCCGTCGTGAAAATATACGGCATCCCGCGGGCCGCCAGAGCGTCCGCCACCGGGTCGATCTTCTGGGATCCGAGGTTCACATCAAGTACGGCGGCGTCAATCTCGCAGCTTTCGATCAGCGCGAGCGCATCGCCGACCTGGCCAGCCGACCCGGCGACAATGCAGCCGAGGTCCGTCAGCATGTCTTCTAGCGTCATCGCGATGAACGGCTCATCCTCAACAACGAGCACGCGGCGACCTTCGAGGGCTGCGTGGCTGTTGATTTCCGACATTCCTGGTCCTTTCACCGCAACTCTGGTCAGCGGGGGGTATTCGACCTTGCCAAGCAGGTCAACGCTGGATGCTCAATAGGTGAAACCATGTGCGTCCAACGAAGCTTATGCAAGCATTAGCGTGGCTTTTCACGGAGTGCGAGCAACGCCGCGACGCCGAGCAGCAGCCAGCCGCCGATCAGCATGGAACCGCCCGTCGGCGCCGCCATGGGAAAAAGCGAATGTCCGGCCACGGCGCGCAGAGCGAGGTCGCCACAAAACAATATCGCGCCCAGGAGAATGACGGCGCTTGCGAGCGCCACGGGGATGCGGTGACCTGACGCCAGGCAAAGGGCGGCCACCAGAACGGAATGCGTCAATGCGAACTGTGCCGCTGTCTTCAGGTTGTCGTCATATCCGCCATGGGCGGCGACCGCCGAGGCGGCGACTCCTGCAGCGCCAAGGCATGCCGCCAGTGCGGCGATGACAAAGGCCGCCTTTTCGATCCGCATCTTGAGATCCTGCAAACAGACGCGGTCAATACGCGTTCTTGTCGCCGATCAGAGTGAAAGGCGTAATCGCCAGGATATAGAAGTCGAAGAAGATCGACCAGTTCTCGATGTAGTGCAGGTCGTGCTCGATGCGGTTCTGCAGCTTGTCGGGCGTGTCAGTCTCGCCTCGCCATCCGTTGACTTGCGCCCAGCCGGTGATGCCGGGCTTGACCCGATGCCGGGCAAAATAGCCGTCCACCACCGCTTCGAAGGCCGCATCCGGCGTGCGGGCGTTGATCGGATGCGGGCGCGGCCCAACCAGCGACAGGTTGCCGAAGAAGACGACATTGAAAAGCTGCGGCAATTCGTCGAGCGAAGTTCTGCGGATGAAGCGCCCCACCCGGGTGACGCGAGGGTCATCCCTCGTTGCTTGTTTGGGCGCGGTATATTCCAGCCGGTCAGTATACATGGACCGGAATTTCCAGACTTCGATGGGTTCGTTGTTGAACCCGTGGCGCTTTTGCCTGAAGAAAATCGGACCCTTGGAGTCCAGTTTCACCGCGATCGCGACCGCAAGGATGACGGGCGAAAGAAAGAGCAGCGCCAGCGACCCGACAATCTTGTCGAACGCCATTTTGACGACCACGTCCCAGTCGGCGATCGGCTTGTCGAAAACGTCCAGGACCGGGATGTTGCCGATGTAAGAATAGGATCGTGGGCGAAAGCGAAGCTTGTTGGTATGCGCCGACAGTCGGATATCGATAGGCAGCACCCAGAGCTTGCGCAACATCTGCAGAAGACGCGCCTCGGCGGTAATGGGCAGTGTGAAGATGATCAGGTCGATGCGCGTGTGACGCGCGAACTCAACCAGGTCGTCGACATTGCCCAGTTTGGGAAATCCCGCCACCAGATCCGGCGACCGGTCATCTGCGCGATCATCGAAAACGCCGCAAATGCGCAAGTCGGAATCAGACTGATTCGTCAGTGCGTTGAGCAATTGATGGCAAGACGGTCCGCCGCCCACTATCGCGGTGCGGCGGTCAAGGCGTCCGGTGTTGGTGAGGTGCCGCAGAAAAATGGCCACGGCCATGCGGACCGTCAGCAGCGAAACGAAGCCTCCGGTAAAGAACAGGACGAGCCATATGCGCGAATAGGTGTTCTCGACCTTCAACAGGAATATCGTCGCCTGAGCCGCCAGAAACACCAGGGTCCAACCGGCCAGCAGCCGTGCCCCGCTCCGAATGGGGGCGCGCAAGGCCATGAGATCGTTCAGCGAAAGCGCCTGGAACACGATGATGGAGGTCGTGCTCATCATCAGGATGGCGATAAAATATTCCCAAGGGTTCGCATTCGGCTGATAGATCGAATGGATGATCGTGCCTGACAACGCGATGATGGCGAATTCGAGCATCCGGACGAAACCGCTGAGGACGACCGGCGAAAAGGCTGGCTCCATAGCGCGGTTCGACAGCGTTTCAGCAAGTTGGGCGAGCCTTTGCTGCTCGATAGGCGACGACGGAACAGGGGCGGGCGCGGGCCCTCCGCCGTTGCCCTCCATGTCGCGTATATCGAAGGCTGCCATGTCAGGAGATCCGCATCAGAAGAAGCGTTCGCGAATGGTCACCGTGTCGCCCGGCCGAATCTTCTCGGTGACGGGAACGCTGGCGGTCAGTGATTGTCCGCGCACGACGCGCGTGAGATCTACGGTCGATTTGGCGGCCCGCGGGGTGAAGCCGCCAGCGACCGCGATAGCATTCTGTACGGTCATGCCGCTGATGTAGGGATATTGGCCGGCAGTCGTGACTTCGCCCAGGATAAAGAACGGACGATAAGATATCACTTCGGCGGCAACCTTGGGGTCGCGCAGGAAGCCGTTTCGCAGCCTCGATTCAATCGTGCGTTCGACCTGAGCGACAGTCATGCCCTGTGCTTCGACGAAGCCTATCAGCGGCATGGAAATCCGGCCGGTGCCGTCGACGTTATATGAGTTGGACAGCGAGTCCTGACCGTAGACAATGACTCGAAGCCGGTCGCCGCTGGCCAGCGTGTACGGCGCATCAGCCTGCTGAGCGATATAGCTCGCCTGATGGCCCTGGCCGGCGCATCCGCTCAACGTCAGCGCGGCTAGAAGCAATGACAGGATGGGATAACGCATCGACTGTGGGCTCAATTCCAGAAGCGCCGGCAATGACGGCCAATTGCGGAAATTTTTATCCGGTTTGAATTAACAAACTCTGTAGGCCGTCCTAGATGATGGTTAACCTCCTCTAAACCTTGATGGAATCTACTCGCAATCCTGAGTCTAGGGGTTGCGATGCTTGTGTCCGGCGAAGATGTGACGAAATTCAGCAGGCCGTCCTCCCGGACGGGCGGATGGACGCGATTCGCCGAGGCTGTAGCCGGACGTTGGGCCATGATCGGCGCCGGCATGGCGTTTGGACTGCTTGCCGGCATCGCATCTCTTTCAGCCGGACCGGCCTCCTTCACCGCGGAGGCGCGCGTTCATGTCGCCGGGCCACAGGCGGTTCGGACCGAACAGGGCGCGGCGGAGAGCGCCCAAACGCAGACGGGGCTCATTCTTTCCAGGGATATAGCGCGTACCGCGATCCGCGATCTGGGACTGACCCTCGAGACCCTTGATCCCGAAGAGGTCGCGACGCCCATGCAGCGCATGCTGCGCTTTACCGGGCTGTCCCGGCCACCGCGCGACGTCCCGGCGGAGGATCGACTCATGGCCGCATTCACGGAGCGCGTCAGCGTTCGTCCGGCCGGGGTGGCGCGGCAGATTTCCATCGGATTCACCAGCCATGACGCTGCGCTGGCCGTTCGCGCCGCCAATCAGGTCGCGGCGCTCTATGTCGACCTTCTGGCGCATCCTGACGCATCGAACGTGGCGCGGGACGTCAGGCTGGTATCCGCCGCAGTCCTGACTGAACCGGCGCCGGAACGGGCTCCGCGTTCCGTGCTCGCCGGCTTTACGCTGTTTGGACTCAGTCTGTCAGTCGGGCTCGCCAGCCTGAAGGAATGGCGAAAGGGACGCTCCGGCGCGCAGCCGGGGCCGGACCCTGAACGTTCGCAGGGGTTTGCGGATAAGCAACTGATGGAGCGAGCGGCGGAAGCCGTGAACGAGGACCGCCGCGCGGACTTCAGTTCTCCGTTGCCGGAATCCGACCAGCTGGCGGGTGCAGAAGTGCCTAATTTCGCTCGTGAATCCGCGGTGGTCGACATGGACGGCGTGGTTGCGCGCATCTGCGAGGCGGGCGCCACCGCTTATGCCCGGCGCATTCTCGTCACGCATATCGAGCCAGATGTCGACTGCGCGATGACGGCGCTTCTGCTTGCCCGGGCGCTCTGCGCCGAGGGCAGGGTGGTGCTGGTCGGCGTCGGCGCCGGGGATCGCGCGGAGGCTGTGCATGAGCGCAGACCCGCGCCCGGCCTGAGCGACCTGATCGATGGCACGGCGTCGTTTTCCGAAGTGATTCATCGCGATCGCGGCACAAGGCTGCACATTCTTCCCTCCGGCCGAGGGCTGTCGCCGGCGGGAGCCGATCTCGACCTCGTGCTCGACGCCTTGTCGCAGACCTATGATCACGTCGTCCTGTCGGCGACGCTCGACGCCGACCAGCCGGCCCGCAAGATTGCGCTGGCTCTGGCGCCGGAAGCCGATTTCGTGGCGCTGGCCTGTTCGAACCCGGCTTCATCGAGCGAAACCATGGAGTTGCGGGGCGAACTCATCGCCGCCGGCGCGGGCGAGGTTCTGGCGATCCGGGCCGCGATGCTGGGCCAAAAGAGCAAGGCCGCCTAGGCCTTGTCCTGCGGGTCCTTCTGCGGGTCTTGGCGCTCCATCCAGGAGATCAGCGGCATGAGCGGCAGAATCCACGCGAGTCCGAGGATCGCATAGGCGATTCCCTGAACAAGTTTAGAGGCTTCCTGCAGCGGCGCCGCCTGGGCGAGCGCCATGGCGACGAGCGCGTAGACGATCACGTAGAACACGACGACGAAGGCGCCGATCAGCTTGCGGGTGCGGCGGGTCATGATCCTCGCTTCGGCATGGGTGCGACAGGGCGCGCGTTTACGCGGGCGCGCCGCTCGCTTATGTCTCGCCCCGCTCAGCATATCAATGCGAAGCCTCGAGCTCCGGACGATTGGACGCATGACGAGCATCGGTGACATTTCGACGACGCGACCGGCATTTACGGCGGCAACCGGGACGCAGACGGGCGCGCGCGCCGTGCGCATCTGGCTGTGGAGCGTGGCCGCGCTGGTCTTCCTGATGGTGGTGGTGGGCGGCGCGACGCGGCTGACGGAATCGGGATTGTCGATCACGGAATGGCGCGTCGTCACCGGCGTCATCCCGCCGCTGAGCGAGGCCGCCTGGCTGGTCGAGTTCGAGAAGTACAAGCAGATTCCCCAATATTCCCAGCTGTTTCCCAACATGGGCCTTGGCGAGTTCAAGACCATTTTCTTCTGGGAATGGGGCCACCGGATCCTCGGGCGGATCATCGGCTTCGCCTTTGCGCTGCCGCTGGCCTTCTTCTGGGCGAAGGGCTGGCTGAGCCGCGACCTGAAGCCCAAGTTGCTGGGATTGCTGGCGCTTGGCGGACTTCAGGGCGCCGTCGGCTGGTGGATGGTCAAATCGGGCCTGACAGGCCGGGTCGAGGTGGCGCAGGAGCGGCTTGCGGTTCACCTGTTGCTCGCTTCGCTGACGCTTACCTTCCTGGTGTGGCTGGCGGTCGGGCTGAAGCCAAAGGCCGCAGAGGCGCTTGGCGCGGCAACGTCTCGGCTGCGCGCGACCGGAACGGCGATTTTGATTCTCGTTCTGGTGCAGATCGGACTGGGGGCGCTCGTCGCCGGGCTCCGGGCGGGGCTCACCTACAACACCTGGCCGTTGATGGACGGGCATTTTATTCCGCCGCTGGCCAATCTCACGAGCGTTTCGCCGCTCTGGGCCAACCTGGTGGACAATGTCACGACCGTGCAGTTCAACCACCGGATGATGGCTTACGCCCTGCTGGCGCTGGCGATCTGGCATGCTTTCGACGCCGCGCGTGCGGCCTCGGGAACGGCTGCGGCGCGGCGGGCGCGGGCGCTGGCGGGCCTCGTCCTGACGCAGGCGGCGATCGGCGTCGTGACTCTCGTGCTGGTGATTCCGATCTCGGTTGCGCTGTTGCATCAGGCCTTTGCCATGGTGGTGCTGATGATGGCGGCGATTCACCGGCGCCGCCTCGCCGACTGAGGGTCAAAACGGGTTCGCGCGACTCACGTCCGAAGGCTAAGCTGCCCGTTGGGGAGCCACTGCCTTGGACGACATGATCTTTCTCATTCTGCTTGCCCTCGTGGCGTTTCTGCTCGGCCCGATCGGCTTTTTTCTGGCGCGGGGCGCGCGGCGCGACCTTCGCGGCCTGCAGGCCGCGCTGGCGGAGACGAATGCGCGGCTCGCGGCGCTCGAGGCGCGGGCTCCCGGGGCCGCGCCGGCTCCACCCGTAACCGAGCCGGAAGTCGCTCCGCCGGTTGAAGAACCGGTCCCCGAACCGCCCCTGCGGCGGCCGCGCTGGATGAGCGCGGTCGACGTTTCGTCGCCGGAAACGCCGTCGCCTTCTCCGGCTCCGGCCGCGGGGCGGGGGCTTGAGGAATCGCTCGGCACCCGCTGGACGGTCTGGGTCGGCGGCGTGGCGCTGGCGCTGGGCGCGATCCTGCTGGTCAAATACTCGATCGAACAGGGCTTTTTCGGTCCGGGCGTCCGCACCTTCTTCGGCGGCGCGCTGGCTCTGGCGCTGGTGGCGGCCGGCGAGTTCCTGCGCCGCCGCGACCCCGCCCCAGAGTACGCGTCCGACTCTGTCGTTCGCCCGCCCCACATACCGGGCGTGCTGACGGCGGCCGGAACGGTCGCGGCTTTCGCGACGCTCTGGGCCGCGCATGCGCTCTACGGCTTCATCGGACCGGGCGTCGCCTTCGTGCTGATGGGCGCGACCGGCGTCGCCACCATGCTGGCCGCGGCGCTGCACGGACCCGCGCTGGCGGGACTCGGCCTCGTGGGCGCCTTCGCGACTCCGGCGCTCGTCTCGTCCGACGATCCGAGTCCGTGGCCGCTCGTCATCTATTGCGCGGTCATCGCGGCCTCGGCCTATGGGCTGGCGCGGCTGCGCCGCTGGCTGTGGCTCGCGCTGGCCGCCGCCGTCGGGGCGTCGCTCTGGGGCGCGCTTCTGTCGGTCGCGGCGCCGGGCGCCGAGAC
>JAIEQX010000064.1 GCA_019747375.1 Beijerinckiaceae bacterium | reverse complement strand
GGCCTATGGCTTCCCCATCGGCGCGCTGCCGGCGGGCGGCGCGGAAGTCCCGACGTTCCTGTCCTATTCGACCGAGCGGAAGCTCTGCAAATATCCGGAGGAATTCGGCAAGGGCGCCATCGAAGGCGTGGCCGGCCCGGAGGCCGCCAACAACGCGTCCGCCGCCGGAACGCTCGTGCCCCTGCTCACGCTGGGCCTGCCGACGTCCGCCACCGCGGCGATCATGCTGGCCGGCTTCCAGCAATATGGGCTCAACCCCGGCCCGCTGCTCTTCGCCGAAAAGCCCGATCTCGTCTGGGGCCTGATCGCCTCGCTGTTCATCGCCAACATCATGCTGGTGATCCTCAACCTGCCGCTGATCGGACTCTGGGTGCGCCTGCTCGCCGTCCCGCAGCCATGGCTCTATGCCGGCATTCTTGTCTTCGCCACCATGGGAACGCTGGCGGTCAACGGCTCGCCGGTCGAGCTCGGCATGCTCTTCGTCTTCGGCTTCCTCGGCTACCTGATGCGCCGCTACGATTATCCCGTCGCCCCCATGGTGGTGGGCCTGATCCTCGGTCCGATGGCGGAAGCGCAGCTCCGTCGGGCGCTGCAGATCAGCCTGGGCGACCCGATGATCCTGCTGGAAAATCCGATTTCGGCCACCCTGCTGGCTCTCGCGGCGATCGCGTTGCTGGCGCCCTTCGTGATGAAGGGGCTGAACCGCTTCAAGGCGTCCGAAGACTGAGCCCGGGAGGGCGGAGCCTCAGGCCTCGCCTTCTATCCGCCGCAGCACTTCGGCGGCGATCGGGCGCGTGATGGCGCGGCCCTGCGCCAGCGCCTCGCGATCCAGCGCCTCGACCACGCCGCGGGCCGCGTCCAGCGAGCGCTCAATGCGCAGCGCCAGATATTCCACCACGGACGTGTCCACGACGAGCTGCCGGTCGACGAACAGCTTGACCAGCACGGCCCGCACCAGCGCGTCGTCGGGCTCGCCGATTTCGACCGCCGGCGCGAGCCGCAGGCGCGACAGGAGGTCCGGCGTCGTCACCCCCCAATTGTCGGGCCATTGCCGCGCCGTGATGACCAGATAAGTCGTCGAATTGCGCACCAGATTGAGCAGGTGGAAAAACTCGGTCTCTACGCCCTTCGCCGAATCCGCATCCTCGATCAGGATGGCGCGCGACCGGACGAGGCCGGGCAGATCCGCCAGCGGCAATGCAGACGCGCCGAGGACGCGCGCGCCCGTGCGCGCCGCCCAGATCGCCGCCAGATGGGTCTTGCCCGCGCCGGTCGGCCCCAGCAGCAGCAGCACGCGGTCCGGCCAGCCCGGCCAGTTCTCGAACATCGACCAGGCCTGCATGTTGGACGGCGAGACCAGAAAGTCCTCGCGCCCGTAGCGCGGCTCGACCGGCAGATCGAGCGTCAGCTGGCGTGGCGACGGCGTCTTCATCCGGTTTCTCTTTCGTCCCTGGGCGGCGCGAGCGATTGCTGGGGCGCCATGCGGCCGAGCTCCGCCGGTCCCGCGCCCTTCGCGCGCTTGCCGAGATAAAGCGGACTTTTGAGATAATTGCGAAGCCCGAAACGCATCAGCACCCCGATGGCGGCGGCGATCGGAACAGCAAGAATCAGGCCCGTGAAGCCGAACAGCGAGCCGAAGGCCAGCAGGGCCAGCATCAGCCAGACGGGATGCAGGCCGACGGAATCGCCGACGAGCTTGGGCGTCAGGATATTGCCCTCCAGAAACTGCCCGGTTCCGATCACCAGCAGCACCAGCCCGACGAGCCACAGGTCCGGCCACCCCTGCACGATGGCGACGCCCGCCGCCAGGATCAGCCCGGTCAGCGAGCCGACATAGGGAATGAAGCTGATGAAACCCGAGATGATGCCGATCAGCAGGCCGAAATTGAGCCCGATCAGCGTCAGTCCGAGCCCGTACCAGATTCCGAGAAACAGGCACACGAGCGATTGCCCGCGCAGAAAGCCCGACAGGGCGGCGTCGATCTCGCGCGCCAGTTCGCGCACCGTCTCGCGGTGGTCCAGCGGCGTCCAGCTGTCGACGGACCGCACCATCTTGTCCCAGTCGAGCAGGATGTAGAACGCCACGACCGGTGTGATGACCAGAAGCGAGAACAGGCCGATCAAGGCTTGCCCGCCGGTCCAGAGCGATTTCAGGACGCCGCCGAGCCATTTGGCGCCCTCGGCCACGACATCGCTGACGGATCCCTGCAGGTCGCTCGCCGCGATATTCGAGTCGAGCCCGAAACGCTCCGCCAGCGGCCCCACCACGCGGGTGAAGAAGCCGCCGCCCTGCTCGGCCAGCAAGGCCCGCAGGCGCGCCACATAGCGCGGCAGGTTTTCCAGGAAGCCCGCGACCTGATTGCCGAGAATCGGCAGCAGCACCACGAGCAGCAGCACGAAGGTGAGCACGAAGACGACAAGGATCAGGATCGTGGCTCCGAGCCGGTTGAGCCCCGCCCTCTGCAGCCGGTCCGCGATGGGGTCGAGCAGGTAGCCGAGCGCAAACGCGGCCGCGAACGGCAGCAGGATGCCGCTGAGCAGCCAGAGCATGAGGATGAGGAGCGCCAGCGCGCCGATCCAGAATCCGACTTTCACTTCCATGCGCATCGCGGCAGGTCCGATTCCCGTCAGGCGCTCATGTGCCTGAACCATTGCGCCAGATAGGCCGCGCCGGAGATCACCGTCAATGCGGCGACGATGACGACCGCGCCGCCAAACCACATTCCCAAACTCCAGCCGAAGGCTTTCGCCGCCAGCACGAGGCCCGCAAAGACGATCTGGGCGGTCGTGTTGAGCTTGGAAACGAGCAGCGGCCGGATCTGCACGGGCTTGTGCATCACCCACGAGACAACGACCGCGCCCATGATCATCAGGTCGCGCGACACCACGATGATGGCGATCATCGCCGGCAGGACGCCCACGATGGCGAGCGCGACATAGATCGAGATCAGCAGCGCCTTGTCGGCCAGGGCGTCGAGATAGGCGCCGAGCTCGCTGTGAAGATTGAAGGTGCGGGCCAGAAACCCGTCGATGGCGTCGGACAGGCCCGCCAGCAGGAACACGATCAGGGCGTTTTGCCAGGATTGCTCGGCGATCATCGCAATCGCCACCGGGACGAGCACAAGCCTTCCGAGCGTGATCAGATTGGGCAGGCTGGCGAACAGACGCGACGTGGCCATGACGTTGCGGAGTGTACCGGCCTCGCGCTCCGGAAGCCAGCGGCGCCGTGGCTTTTGTCCCGTACGGGATGACATATCCCGCCAGATTGACACGATCTCTTCCAGCTCTGTTCCCGCCGCCGGGCTGCCGGCGCTTGCATCAGCCCGCGCATCGGGTTACGCCCCGCGCGAGAGGAATTCCATGATGCAGAAGCCCCCCGCCGGTTCCCCCGAGGCCTCCCTCACCTATGCGCAGGCGGGTGTCGACATCGACGCCGGCAACGCCATGGTGGACGAGATCAAGCCGCTCGTCCGCGCCACGCGCCGTCCCGGCGCGGATGCCGAGATCGGCGGCTTCGGCGGCCTGTTCGACCTCAAGGCCGCGGGCTTCACCGATCCGATCCTGGTCGCCGCCAACGACGGCGTCGGCACCAAGGTGAAGATCGCGATCGAGAGCGGCATCCACGATACGGTCGGCATCGACCTCGTCGCCATGTGCGTCAACGATCTTGTGGTCCAGGGCGCCGAGCCGTTGTTCTTCCTCGATTATTACGCAACCGGGAAGCTCGATCCCAAGGCCGGCGCCGCCATCGTCAAGGGCATTGCGCAGGGCTGCATCCAGGCCGGCTGCGCGCTGATCGGCGGCGAGACGGCGGAAATGCCCGGCCTCTATGCGGGCAATGACTACGATCTCGCAGGCTTCTCTGTCGGAGCCGCCGAACGCGGCAGGCTCCTGCCCGCCGGCGACCTTACCCCCGGCGACATCGTGCTCGGCCTGCCCTCCTCGGGCGTGCATTCCAACGGGTTCTCGCTCGTGCGCCGCATCGTCGAGCGCACCGGCCTTGGCTGGACCGATCCGGCGCCCTTCGAGACGTCGCGGACGCTCGGGGAAGCGCTGCTGACGCCCACCCGCATCTACGTCAAGCCGCTGCTCGCGGTGCTGCGCGCCACCACCGGCCTCAAGGCTCTGGCCCACATCACCGGCGGCGGCTTCCCGGACAATATCCCGCGGGTCCTGCCCGACGGGATCGGCGTTCGGCTCGATCTCGCCCAGGTGCCGGTCCTGCCGGTCTTCCGCTGGCTCGCCCAGCAGGGCAATGTCGCGCCCGAGGAAATGCTCCGCACCTTCAATTGCGGGATCGGCATGATCGCCGTCGTGGCCCGCGAGCAGGCGGGAGAAATCGAGGCCGCCATGCGCCAGGCCGGCGAGGCGCCGGTGCGCATCGGCGAGGTCGTCACCTGCGCCCCCGGCGAGCCTCAGGTCGTCTACGCCGGACGCCTCGACCTGTGAGCGCGCTCACCGCCGCCCCCGTGCGCCGCATGCGCGTGGCCGTGCTGATTTCCGGGCGCGGCTCCAACATGCACTCGCTCATTGCGGCGAGCCGCGCGCCGGATTTTCCCGCCGAGATCGCCCTGGTGCTGTCGAACAAGTCGGATGCTCCGGGCCTCGCGGCCGCCAGGGCGGCCGGCATCGCCACCGCCGCCGTCGACCACAAGATTTATGCGGGGCGCGAGGAATTCGAGCGCTCCATGCAGGCCATGCTCGAAATCCACAAGATCGAGGCGATCTGCCTCGCGGGCTTCATGCGCCTGCTGACGCCGTGGTTCGTCGGCCAATGGGCCGGACGGATGATCAACATCCACCCCGCCCTGCTGCCGTCGTTCCGCGGTCTTCACACCCACGAGCGCGCCCTGGCGGACGGCGTGAAGATCCACGGCTGCACCGTGCATTTCGTCGTGCCGGAAATGGATGCGGGACCGATCATCGCCCAGGCGGCCGTGCCGGTGCTCGACGACGACACGCCTGAAACGCTGGGCGCGCGCGTGCTGGCGCAGGAACACGTCATCTACCCGCTCGCGCTGCGCCTGCTCGGCTCCGGACAGGCGCGGATCGACGGCAATCGCGTGCTCACCGGCCCGGGCGCCGACGCCCGGGTGATGGTTGTGCCGAAACCGTCGGACTGAGGCGCGGGCCTCAGCCCGCCACGCGGCAGGCCTGCAGGGCGGCCTGAGCCTTCGGGCGCGCGCTCGCCGAAAAACCGCCCGTCGCCCGCAAGGCGTCGCGCTCGTCCTGCGACATGCCCTTCATCACATTGCCCGAGTAACAGGTGCAGCGGGGAACCGCGGCCGATTTCAGCGGCTCCGGCTTCTGGCTCATCAGCGTCACGCAGGCGTCGAGCATGCGGCGTCCCAACTGGTCGTCCGTCATGTTGCGCGTGTCGAGCCCGCCACGGCCGGCAGCCGCCCCTTCGGGCGGACGCGCGCCCGCGAGAACCGATGTCGGGGCGGCGAACGACGCGCATGCGAGGGCGACGCAGAGCAGTGCGGCGAAACGTTTGGTCTTCTGGGCTGACACGAGGCGATACTCCGCAATTTCAGGGCTTCGAAAACCGAAACCGAATCTCGGCCACAATCATGACTTCGCGCCGCCGCGAGGCAAGCACAGCCTTTCGGCGCAAGGGAAGAAAGCCCTATCAAGGGTGCGCAAGCCACACATGATTGTCGTGAAAGGCTGCGCCCCCGAATGGCGCCGGGCTGTCGGCCCCGGTCAGCATGTTGATCCCGCGGCCTTCCTCGAAGGCGGCGTTGGGCCAGACGCCTTCGGAGATCAGCACGCCGCGCTGCACGCCGTCGAAGAGCTTGGCGTGCACGACGACCGAGCCGCGCTCGTTGCCGAGCCGCACGCGCGCGCCCTCGGACACGCCCGCCGCCGCCGCATCGTCCGGATGGATCAGCACCTGCGGACGGCCTTCGAGCTTTCGCGCGCTCGCCGTCTCGTTGAAGGTCGAATTGAGGAATGAGCGCGCCGGGCTGGTCGCGAGCCGGAACGGATGACGCGCGTCGGCCTCCTCCAGCACCTCCCAATGATCGGGAAAGTCCGGCATGTCGTACCATGGTCCCGCAAGCCCGCCCCCGCCCTTGGCGTAAGGCACTTTCGGCCAGTCGGGCCTGAACCGGAATTTTCCGTCCGGCCACGCAAAACCCTTCGTGTAATGCGCGGTGTCGAAATCCGGCTGCACGTCGATCCAGTTCTTCGCCGCCAGTTCCTCGACGCCGCTCCAGCCCGATTCCTTCAGGATCGTATCGGCGAGGTCGCGCGCGCTCATGCCGAAACCCGGATGCTCCGCGCCCACGGCCCCCGCGATGGCGCAGATCACGTCATGGTTCGAGCGGCATTCGCCCGGCGGATCGATGAGCTTTCCGGCGAATTCGAGATATTGATGCCCGCCGCCCGAATAAATGTCGTCATGTTCCAGAAACATGGTGGCGGGCAGCACGATATCGGCCATGGCGGCCGTCTCGGTCATGAACTGCTCGTGCACCGCCAGGAACAGGTCTTCACGCGCGAAGCCTTCGGCCACCAGCGCCTGTTCGGGCGCGACGCTCATCGGATTGGTGTTCTGGATCAGCATGGCGGTCACGGGCGGCCCGCCCTTCAGCGACGTGTGATCGCCCGTCAGGATGCGCCCGATATGACACTGGTCGAGCGCCCGCACGCTGGCGTCGCGCAGGTCATGCGCCTCATGAAAGGTCTGGCGCCAGTTGTAGATGCCGCCATTGTTGTGGAAGGCGCCGCCGCCCTCGTATTTCCACGCTCCGGTCACCGCCGCGATGCACGACGCCGCATGCATGTTGACCGCGCCGTTGCGTTGGCGGGAAAAGCCGTAGCCGAGCCGAAAGAAGCTGCGCTTGGTGCGCCCGACGAGATGCGCGAAGGCTTCGATCTCCTCGACGCTCAGGCCCGTGATCGGCGCAGCCCACGCGGGTCCGCGAGATTGCAGATGCGCCTCGAATTCGGTCGGCGCATCCGTATAGGCTGCGAGATAGTCGCGATCCGCGAGGCCGTCGCGAAACAGCACGTGCATGACCGCACAGGCGAGCGCGCCATCCGTGCCGGGACACAGGCAGAGCGCGAGATCCGCCTGCTGCATCGTGGCGTTTCGATAAATGTCGATCACCACGATCTTGGCGCCGCGCGTCTTCCGCGCCGCCATCGCATGCGTCATCACATTGACCTGCGTGGCCACCGCATTGGTGCCCCAGATGACGACGCAATCGGCTTTCGCCATTTCGCGCGGATCCGGCCCGGCCAGCCGCCCCGTGCCGGCGATGAAGCCCGGCCAGGCGAGATTGGTGCAGATCGTGCCGTTGAAGCGCGAATATTTCTTGGCATGCGTCAGGCGGTTGATCCCGTCGCGCATCACCCGGCCCATCGTGCCGGCGTAATAATAGGGCCAGACGGTTTCGGCCCCATGCCTCGCCTCGGCCTCGCCGAACCGCTGCGCAATCGTCGCGATGGCCTCATCCCAGGTGATGCGCGTGAACTGCCGCGATCCTTTCGGCCCGCTGCGCTTCAGCGGATGAAGCAGGCGGTCGGGATGATGGATGCGCTCGGAATAACGCGCCACCTTCGCGCAGATGACGCCCGCCGTGTAGGTCTGGTCCTTGGCGCCATAGACGCGCCCGATGGTCGTCCCGTCGATGACCTCGACGTCGAGCGCGCAGGCTGACGGGCAATCGTGCGGACAGACGGAAGGATGACGCGCGATGCTGGTGGCCGAGGTCATGCCGGGCGTCTCCGCGATGTCGTGGGCTCTTCAACGCTCTCCGCGCGGGAGAAAGCGACGAGGGGGCGCGGCGGCCGCCTCCCCTCGTCTTTCATGATGCAAGGCTTCCGGCGAGCGGGAAGCCGGCCGCCTCAGCCGACGATTTCGTTGCCGGCGAACCACTGCGCGATTTCCTGCGCGGCGGTCTCGGGAGCATCCGAGCCATGCACCGAGTTCTCGCCCATCGAAAGCGCGAATTCCTTGCGGATCGTCCCGGCGTCGGCCTTTTCGGGATTCGTCGCGCCCATGACTTCGCGGTACTTGAGGATGGCGTTTTCGCCTTCCAGAACCTGCACCACGACCGGCGACGCGATCATCTGCTCGACCAGCTCGCCGAAGAAGGGGCGCTCCTTGTGGACGCCGTAGAAGGTCTCGGCCTGGGCGCGGGTCATGTGCACGCGCTTCTGCGCGACGATGCGCAGGCCTGCGGCCTCGATCTTGGCGTTGATCTGGCCGGTCAGGTTGCGGCGGGTCGCGTCGGGCTTGAGAATGGAGAAAGTGCGTTCGATCGCCATGGGGCAATGGTCCTGAAAATCTCGAGAATGGGTGGGCGGCTTATACCGGCGGCGGCGCCGCTTCGCAACAATGCGACGCCGGAACGAAAACGGCCCGCCTCCCCCGAAGGAAAGGCGGACCGTATTTTCAGCGTGACCGCCGACGTCCTCAGGCGGCGAGGTCGAACCGGTCGAGGTTCATCACCTTGGTCCAGGCCTTGACGAAAGCATTGACGAAGTCAGCCTTTGCGTCGTCGGTGGCGTAGACCTCGGCGAGCGCGCGCAGAACCGAGTTCGATCCGAACACCAGATCGACGCGCGTGCCCGTCCACTTGACCGCATTGGTCTTGCGGTCGTGCCCTTCGAACACGGAGTCGGACTGCGCGGACGCCTTCCATTCCGTGTTCATGTCGAGCAGGTTGACGAAGAAGTCGTTGGTCAGCGTCTCGGGCGACTTGGTGAAGACGCCGTGCTGGGCCTGACCGACATTGACGTTGAGCACCCGGAGGCCGCCGACGAGCGCCGTCATTTCGGGCGCTGTCAGGGTGAGAAGCTGCGCCTTGTCGATCAGCATCTCTTCGGCCGAGACCGAATAGTCCTTCCGCACATAATTGCGGAAGCCGTCGGCCGGAGGCTCCATGACCGAGAAGGACTCGACGTCCGTCTGCTCCTGCGAAGCGTCCATGCGGCCCGGCGTGAACGGCACCTTCACGTCATGTCCGCCGGCCTTCGCGGCCTTCTCGATCGCGGCGCCGCCGGCGAGCACGATCAGGTCGGCCAGCGACACCTTCTTGCCGCCGCCCTGCGCTGCATTGAATTCCTTCTGGATGGCTTCGAGCCTGTCCAGAATCTTGCTCAGGCGAGCCGGCTCGTTGACCTCCCAGTCTTTCTGGGGAGCGAGGCGGATGCGCGCGCCATTGGCGCCGCCGCGCTTGTCGGAGCCGCGGAAGCTCGAAGCCGAAGCCCAGGCCGCCGTGACGAGATCCGACACCGAGAGGCCGGACGCGAGAATCTTCGCCTTCAGGTCCTCGATGTCGCGATCCGACACGAGCTCGTGATCGACCGCGGGAATCGGATCCTGCCAAAGCAGCGTTTCCTGCGGAACGAGCGGCCCGAGATAGCGCGGACGCGGCCCCATGTCGCGATGCGTCAGCTTGAACCAGGCGCGCGCGAAGGCGTCCGCGAACTCGTCGGGGTTCTCGTGGAAGCGCTTCGAGATCTTGGCGTAGATCGGATCGACCTTGAGGGCGAGATCCGACGTCGCCATCATGGGCGCATGGCGCTTCTGCGGGTCATGCGCGTCCGGCACGGTTCCGGCGAGCGCGCCGTCCTTCGGCGTCCACTGGAAGGCGCCGCCCGGGCTCTTCGTCAGCTCCCATTCGAAGTTGAACAGGTTGTCGAAGTAATTGTTGTCCCACTTGATCGGGTCGGTGGTCCAGGCGCCTTCGAGGCCGCTGCTGATCGTGTGCACGCCCTTGCCGCTGCCATAGGTGCTGAGCCAGCCGAAGCCCTGCGCCTCGATCGGCGCGCCTTCCGGCTGCGGCCCGACATAGGGGCCGGGATCGGCGGCGCCATGCGTCTTGCCGAACGTGTGGCCGCCCGCGATCAGCGCGACGGTCTCTTCGTCGTTCATCGCCATGCGGCCGAAGGTCTCGCGGATGTCGCGCGCCGAGGCCGCCGGATCGGGCTTGCCGTTCGGGCCTTCCGGATTGACGTAGATGAGGCCCATCTGCACGGCGGCGAGCGGATCTTCCAGCTCGCGGTCGCCGTGATAGCGCTCGTCGCCGAGCCAGGTGTCCTCGCGGCCCCAGTAGATGTCCTCCTCGGGCTCCCACACGTCTTCGCGGCCGCCGGCGAAGCCGAAGGTCTTGAAGCCCATGGAATCGAGCGCGACATTGCCGGCCAGGATCATCAGGTCGGCCCAGGAGATCTTGCGGCCGTATTTCTGCTTGATCGGCCACAGAAGGCGGCGCGCCTTGTCGAGGTTGACGTTGTCCGGCCAGCTGTTCAGCGGGGCGAAGCGCTGCGTGCCCGAAGAGGCGCCGCCGCGCCCGTCAGCCGTGCGGTAGGTGCCGGCGGAATGCCACGCCATGCGGATGAAGAACGGGCCGTAATGGCCATAGTCGGCCGGCCACCAATCCTGCGAATCCGTCATCAGCGCGGTCAGGTCGGCGATCACGGCGTTGAGATCGAGGCTTTTGAATTCCTTGGCGTAATCGAACGCCTCACCCATCGGATTTCCGGCCGGCGGGTTCTGGTGCAGCATGCTCAGGTTGAGCTGGTTGGGCCACCAGTCGCGGTTCGACCGGTTGAGGCGCGCAAGCCGCGTCGTATGGCCGGTGGAGCCGTGCGCGACCGGGCATTTGCCGCCGCCGTCAGATGCTTCTTTTGTCATGGATTTCCCCTCCGCGAAAACTGAGACGCGCACCTTATGCCATCTCGAAGATTGGACAAATCGATTGTTTCTGTTATTTCGATAGGCTGAGCCAATCGATCCAAGACCGCACCATGAACCTCCGCGACCTCCGCTATGTGCTTGCCGTCGCCGACCTCTCCCATTTCGGTCGCGCCGCCGAAGCCTGCCACGTCAGCCAGCCGACCTTGAGCGGGCAAATTCTCAAGCTCGAAGAAGAACTTGGCGTGTCTATCTTCGAGCGCGTCGGGCGCTCCGTACGGGTCTCGCGGGTCGGCGAGGAAATCGTCGCGCACGCGCGTCGCGCCGTGGCGGCCGCCGACAGCATCCTGTCGACCGCGCAGGCCGGGCGCGACCCGCTGGAAGGCTCGCTGCGCCTCGGCATCATTCCGACGCTCGGGCCCTATCTCATGCCCTTCATCCTGCCGGAGGCGGCCAGGCGCCTGCCGCTCATGCCCCTGATGCTGGTCGAGGACCAGACGGAGCGCATTCTCGAGCCCTTGCGCGAAGGCCGGCTCGACGCCGCCTTGATCGCCTCCGATCCGGCCGCCGGGCAGCTCGTCGAGGAAACCCTGTTCGACGAACCGTTCTGGCTCGTGCTCCCGGCCGGCCATCCGCTCGCGGCGAGGACGACGATCGCGTCGAGCGATCTCGATCCCAAAAGCCTGCTCCTGCTCAGCGACGGCCATTGCCTGCGCGATCAGGCGCTCGACCTCTGCGGCCATCCGGAACTCGGCGGCCTGGTCAACGCCGACATGCGCGCCTCCAGCCTCGAAACCCTGCTGCATCTGACGGCCGCCGGCTATGGCGTGACCGTCGTGCCGGGCCTCGCCGTGCACAATTGGCGACCGGACGAGCGGCTGGTGCTGCGGCCCATGCGCGGCCCCAACACGTCGCGCCGCGTCCGCCTCGTCTGGCGACGCCAGAGCGCGCGCGCCAAGGCCCTGCATGCGCTGGCCGACCTGCTGCGCCACTGCGTGCCTGAAGACATGCTGCGGATCGAATGACGCGGCTCGGTCGATCAAACCCGGCGCTCCCCAACTGAAATCAGCCATGGCGGGCCGCGCGGCGTCCGCCGTCCAGTCCGCCGGCCCTTGCCATTACTCTCTGCGCGCGCGACAAGCCTGCCCATGATCCACATCAACGACCTTACCTACCGACTCGGGCCGCGGCTCCTGTTCGACAAGGCGACCGTCGCCCTGCCGGGCACGGCGCGCGTCGGCTTCGTCGGCCGCAACGGCGCCGGCAAGACCACCCTGTTCCGCATGATCGCGGGCGAACTCTCGCCCGAAGACGGCGGCATCAACATTCCCCGCCAGGTCCGCCTCGGCCGCGTGGAGCAGGAAGCGCCGGGCGGGCCCGGCACGCTGATCGATTTCGTTCTGCAGGCCGACGTCGAGCGCCACGCCCTGATGGCCGAGGCCGACACCGCCACCGATCCGAACCGCATCGCCGAGATCCACACGCGTCTCGTCGACATCGACGCCCATTCCGCGCCCGCGCGCGCCGGCGGCATTCTGTCGGGCCTCGGTTTCAATCACGAAGCCCAGCACCGCTCGCTGTCGGAATTTTCCGGCGGCTGGCGCATGCGCGTCGCGCTCGCCGCCGTGCTGTTCTCGAATCCCGACCTGCTGCTGCTCGACGAGCCGACCAACTATCTCGATCTCGAAGGCACGTTGTGGCTCATCGAATATCTGGCCACATACCCCGCCACCATCGTGGTCATCAGCCATGATCGCGACCTGCTAGACGCCGTCTGCGACCACATCCTGCATCTCGACGCGGCCAAACTGACGCTCTGGAAGGGCAATTATTCCAGCTTCGAAAAGCAGCGCCGCGAGGCCATGGCGATCCAGCTGAAGCACAAGAAGAAGCAGGACGACCAGCGCAAGCATTTGCAGGAATTCGTCGACCGCTTCCGCGCCAAGGCCACCAAGGCCCGGCAGGCGCAATCGCGCATCAAGATGCTGGCCAGGATGGAGCCGGTCTCGGCCATCATCGAAAACGACGTGCAGCCGTTCCACATCCCCTCGCCCGCCAAGCCTCTGTCGCCGCCCATCATCGCGATGGACGGCGTCAGCACGGGCTATGACGGCAAGACGATCCTGAGCCGCCTGTCGCTCAACATCTCGAACGACGACCGCATCGGCCTCCTCGGCTCCAACGGCAACGGCAAGTCGACCTTCGCCAAGCTCGTGGGCAACCGGCTGGACGTGATGACCGGCTCGCTGCGCCGCTCATCCAAGCTCAATGTCGGATTTTTCGCGCAGCACCAGATCGACGATCTCGATCCGAAGGGCACGCCCTACACGCATGTCGCGCCTCTGATGCCGGATTCGACCGAAGCCAAGATCCGCGCCCGCTGCGCCCAGATGGGCTTTCCGAACGTGAAGTCCGAAACGCGCGTCACCGAATTGTCGGGCGGCGAAAAGGCGCGCCTGCTGATGGGCCTGGCGACCTTCGCGGGGCCGCATCTTCTGATCATGGACGAGCCGACAAACCATCTCGACATCGACAGCCGCGCCGCCCTGATCGAGGCCATCAACGAATATGAGGGCGCGGTCATCCTCGTCTCGCATGATCGCTATCTGCTGGAAGCCTGCGCCGACCGCCTCTGGCTGGTCGCCAACGGCACGGTGACGGATTTCGACGGCGACATGGACGATTATCGCCGCTTCGTGTTGGACGGCGACAACGCCGAAAAGAACGCCGCCAAACGGCAGGCGAAGGAAGACCGCAGGAGCGAGCCGAAGCCCGAGGCCCGCGCGCCCGAGGCTAGGATCTCCCGCAAGGACGCCAAGAAGAAGCTCGACGCCATCGACGACCGGATGCGCAACTTCCGCGACCTGATGGAGCGTATCGACAAGGCGCTGGCGGCCCCCGACGCCTTCACGCGCGACCCCGCCAAGGCGCAGCAGCTCGCCCAGCAACGCGCCGACCTCGAACGCGCGGTGCTGAAGCTGGAAGACGAGTGGCTGATCCTGAGCGAGGAGATCGAAACCGCCTGAACGCGGCTCATTTCTTCGGGTCGATGGCGTCCTTCAGCCTTTGGCCGATCTCGTCGCTGGTCGTCGCGAACAGCGCGATCACCTTTTCGATGTCGGCGGCCGGCGTCGGATCGAGTTCGAGCTTCTGGCTCGACGCATCCTTCAGAAAAGCCGGATCGACGATCATCTTGTCGAAGGCCGCGCGGATCGCCGCCATGCGGTCGGCCGGAACCTGCGGCGGCGCCACGACGGGACGCGCCGCCGATTTCTGGGCGAGGAAAAGCTCCATCACCTTGCGGTCCTTCTCGTCCTTCACATAATCCAGCGCCAGAGGCACATTCTGCAGGTCCGGCAGTTTTTCCATCGCCACCTGCAGCAGCACGCGCACCTTCTTGTCGCGCAGATAATCGGGGCGCCGCGTCTTCACGTTCGACCATGACCAGTCGCCCATGCCGTCCAGTTCGCCGCGTTCCATCGCCAGCGCGGCGTCGGTGGTGCCGGGATAGCCGGACACGACCTTGAACTTCGTTCCGATCAACGCATTCAGGAGCCGGGGCGTCGTCTCCGTGTCGATGGTCGGGCCGGTGCCGCCCACCGCCATCTCCTTCTTCATCACGTCTTCGATCGTCTGGAAGGACGTCGTGTGCCAGGCGAGCGTCACCGCCGTTTCCTTCGACAGATTGCCCACCCAGTTGAATTTCGCGAGATCGAAACGCGCGCCCGCCGGATTGGTGAAGCGCGACGACAGCACGCCGCGCTGCACGAGTCCGAAGACGGTGCCGTCCTTCGCCGCGACATTGTAGAGGTGGTTGGCGGCCAGCAGGCTGCCCGCGCCCGGCATGTTCTGCACGATGACGGTCGGATTGCCGGGAATGAAACGCCCGATGTGGCGCGACATCAACCGCGCCTGCGCATCATAGCCGCCGCCCACATCCGCACCCACGATGATCGTCATGGTCTTGCCGGCGTAGAAGTCGGACAGGGCGTCGGCCCGCGCCCCGGCCGCGCCCGTCAGCATCAGCGTGGCTGCGCAGGCGAGAGCCCGGCTTGCGAATTGGCGGCGCGTATGGATCATCCGGTCGTCCTCCCCTTGTGGCGCGGCTGTTCCGCCGTCTCGCGGAAATGATACGGCGCCCTCCCGGCCGTGAACAGATGCGGCGCGGTCAGGTCCACACGCGTCGGCGCTGCGTACACAAGGCGACGCAAATCAGGCGAGCGGGGACATTATGGCGATTGCGATCATCGGGGCCGGAATGGCGGGGCTCGCGGCCGGGCGCAAGCTGGCGGACGCCGGCCAGGCCGTCACGATTTTCGACAAGAGCCGGGGCCTTGGCGGACGCATGGCGACGCGCCGCGTCGACGCCATGGCGTTCGATCATGGCGCGCAATATTTCACCGCCAAGGGCGCGGCTTTCCGCGCGGTCGTCGATGGCTGGCGCGCGCAGGGCCATGCGGCGGACTGGTTCGAGGGCGCCCATGTGGGCGCGCCCGGCATGACCGCCCCTGCCCGCGCGCTTGCGCAGGGTCTCGACGTCGTCACGTCCTGCCAGGTGTCGGACCTGCATCGCGCGCCCGACGGCTGGACGATCCTCGACAAGGACGGCCCCGTGGCGACGCCCGGCAACGGCGCCTTCGCGCATGTCGTCCTGGCGGTCCCGGCGCCGCAGGCCCTGCCGCTCGCAGCTTCCGCCGATGTCGCCTTCGAGGCGATGGAGCGCGCCGTCTATGCGCCCTGCTGGGCCCTGCTGCTGGCCTTTGCGCAACCGACCGGCCTGCCCGACCATGCGAAGCACGAGCGCGGCGCGATCTCCTGGATCGCCCGCAACGCCAGCAAGCTCGGCCGCGCGCCGCAGCCCGAAACGCTCGTGGTCCACGCCTCGCCGGACTGGTCGCGCCAGCATCTCGAACTGACGCCCGAAGAGGCGGGCGAGCGCCTGCTCGCGCATTTCACCGAACTGACGGGCGTGCGCGACCGCCCCGATTATGCGAGCGCGCATCGGTGGCGTTTCGCGCTGGTCGAGACGCCCGCGGGCGCGCCGTTCCTGTTCGACGAGGACTCAGGGCTCGGCGCCTGCGGCGACTGGTGCCTCGGCCCGCGCGTGGAAGCGGCGTTCGACAGCGGCGAGGCGCTGGCCGCGCGCATTCTGGCATTCGGCCGCTAGCGCAGCGCCGCCACGCGCTCAAGCGCGGTCGCCAGCCCGTTGAGCGAAAGAGAAAATTCCATCTCGCCGCCGCCATCGACGGTGACTTTCGCCTTCAGGACCTTCGCGCCCTTGAGCAAAGCCGACTGGTTGGCGTCGAAAGCCACCGGAACCAGGCATCCGCCCGCCACACAGGTGCGAAACTTCAGCGCCGGACGTGGCGGGAAATCGTCGATCTGAAGGGTCACGCCCTGGTCGAGGGCGAGACCGAACGACATGACGAGCACCCCCTCGATGCGATCCCCGATGGGCGCCGCTTCCATGGCGAAAATGCGCTGTCGGGTCTGCGCATTCGTCTGCTCCTGCAGGGCGCCGCATCGTTTGTCGCCGGCCTGCGCAAGACACGCGACCTGCCAGTCGCCGTAGGTTTCCTGCAGCGACGAGGCCCCGTTCGGCAGCGCGGACTCACGTTTCGACGCCGGCGCCGATGATGCCGCGGGCGTGCGCGCTTCCCCCGGCCGTTGCGACGTCGGCGGCGGATCCATCGCCATCGCGGCGCCGAGCGCGCCGAGCCCGGCGGCAATCGCCACGAAGGTCACGCGGCCGGCCACCGTCAGTCGACCTGACAAAGCGAGGCGGCGCCGAAGCACTCCACAGGCGCGACGGGGCCTGCGGCGGCGCGGGTGATACGAGCGCCGGACGCCGAAGCCCGAAGCGCAGACGCATCGGCGGCAACGCCGCTCTCCGCCAGACGGAAGAGTCCGGCGTCCGGCGGCGCCTCGGAGAACGCAGCCGCGAGCCACGGTCCCAGCAGGGATCCCGACCGCGGAACCGTCGGTTCGGCCGCCGGCGACTGCGCCGGAAGCAGGGCGAAACGCGTGGCCGGAGCGACGGCCGCGCTTTGCGCGCCTGATCCATCCGCCGAGACGGCCCATGTCGTGACGCCCTGCAGGGAGAACGCGGTGCGCAGCATTGCCCCTTGAGCCTCTGCGCGCGCATCGATGCGGCTTTCGAGGAAGGTCACGGCGTTTTCCGAAACCGCGGGCGCGGGCGCGGGCGACCGCACGAATTCGCGTCGAAGGGGGACGAGCGCCCCATAGGGCTCCGCCGCGCCGGACGGCTTCGCCCGGGCATCCTTGCTCGTCGGTCCGCCAGTCGCCGCCCGCGCATCCGGCGCCTTATGGGCGGCCGGCCCGGACGGAATGTAATCGAGGTAGCGAAGCAGATTGAGGATGTTTTGGGGGGACGCGTTGATCAGCATCTCGCCTTCGCGCCGATCGGCGGCGGCGTCGTTCTGCGCCATCCGGGCGCCGGCAGGCGCTGACGTGCGCTCGAAGGAGGATGACGCCGCAAAACCCGTCGCCTCGGGGATCAGCCACGACGGATCGAAACGAACTTCCTCGACCGGCGTCAGCAGCGCCGGCATGGTCGGCTCGAGCGTGAAAAGCGCGATCCGGGGACTGACGAACGACACGGCGGCGCGCGGGGGCATGGCGGCCCTGTCCGCCTCGACGAGCGTGTCGACTCCATTGGCTGTCGAAAACCCTCCGGGCGTTCCCGGGGAGACGACCGCCTTCAGGGACACGCGGCTGGCCGCCTCCAGCGAGAGACGACCGCCGCTCGTCCAGCCAAGCGGCGCCGCGACCGTGATGGCGCCGCCGCCTCCGCCCTCCGGAGCATTGGTCAGGATCCTGACATTGGCGAGGCTCAGCTGCTCCTGCAGTTTCTGCACGGTCAGATAGCTCTCGTCGGACGTGCTGCTTCCGGTCGAACCCGCGTCCGCGATCACGATGTTATGGGGGTCGAGAAGCAGCGTCCCGAGTTGCCCTTTCGCGGCCGAAAGGTCCGCGACTCCGAGATAGGTCAAGGTCTCCTTGCCGGAGACTTCCACCGACCCGCCGTTTCCGCCGTTCGGCCCGCCGACGGCCGAGATGAGGCCCTCGAACCGCGTCGCGCCATCAGACCAGACGACGATATTGCCGCCATTGCCCTTGCTGGTCGCATCGGCGCGGATCGTCGTGGCTGCGTCGATCGTCGTCGATTCCGACCGTTGCAGGGTTCCGCCGCCCTGATAGTCGCCGCCGATCCTGATCGTGCCGCCCGCGCCCGCCGATGACGCGTCAAGGGAGGCGCCGGCGAGCCGGATCGCCCGGCCGGTGATGACGATGGAGCCCCCGGCTGTCGTCTTGGCGGACGCCTTGGCCGACGAGCCGGACCGGCGCCAGCGCGTGACGGGGCGCTCCGCGGCGATCGCGCGCTCATCCCTCGCCTTGGCGGCCGCCGCCGTGCGGGATCCCGCGATCAATCTTCCCCCGACCAGCACTTCGCCATCGTCGCCGGCCAGGACAATGGACCCGACTTTCCCCGAAGCCGTTTTGGCTTCGATCAAACCCGACATGTTGACCGCCTGGCGGGCGGCGTCCCGCGCCGCGGCCGCAGTCAGAATGACCTGGCTTCCCGGCGCGAGGATCTTGCCGCTCTGCTCGATCAGCGCCTTCGTCCCGGGCGCCTGCGTCGGCATGGCGACCTGCAGGAAACCGTCGCGCGTCAGATCCAGCGTCGCCCGCTCGCCGGCGCCGAGCCCGACACGACCAAGGCTGACGGCGATCGTCCCGGTGTTTTCGACCGAGCCGCCGATCAGCGCGGCGTAGCCGCCGCTCTTGGTCTGGATGGAGCCCTGATTGTCGATTGCGCCCGAGGCGCCCTTCCCCGCGAAGGTCAGTCGCCCCGCCTTGTAATCCGCGTTGGAAATATCCAGCGACGAGCCCACGAACCCGCGGTCGATCTTCACCGCCCCCGTCGGAGTGACGACGATGCCGTTGGGATTGACGAGATAGACCGTGCCGTTGGACGAAAACGTGCCG
>JAIEQX010000042.1 GCA_019747375.1 Beijerinckiaceae bacterium | reverse complement strand
GGATTTTCCGGCACGACCGTGAGGGGCAGCAGCACGCCGCCCGTATAGCCGAAGATCTGGAGCCCGGCTTCATCGAGGCGCAGGGGAGCCGGGAAGGCCAGCTGCGCCGACTTCAGGTTGCGGGATCCCGTGAAGGAAAGAGTCGGCGGAACGCCGGCGTCCCCCGGCATCCTCCAATAGGTATGAGCCTGTCCCGTCAGGCCGATGTCCAGCCCCAGCCTGTAGGCCTTCGGCGTCGCGCCGGCGTCGAGCCCCCCTGCGGCGACGAGCCGCGCCTTGGAGAGAGCGCCCGGCATCCAGGCGGTTTCAGCCGGTCCCGCCTGGGCTGAAATGCTGAAAAACAAAGCCGATGAATGCACGACTGCGCAGATGGCGAGAGAAAATGCCTGGTTGCTGATCATGGAACATTTCTGGCCATGGGCCGGTTGAACCGCCACACACGATGCTGTGAGACCACGGCCCGTGCCCCTTTCTTGTTCAAGGCAAGGTGAACGCGTAGCATGCTTGGCATGACAACCGAACCGATCAAGGCGCCGGATCGCGACGAGGGATATCTCGACGGACAATTGCTCGTCGCCATGCCCGGCATGGTGGATGCGCGCTTCGCCCGGTCCGTCATCTATGTCTGCGCCCATTCGCAGGATGGCGCCATGGGCATCGTGGTCAACCAACGCGCGCGAAAGATCAAGTTTCCCGAGCTCCTGGTGCAGCTGGAGGTGATCGCCCCCGACGAGGCGATCCGCCTGCCGTCACGCGCCGAAAGCATCCAGGTGCTGAAGGGCGGCCCGGTGGAGACCGGCCGTGGCTTCGTGCTCCATTCGGCGGATTTCTACATCGACAATTCGACCCTGCCGATCGACGACGGCGTCTCGCTGACCGCCACGGTCGACATCCTTCGCGCCATCGCCAAGGGCGACGGTCCCGACCGCGCCGTGCTGGCGCTGGGCTATGCCGGATGGTCGCCCGGTCAGCTCGAGGAAGAGATCCAGCAGAACGGCTGGCTCAATCTTCCGGCGGATCCGGGCCTGCTGTTCGATACCGATTTCGAAAACAAATATTCGCGTGCGCTTCGCACCATCGGCATCGACCCCGCCATGCTGTCGGCCGAAGCCGGGCACGCCTGACGGGATTTCGACGCTCAGGCCGCCTCGGTCGCCGCGCCCACGAGACGCCGCGCCTCGATGGCGGTGATCGGATGGCCGAACGCATAGCCCTGCGCGAATTCGCAACCCATCTGGGACAGTTCGATGGCGTCGCTCTCCGTCTCGGCGCCTTCCGCGATCACCTCGATGCCGAGATCATGCGCAAGCCCGATGATCGAGCGCAGGATGACCGGGCGCGAACCCTTGCCGTTCTGTTTCACGAAGCTCTTGTCGATCTTGATCGTATCGAACGGGAAGCGCTGCAGATAGGACAGCGACGACGAGCCGGCGCCGAAATCGTCGAGCGACAGGCCGGCGCCGAGGTCGTGGATGCGCTCCAGCATCTGCGCGGCATATTCGGGATTTTCCATCACCAGCGCTTCGGCGACTTCCAGCTTCAGCGTGCCCCGGATGACGCTCGAGCGCGTCAGAACAGATTTCACGTCATGCAGCAGGTCGTGCCGCAGCAATTGCCGTGACGAGATGTTGACGCTGCAGAAAATCGGCGGGTCGACGTCGAGCGCATGCTGCCATGCGGACAATTCGCGCGCCGCGCGTTCGAGCGCAAAAATCCCAAGATCGACGATGACGCCGGTCTCTTCCGCGATCGGCACGAAATCCGTCGGGTTGAGGCGCCCGAGGCGCGGATGATCCCAGCGCAGCAGCGTTTCGAACCCCGCGATGGTGCGGTCTTCGAGACGCACGACCGGCTGGAAGAAAACCTTCATTTCGCCGCGGTCGAGCGCACGGCGCAGGTCCGCCTCGAGCGACAGCCGGTCGGAGCGCTGCGAGCGCATGCCGGGCCGGAACACTTCGGTGCGGTTGCCGCCGAGCTTCTTGGCATGCGCCATCGCGATTTCGGCGTCCTTGAGCATGTCGTCGCGCTTGGGATGCAATTGCGCGTCGTAAAGCGCGATGCCGATCGAACCGGTCAGCGCCACTTCCCGGTCGCCGAAACTCACCGGCGTCGAGATCGTGCGGCGGATCTTGTCGGCCAGCGCGACGATCTGGTCGTGACGCATTTCCGACAGGAGGATGATAGCGAACTGGTCGCTCGTCGTGCGCGACAGCAGATCCTGTTCCTTGATCAGCCGGCTGAGGCGGCGCGACACGGTCAGCAGGATCGAATCGCCGGCCGACAGCCCCACCGCATCGTTGATCTGCCGGAACCGGTCGAGATCGATGCAGATGACGGTCGGGTGCAGGTGCGAATCGACCCGCGCATTGGCGAGCGCGCCATCGAGCCGTCCGAAGAACAATTCGCGATTCGGCAGGCCGGTCAGATTGTCATGGACGGCGTCATGCAGCAGCCGCTCCTCCGCGGTCTTGCTTTCCGTCACGTCCGACAGCGTGCCGATCACCCGCACCACTTCGCCGTCGGCGCCGACCACGGGCCGCGCCTTCAGCAGGAACCAGACGTAATGCCCGTCGGCGGCGCGCAGCCGGAAGTCGAGCGACACGCGCCCGCGTCTCTGCTCCAGCACGGTGTCGAGGCAGGCCGTGTAGCGGTCGCGATCGAACGCGTGGAGAATGTCGAGCCAGGCGGAGGCGGGGCCTTCCAGCACGCCGCGCTTGACGCCCAGGTGCTGCTCCGCTTCGGGGCTCACATAGATGCGGTCCGACGCCACGTCCCAGTCGAAGATGATGTCGCCCGCCCCCGTCAGCGCCAGCGCCCGCCGCTCGGAATCCGAAACGAGCCCGTGCGCGAGGCCGCCGCCCGCAAAGGCGTTCTGCATGACCGTGAACCCGATCAGCATGACGATCAGCACGAGCCCGCCGATCAGCGCCGGCGAAACGAGATCGTTGGTCAGCGTTCCCGTCACTGTGAAGCCCGCAGCCGCAACCCAGACGAGCAGCAGGAACCATGTCGGGATCAGCATGACGGCGCGGTCATAGCCGTGCGTCGACAGGTAGAGCACGAGGATGAAGCCCACCGCCGCGATCGTGGCGAGCGATATGCGAGCGACGCCCGCCGCCACCGGCGCGTCATAGACCGCAAGCCCCACGAGCGCCGCCAGGAAGATCAGCCAGACGGCCGCCACATGCGAGGCGCGCACGTGCCAGCGGCTGAGATTGAGATAGGCGAACAGGAACACCAGCAGGGTCGCGGCGAGAATCGTTTCGGCGCCCGCGCGCCAGATGCGGTCGGCGTCGCTGCCGATGTCGAACAGCTTGTTCCAGAAGCCGAAGTCGATGCACACATAGGCCAGCACCGCCCAGGCGAGCGCCGCCGCCGCCGGAAAGATGACCGCGCCCTTGACCACGAACACGATGGTGAGGAACAGCGCCAGCAGGCCCGAAATCCCGATGATCAGCCCCTTGTAGAGCGTCAGGCTCGTGACCTTGTCCTTGTAGGCGTCGGGCTCCCACAGATAGACCTGCGGCAGGTTCGGCGTCCGCAGCTCGGCCACATAGGTGACGGTGGTGCCCGGGTCGAGAGTCAGGCGGAACACGTCGGCGTCGGCGCTTTCCTCACGCTCCGGTGGAAAACCCTGGCTCGCCGTAATGGCCGACACGCGCGACGCGCCGAGATCCGGCCAGATCACGCCCGAGCCGACGAGCCGGAAATGCGGCGCCACGATCAGGCGCTCGAGCTGCTCGTCGGTGTCGTTGGTCAGCGCGAACACGATCCAGGCCGGCTGCGTGCCGGTCTCGCGCGCGCTGACTTCGATGCGGCGCACGATGCCGTCGGAGCCCGGCGCCGTCGAAACCTGCAGGCGGTCGCCCTGCGCCGAGTAGCGCTCGACCGCCAAAGTCAGATCGATCGCGCGGGCGTCCAGCGGCACGCGCACGGACTCGATCGCCGCGGCGGATTGCATGCCGCAGAGGAGCGTGAATAGGACGAGGAAAATCTTGGGGAGCCGCCGCACGATACCCTGTTCAAAATGGAGCGGGTGGCCGCCCATGCCAATCGGATCAGTCGGACAAAACCCGTGGACTTCGACCATGTCGGAAGTTTGATTGGTAAAGCTTGGATGAACGCAGGGCAAGCGTGGCTCCACGGTCGTCCTCATCATCTGAACGGAAGCGAGGTCCGCAACGGAGCCGGATCGGAATCGAGCCGGGCGAACAGAAGGTGATCCTGCCAGATTCCGTTGATCCGCAGGTATGAACGCGCCAGCCCTTCATGCTGGAACCCGTTGCGCTCCAGCAGGCGGATCGACGGGTCGTTGTGCGGCAGGCAGGCCGCCTCGATGCGGTGAAATCGCAGATTGGCGAAGGCGTAGGAGGCCGCCGCCCGCACGGCGCGCGACATATAGCCCTTGCCGGCGTAAGGCTCGCCCATCCAGTAACCCAGCGTCACCGTTTGCGAGACTCCGCGCCGCACCTGGCCGAGCGTGAGGCCTCCCACCATGGCGCCGTCGCCATCCCGGAAGATCAGGAACGGGTAGGCCTCGTCGCGGTCGATTTCCTCGGAATGGCGGCGGATTCGCCGCCGATAGGCGCCCCGGGTCAGGTCGTCGGCCGGCCAGGTCGGCTCCCATGGCGACAGGAAGTTCCGGCTGCATTCGCGCAGAGCCGCCCATTCGGCGTAGTCGCGTGATTCGAGCGGACGCAGATAGACGCCCTCGCCCCTGATGGCGTGAGCAGGTTCGGACGAGCCTCCGAGTCGAAACAGCGCCATTGGTTTCCTGCGCCTATGCGAGACGCGCGGCGACTTTCGCCTGCGTCATGACCTTCGAGACATCGCCGATCGCCGCCACCGTCGGCGCCGAGCGAAGCGAACGCGCGCCCGCGCGACGCACTTGTTCCAGCGTCAGCCCGTCGATCCTGCCGATCATTTCGTCGCGCTGCAAGACGCGGCCATAGGCCATGTGCTGGCGGGCGATCTGCTCGGCCCGGGCGCTCGATGATTCGAGCGCGGTCAGCAGCGAGACTTTCATCTGCGCCTTGGCGCGGTCGACTTCGGCGGTCGTCAGGTCTTCCGTTGCGGCCGACATGCAGTCAAGCGCCACCGGCATCAGGTCGCGCACGTCGCTGGGCGCCGTTGCCGCATAGAAGCCGAAGACGCCCGTATCGAGGAACGGCCAGTGGAAGGAATAGATCGAATAGGCCAGGCCGCGCTCTTCGCGAACCTCCTGAAACAGGCGCGACGACATGCCTTCGCCCACCGCATAGGCGAAGACATGCAGGGCGAATTCCTCCTCGTCGTGAAACGAGCGGCCCTCGAATCCCACCACGACATGGGTCTGTTCGAGCCGGCGCTTCTGGATGCTCTCGCCGCCGATATACAGCGCCGGCGAGGGGCGACTCTTCTGCTGTGGCGCCAGCGCGCCGAAACGTTCGCCCGCTTCATTGACGATGCGCTGATGGTCGACCGCGCCCGCCGCCGCAATGATGGAAACGGGCGCCGCGTAATGGCGGCCCAGATAGGTCTCGATGGCCGAACGATCGAAGCTCGACACGCGCTCCGGCGTTCCCAATATCGTGCGGCCGATCGGCTGGCCCGGATAGGCGGCCGCGTTGAACAGGTCGAACACGAGATCGTCCGGCGTATCCTCGACAGCCCCGATCTCCTGCAGGATGACGCTTTTCTCGCGTTCGAGTTCCTGCGCGTCGAACACGCTGTCGGTCAGGATGTCGGCGAAAATATCCAGCGCCAGCCCCGTGTCGTCCGCCAGTACGCGCGCGTAATAGGCGGTGTTTTCGGTGCTGGTGGCGGCGTTCAGGTCGCCTCCCACGCTTTCGATTTCCTCCGCAATGGCTTTGGCCGACCGCCGCTTCGTGCCCTTGAAGGCCATATGTTCGAGCAGGTGGGAAAGCCCGTGTTCGCTTTCCATTTCATCCCGAGAACCCGCCCCGACCCAGACGCCGATCGACGCGGTCTCGAGATCGCGCATCGAATCGGTGATGATCCGCAACCCGGACGGCAGCGTGGTGATTTCGACCGTCATGTCCTTGGCCTCCGGGCAAGTCGCCTCAACGCGCGGCTCGTGCGGTCTTGCGGATGAAGGCCTCGATGGCGCCCTGGTCGTTGGGCAGCACCGTGAAATGTTCGGGCTTGTCCATCAGGTCCGCGAGATGCGCCGGCAGGGGCGCGCTGATCCCCGTGGCCTTCTTGACGGCGTCGCCGAATTTCGCCGGATGCGCCGTCGCCAGCGCCACCATCGGGGTCGCCGGATCATGCGACAGCGCCTTGCGGGCCGCATGCACCGCCACCGCCGTATGCGGGTCGATCAGCATCCCGCATTCCTTGTAGACGCGCGCCATTTCCTTGGCGGTGCCGGTCTCGCCCGTGCGATAGGCGTCGAATTCCGAGCGGATTTTCGTCAGCGCGCCGTGCGGGATTTCAAAGCGGCCCGATTGCGACAGGCTCGACATGAGCCCGCGCACGACGCTCGCGTCATGCCCGCAGGCGTCGAACAGCAGTCGCTCGAAATTCGACGACACCTGAATGTCCATCGAGGGAGATTGCGTCGCATGCACGCCTCGGACCTCGTAGACGCCTTCATCCAGCGTGCGCGCCAGAATGTCGTTCTCATTGGTGGCGATGACGAGCCGCTCGATCGGCAGGCCCATCCGCTTGGCGATGAAGCCCGCGAGAATGTCGCCGAAATTGCCCGTCGGCACCGTGTAGGAAATCTTCCGGTGCGGCGCGCCAAGCACGACCGCGCTGGTGAAATAATAGACCACCTGCGCGACGACGCGCGCCCAGTTGATCGAGTTCACGCCCGACAGGCCGATCGAATCGCGGAACGGGAGATTGTTGAACAGGCCTTTCAGGATCGACTGGCAATCGTCGAACGTGCCTTCGAGCGCGATCGTGTGAATGTTGTCATCCTTGCACGTCGTCATCTGGCGTCGCTGCACATCCGACACGCGGTTGTGCGGATACATGATGAAGACGTCGACCTGCTCGAGTCCGCGAAAAGCCTCGATGGCGGCCGCGCCCGTGTCGCCCGATGTGGCGCCCACGATGGTGGCGCGCTGCCCGCGCTCCTTGAGCACATGGTCCATCATGCGCCCGAGCAATTGCATCGCCACGTCCTTGAAGGCGAGCGTGGGGCCGTGGAAAAGCTCGAGCACGAAAAGATTGTCGCCGATCTGCGTCAGCGGCGTCACGGCGGCATGCCGGAAGGTCGCGTAGGACTCATGCACCATGCGGGTGAAGTCGTGCGCGCCGATCTCCGCCCCGGTGAACGGCGCGATGACCGACTCGGCCACTTCCGCATAGGAGACGCCGGCGAATCCTGCGATCTCGGCGTCGGACAGCTGCGGGAATTCCTTGGGGACGTACAGCCCGCCATCCCGCGCCAGTCCGGCCAGCAGGGCCTCGGTGAACGAGAGAACGGGAGCTTCGCCACGGGTTGAAATATAGTTCACGTCGGGTCCTGTACTGGCTCGGCGGTCGGCGCGTCGGCGCCCCTTTGGCGTTCCCTAGCACAAATTCCGGTGCGTGGCAGCGCGCCTCAACGCCCGCGCAGGCGCTTCAGCATCACGAGGCCGAAAACCGCCACGAGCGTGGCCGCCAGGCCGAACCAGGTCAGCGCATAGGACAGATGGTCGTTCTTGATCGCCACCACGGTGGCTCCGTCGCGCGGCAGGCCGCCCGGAACCGGCGTGGCGTCGGCGTCGATCGAAAAGGGCGCGGCGTCCGCCAGCCCGAGGCTGCCGGCGATCAGCGCCGGGTCGCGCGTGAACCAGGCGTTGCGGGCGGGATCGTCAGCGGGCGTGAAGGCGTTGCGGCTTTCGGGGCCCCGCATCAGGCCCACGATCGTCACTTCGCCGGGGATCTGTCCGGCCGGGCGCGTGGCCGGGTCTCTGTTGGCCTCGGGCACGAAGCCGCGCGTGACCAGAACATGCGCGCCGTCGGCAAGCCGCAGCGGCGTGACCACGAGATAGCCCGGCTGGGACAGGCCGGCGTTGGGGCCGGACGCGCGAAAGATCTGCACCTCGCGCTCATGTTCGAAGCGGCCCGTCGCCCGGACACGCCGATATTCATACTGCTCCGGGTCGAGCGCCGCCCATTGGGCGCGCGGCGGAAGCTCCGTCGGCTCGGCGTGGCTGCGCGCCTCGATCTGGGCGATCAGCCCTTCCTTCCAGGCGAGCCGCTGCATCTGCCACAGGCCGAGCGACGCCAGCGTCGCAAAGGCCGCAAACGCCAGCGCGCAGGCGACCACGAGGCCGCGTTTCGAGGACGTCCCGGATACGCTTTCGGCGGCGTTCATGCGCGCGCTTACTCCGACAGGCGGCCTTGTTCGGCCTTGTTGCGATATTGCAGCGAAACCAGCAGACCCTTGAGGGGCCGCAGCATGCCCAGCGAGACGAACAGGGCGAGCGGCAGGAAGATCAGCATGAACAGCCACATCGGCGGCTCGTAGACGACCACCGTCCAGAGCGCGAGGCCCATCACCACAAACCCCGCCAGCAGCGTCACGAAGACCGCCGGCCCGTCGCCCGCATCCGCGAAGGCGAAATCCAGCCCGCAGACTTCGCATTTCGGCGCGACATTGATGAAGCCGGTGAACAAGCGTCCCTGTCCGCATCGGGGGCACAATCCCCGCATGCCCGTGTGGTAGGGCGATTGTGGCGGATACAGATCGTCGTGGTGCGACATGGCGCGGTCCTCTCGGCCCGAGAGATGCGGCGAGACAGGCGCCGCCCTGATGCAGAAGGGGCGGCACGAAGCCGCCCCTGTCAAATCTCTATCCCGTGCGGCGCAGGCTGCGGTCAGTGGCCGCCCGCCACCACGCCGCCGCTGCCGCCCCAGACGTAGATGGCGGCGAACAGGAACAGCCAGACCACGTCCACGAAGTGCCAGTACCAGGCGGCGAATTCGAAGCCGAGATGCTGCTTGGTGGTGAAATGGCCGGCCATGACGCGCAGCAGGCAGACGAGCAGGAAGATCGTGCCGATGAACACATGGAAGCCGTGGAAGCCGGTCGCCATGTAGAACGTCGCGCCATAGATCGAGCCTTTGAACCCGAAGGCCGCGTGGCTGTACTCATAGACCTGCACGAAGGAGAACAGCGCGCCCAGAAGCACGGTCAGCAGCAGGCCCTTCTTGACGCCGTCGCGGTCGCCATGGAGCAGGGCGTGATGCGCCCAGGTGACGGTCGTGCCGGAGGTCAGCAGGATCAGGGTGTTGAGCAGGGGCAGGTGCCACGGGTCGAACACTTCCGTGCCCTTCGGGGGCCAGACGCCGCCCATGAACTCGGTGCGCGCATATTGATGCGAATCGGCCGGGAACAGGCTGGCGTCGAAAAAGGCCCAGAACCAGGCCACGAAGAACATCACTTCGGAGGCGATGAACAGGATCATGCCGTAGCGGTGGCTGATCTGCACCACGCGGGTGTGGTAGCCGCCGTGCTCGGCTTCCTTGACCACGTCGGTCCACCAGGCGGCCATCACGTAGAGGATGCCGAGGAAGCCCGCGCCGAACATGTACGGCCCGATCTTGAGGCCGAACAGCGCCATGCTCTTCATCCACATGATCGCCCCGACGGCGGTCACGAACGCCGCGATGGAGCCCGCCAGGGGCCACGGGCTCGGATCGACGAGATGGTAATCGTGGTTCGGTTTGGCGTGGGCGTCGGCCATGACAGCTTCCCTTGATTGACGTCTTTTGAGGCGACCGCGGGGGTCGCCGTGTTCCACATTCATCCGCCCTTTGCCCTGTTCAAGGCTGGGCGTCAAGGCGGCAGCTGATGCCTCAGAGCGCGGGCTTCGCGCCGGCCGAGGCCACCGGGGTCTTCGCCGCGTAGAACGTGTACGAGAGCGTGACGCTCTGCACATGTTTCATCACGTCGTTTTTCTCGAGTTCCGGGTCGAGGTAGAAGACGACGGGCATTTCCATCGTCTCGCCCGGCCCAAGCGTCTGCTCGGTGAAGCAGAAGCAGGAGATCTTGTTGAAGAACATGCCGGTCTGGTCGGGCGCGACATTGTAGGACGCAATGCCGGTCGTCGACCGCTGCGACTTGTTGCGGACCTTGTAGAAGATCGTCGCCGTCTCTCCGGTGCGCAGCCGGATGGAATCGACGTCCGGCTCGAAGCTCCACGGCAGGTCCGACGAGACATTGGCGTCGAACCGGACCGTCATGGTCCGCTCGCCGCGCTTCTCGGTTTCCTTGTCGGCGATCTGCGGCGTGCCGCCATAGCCGGTGGCGCGGCAGAACATGTCGTAGAGCGGCACGGCCGCGTAGGACATGCCCGCCATCCCGACCACGACCGACACGACGACGCCCGCGACCCTGCGGTTGCGGCGTTCGACAGCGGCAGAAGCGTCACGATCCGCGCTCATTTCAAAGTGGCCTTTCCAGAATGCCCGGTCCGAGCTTGACGATGGTCATGGCGTAGAAGAGCAGCACGAGCACGCCGACGCAGCACGCGATCGCGATGTTGCGCGCGCGGCGGCTCTTGGCCTGCTCCGGCGTCAGGATCATGCCGGGATCGGCTGCCGACGGGTCGCGCTTGGCGGGTTCGTTCATGCCGGTCATCCCTGTCCGAACAGGCGCGCCAGGGGCGCAATGCTGTTCTCGACGACGATCACGGCGAACAGGGCGAAGAGATACAGGATCGAGAAGCCGAACAGCTTCTTTGCGGCCTTGTCGGCGACCTCGCCCTCACGGCGGCGGTAGACCTCGACGGCGAAATACAGCATGCCGGCCCCGCCCAGAACCGCCACCGCGCCATAGGCCGGCGAGGCGAAGCCCATGAAGGACGGGACGACGCCGAGCGGCGCGAGCAGGATCGTGTAGAGCAGGATTTCCAGGCGCGTGTGCGACGGGCCCTTGACGTTGGGCATCATGGGCACGCCGGCGCGCGCGTAATCGGCCGACTTCACCAGGGCCAGCGCCCAGAAGTGCGGCGGCGTCCAGATGAAGATGATGGCGAAGAGCACGACGCTCGACAGGCTGATCGAATTGGCGGCGGCCGCATAGCCGACCATCGGGGGCAGGGCGCCCGCCGCGCCGCCGATGACGATGTTCTGCGGCGTCGAGCGCTTCAGCCACATCGTGTACACGACCGCGTAGAAGAAGATCGTGAAGGCTAGCAGCGCCGCCGCAAGCCAGTTGGCCACGAGGCCCAGCGTCACCACCGAGAAAGCCGACAGCGTCAGCCCGAAGCCGAGCGCTTCCTGCGCGGTGATGCGGCCCGCCGGAATCGGACGCGTGCGCGTGCGGCTCATCTTGGCGTCGATGTCGGCGTCGTACCACATGTTCAGCGCGCCCGAGGCGCCGGCCCCGACCGCGATCGCCAGCAGCGACACGAAGGCGATGAACGGATGCATCTGGCCCGGCGCGATCAGCAGGCCGGCCAGCGCGGTGAAAATCACCAGCGACATCACGCGCGGCTTGAGCAGCGCCAGGAAATCCTTGGGATCGGCGACGGAGATCCGCGCATTCGCGTCGGAAATATCGTGTTGGCTGACGAAACTCATCGACCACCTTGCCGCATCGCGGCTTTGCTGCCGTACCAGACGTGCCGGTTCCTCGGGAACGCGACGTTTCGAATGTCCGCCGCGCCGGGCGCGCCCGGTCGGCCTTGAGGTTGCGGAGCCCTCGTCGGAACAGCGGGGCGCGGGCCCGCTGCTCGAAGGAAGGCTCCGGCGGCTGCGCGAGGCGGCCGCCGGAGGCAGGATCTTAGTGGTCGGAGCCGGTGATCTTCGGCAGCGTCTCGAACTGGTGGAACGGCGGAGGCGAGCTCAGCGTCCATTCCAGCGTCGTCGCGCCCGGACCCCACGGATTGTCGCCGGCGAGACGCTTCTTCTGGAAGGCCTCGAAGACGAGATAGAGGAACACCAGCACGCCGACGCCCGAGAGATAGGAGCCGTAGGACGAAATCTGGTTCCAGAGCGCATAGGCGTCCGGGTAGTCGATGTAGCGGCGCGGCATGCCCGCGAGGCCGAGGAAGTGCTGCGGGAAGAAGGTCAGGTTCACCCCGATGAACATGATCCAGAAGTGCAGCTTTCCGAGGAACTCGTTGTACATGTAGCCCGACATCTTCGGGAACCAGTAGTAGAAGCCCGCGAATAAGGCGAACACGGCCCCGAGCGACAGCACGTAGTGGAAGTGCGCCACGACGTAATAGGTCTCGTGCAGGTAACGGTCGATGCCCGCATTCGCCAGCACCACGCCGGTGACGCCGCCGACCGTGAACAGGAAGATGAAGCCCACCGCCCAGATCATCGGCACGCGGAAGGAGATCGAGCCTCCCCACATGGTCGCGATCCAGGAGAAGATCTTGATGCCGGTCGGCACCGCGATCACCATGGTGGCGAACACGAAGTAGCGCTGCGTGTTGAGCGACAGGCCCACCGTGTACATGTGATGCGCCCAGACCACGAAGCCCACGACGCCGATCGCCACCATCGCGTAGGCCATGCCGAGATAACCGAACACGGGCTTGCGCGAGAAGGTCGAGACGATGTGGCTGATGATGCCGAAGCCCGGCAGGATCAGGATGTAGACTTCCGGGTGACCGAAGAACCAGAACAGATGCTGGAACAGGATCGGGTCGCCGCCGCCGGCGGGATCGAAGAAGGTCGTGCCGAAATTGCGGTCCGTCAGCAGCATCGTGATGGCGCCGGCGAGAACCGGGAGCGACAGCACCAGCAGGAACGCCGTCACCAGCACCGACCAGGCGAACAGCGGCATCTTGTGCAGCGTCATGCCCGGAGCGCGCATGTTGAAGATCGTGGTGATGAAGTTGATCGCGCCCAGGATCGACGAGGCGCCCGCGACGTGCAGCGACAGGATGACGAAATCCATCGCCGGACCCGGATGCCCCGTATTGCTCGACAGCGGCGGATACATCACCCAGCCGCCGCCGAAGCCCTGCGCGCCGGGCGCGCCTTCGACGAACATCGACATCAGGGCCAGCAGGAACGACGCCGGCAGAAGCCAGAACGAGATGTTGTTCATGCGCGGGAAGGCCATGTCGGGCGCGCCGATCATGAGCGGCACGAACCAGTTGCCGAACCCGCCGATCAGCGCCGGCATGACCATGAAGAAGATCATGATGACGCCGTGCGCCGTGATGAACACGTTGTACATGTTCTTCGCGGCGTCGATCGAACCGTCGCCTGACAGCAGCTTGGAAATGCCCGGGAAGACACCGATGCCCGTGCCCGCGAGTTCCGCCCGCATGGCGATCGACAGCGCGCCGCCGATGATCCCCGCGAAGATCGCGAAGATGATGTAGAGCGTGCCGATGTCCTTGTGGTTCGTCGAATAAAGATAGCGCCGCCATCCGCTTGGAATCGGGTGGGCGTCGTGGTGATGGTCCGTTGCGGTCGTTGCCATCGGGGGTCCTCGAAAAAATCGAATGGCGAGAAGTCTGGCCTGTGAATTACTGCCGGGTCGCGGAAGCGTCCGCGAAGGTCACGCTGCTGGGCGTCGAGGCGTATTTGCCCTTCGCCTGCGTCAGCCAGGCCTCATACTGCTCCTGGCTCACCACGCGGAACGCGATCGGCATGTAGGCATGGTCCTTGCCGCAGAGCTTGGAGCACTGGCCGTAGTACATGCCTTCACGCTCGGCCTTGAACCAGGTTTCGTTCAGCCGGCCCGGCACTGCGTCAAGGCGGACGCCGAAGGCCGGGATCACGAACGAATGGATGACCCCCACCGCATCGGCGGTGATCTGGAGGCGGATGGTCTTGCCGACCGGAACGACGGCTTCATTGTCGACGTCGAGAAGACGCAGCTTGCCGGGTTCGAGCTTGGCCTGATCGAGCAGGTTCGAGTCGAACTCGAAGCCGCCGGCCTGCTCCTTCGGATAGGTATAGGTCCAGTACCACTGCTTGCCCGTGACCTTCATGGTCACGTCGGCTTCCGGAATGGTCAGCTGGCGGGTCAGCAAGGTGAACGACGGATAGGCGATCACCACCAGGATCAGCAGCGGCACGACCGTCCAGGCCACTTCGAGGCCGACGTGATGCGTCGTGCGCGACGGCGTCGGGTTCGCGGCGGCGTTGAACTTGATCACCACGTAGATCAGCAGCGCCAGCACGAACAGCGTGATGATGGTGATGATCGGGAGCAGGATTCCGTTGTGGAAGAACGCCATTTCACGGGCGATCGGCGTCACCGGCTCGAGCATGCCTATCTGCGCGGGCGCCGAATAGGACGAGCCTTCCTTCGTCTGCGCCAGCGCGGGGGCCGCCGTCAGCAGGCCCGCGAACATCGCGCCGGCCGCGAGGCGAGCGGCTCCTTTCAAGACATTGGTGTGCCGTGCCTGCGCACCGATCTGGCCTGGTCTCATGAACGTCGTCGCTCCTGCTGCGCCGTTTCGGGGGTTATTCGTTTGCATGGGCGACTGTCCCCCGGTTTTTGACGGCCGCTCCGGCCGCTCCCTGGAGAAGCGGCGCCTTGGTGTTCCAAACCACAAAGCACGCACAAGCGCAACACGCTCCAAAGTCGGCAATCATGCGGCATAAGACCGCTCGAATAGAGGCGGCCCTCGGGATCCGCTCATGCATCGCACGATTCGCCGGCCGCAAGTTGATCGCGCGGTCGATCATGCCACAGGCCGGCTGCGGGAAGGGGGCGGCAAAGGGTCCCGGCCGGGCGTCGGGTTGACAGGGCCTTGTCATTTGCTACCCAACCGGCGGAACGACGGCGTCACCCGCCGGTCGTCATGCGGTTGCGGATCGTCTATAAGCCCGGGGCCGCGAGCCCCGGTCACGCCCGGCCGCTTCGTTGAATTCACGTCAGAGCGCGCTTTGGCGCAGGCGGGACAGAGATGGATAAAGCCATGCAGCACGGATCATCGGCCCGACAGGACTTCCGCACCTGCGCCTGGCGCTGCCTCGCCGCGGCTGTTTCGCTCATGCTGGGCGCCGGCTGCCTGGCCGGGCCGGCGGGCGCGCAGGGGCTGGTCAAGGCCAAATACGGCGACTGGGAAATGCGGTGCGAGACGCCGCCGGGCGCCAGCCGCGAGCAATGCGCTCTGATCCAGTCGATCGCCGCCGAAGACAAGCCCAACGTCAATCTGGTCGTCATCGTGTTGAAGACCGCCGACAACAAGTCGCGCCTCCTGCGCGTCATCGCGCCTCTGGGGGTGCTTCTGCCCGCCGGCCTCGGCCTGAAGGTCGACGAGACGGATGTCGGCCGCGCCGGTTTCGTGCGCTGCCTGCCCACGGGCTGCATCGCCGAAGTCGTCATGGAGGACAAGCTCCTGGAGCAGCTGCGCGCCGGCGTCAACGCCACCTTCATCATCTTCAATACGCCGGAAGAGGGCGTCGGCCTGCCCATGACGCTCACGGGCTTCAAGGATGGATTCGACAAACTGCCGTGAATCCGGACGCTTCCCGAGCCTGCGGCCTCTGGCGAGCGGCCTTTCATTCGTGATAAAGCGGAAGCCCGCATGAAGGCGTGGAAGAACGGTCGGTCGCGGTGGGCCGGTCCGGGCGCGTGAGGAGAAGTCGATGCTGCAGGGTTTTCGCGTGAACGGACTGAGCAGGGTTCTTGTCGCCGGCGCATCCGTGCTGCTTCTCGCCGGCTGCAGCGGCGGCGGCGGGTCCACCATCGGCAATCTCATCGCCTTCAATTCGCCGACGGCGCCGCCCTTGCTCGACATGAAGCCTGTGGACAAGGTCGAGTGTCCGTTCATCGACGTGCCGGAGGGAACGGCCGCGGTGCGCATCATGGCCGGCGGCAACATCCGCCATCAATATTCGCTGGGCGACCTCTCCCGCGAATGCGTGGTCGCCAACGGCCAGATCAGCATCAAGGTCGGCGTCTCCGGCCGTGTGCTGGCGGGTCCTGCCGGCGGTCCGGGCTCGTTCAGCGTCCCGGTGCGGGTCGGCATCCGCCGCGAAAGCGACCAGAAGATCCTGACGTCGAAATCCTATCGCGTCGCCGCCACCATCCCGTCGGGCGCCGCCCATGCGAGCTTCACGCTGGTCTCCGACGCGCTGACCGTGCCCTACACGCGCGAGCAGGCGAACGAGGACTATATGGTCGTGGTCGGTTTCGAGCAGGGTGGCCGGCGCTGAGGCGCGGCCGATGCCCGTCTCTGCCATCCAGCCTCTGGATAAGCTGAGCCGCGATGCCGCGCCGCGGTTGACTCGCGGCGGGCCAGTCGTCAGGTTCGGCACGTCAGCCAAAGACCCCACGCGGAAGAGTCCGGCCAAGGCGTCAGCCTGAACCGGCGCCGAAGGCGCAACCGCCCCGGAAACGCTCAGGCAGATGGACCGCGAGGGGATGACACTCTGGAAAGCGATTCGGCCAGGCCGGCGCTCGCGCGCAGGCTCGGTCAGACTCCACCGAAGGGCGTAACCTCCAGTCCGGATCGTTCGGGCAGGTCGGGAAATCTCTCAGGTACCGGGACAGAGGGGGCGCGAAGCGGCAGGCCTGAGGGCTGTCGCTGTCGAGACGCGCTCCTGACTCTGGCGACCGATGACCGATGCAAAGCCCGACCCCCATTCCGAGCCGGACGCGCCGCTCGCGCTGACGCCGCTGCATGCGCTGCACCGTGAGCTGGGGGCCAAGATGGCTCCTTTCGCCGGCTACGACATGCCCATCCACTATCCCGCCGGCATCCTGGCCGAGCATCTGCACGCGCGCGCCGCCGCCGGCCTGTTCGACGTGTCGCATATGGGCCAGGCCTTTCTCACCGGCCCGGACGCCGTCCGGCATTTCGAAACGCTCGTCCCGGGCGACATGTGCGCGCTGGCGGAGGACCGCATCCGCTACACGCAGTTCCTCAACCGGGACGGCGGCATCCTCGACGATCTGATGGCGACGCGCTGGCCGGGCTCGCAGTCCGGCGAGGAGCGGCTGTTCCTGGTCGTCAACGCGGCCCGCAAGGCGCATGATTTCGCGCATGTCACCGCCCGGTCGCCCGAGCTTGCGCTCGTCGCCGTCACGGATCGCGCCTTGCTGGCGCTGCAGGGGCCGAAAGCCGCCGATGTTCTGTCGCGCATCCTCCCGGGGCTGGCCGATCAACCCTTCATGTCGATGCGCCGCGTCGCCCATGAGGGCGCCGAGCTCTATGTCTCCCGCTCCGGCTATACCGGCGAGGACGGCTATGAAATCTCCCTTCCGGGCGCGCTGGCCGAAGCCTTCGCCCGCAGGCTGCTGGCCGATCCGGACGTGAAGCCCGTCGGGCTCGGCGCGCGCGATTCGCTGCGGCTCGAAGCCGGCCTCTGCCTCTATGGTCACGACATCGACGAGAGCACGACGCCGGTCGAAGCCGATCTGCTCTGGTCGATCTCGAAGCGCCGCCGCGCCGAAGGGGGATTCCCGGGCGCCTCCCGTGTGCAAAGGCAGATCGCCGAGGGCCCCGCGCGCCGCCGCGTCGGTCTGGCGCTCGACGGCAAGGCCCCGGCGCGCGAAGGCGCCGAGATCGTCTCGCCCGACGGCGCGCCGCTGGGCCGCGTCACTTCGGGAGGCTTTGCGCCCTCGCTCGGCCGCCCCGTCGCGATGGGCTATGTCGACGCCGCCTTTGCGTCGCCCGGCGCCAGGGTCGACCTGCTCGTGCGCGGCCGCCCGCTCGCCGCCACCGTCGTTCCCATGCCCTTCGTTCCCACACGCTACTATCGAGGCAAGTGATGTCGCAGACCCGTTACACCAAGGACCACGAATATATCCGCGTCGACGGCGACATCGCGACGATCGGCATCACCGATTACGCGCAGGCGCAACTGGGCGACGTCGTCTTCGTCGAACTGCCCGCTCCGGGCCTTGAAGTCGCCAAGGGCGGCCAGGCCGCCGTGGTCGAAAGCGTCAAGGCGGCGAGCGAGGTCTATGCGCCGGTCTCGGGCGAAGTCATCGAAGTGAATCCCGAACTCGAGGCGGTGCCCGCGACCGTCAATGAGGATCCCGCCGGCAAGGGCTGGTTCCTGAAGCTGCGCGTCGCCGATGCGGGCGAACTCGACGACCTCATGGATGAGGCCGCCTACCAGGATTTTCTGAAGACACTCGGTTGATTTGAGCGAGGGCTCGCCATGCGTTATCTGCCACTGACCGCGGACGACCGCGCCGACATGCTGGCGCGGATAGGCGTCGATGGGATCGACGATCTTTTCGCCGATATTCCGTCGCGCCTGCGCCTTGACGCGCCCGTCGACCTGCCGCGCCGCAAGACCGAACTCGATGTGGCCCGACAGCTCGGCCGCATGGCCGCGCGCAACCTGCCGGCGGGCGGCGCGCCCTTCTTCGTCGGCTGCGGCGCCTACAAGCATCACGTGCCCGCCACCGTCGATCACCTGATCCAGCGCTCGGAATTCCTCACCAGCTACACGCCGTATCAGCCCGAGATTTCGCAGGGCACGCTGCAATATCTGTTCGAGTTCCAGACGCAGGTCGCCACCCTCGCGGGCATGGATGTCGCCAACGCCTCCATGTATGACGGCTCCACCGGCTGCGCCGAGGCGGTGCTGATGGCGCACCGCATCACCAAGCGCCGCAAGGCCGTGGTGTCGGGCGGGCTGCATCCCCATTACGCCGCCGTCGTGCGCACGCAATCCGCCATGGCGGGCGACGACGTCACGACGCTGCCGCCCGATGTCGCCGCAACCGAAGACCTGCTCGCCGTCATCGACAAGGACGTGTCCTGCGTC
>JAIEQX010000002.1 GCA_019747375.1 Beijerinckiaceae bacterium | reverse complement strand
CGGTTTTTCTGGCCATGTATCTGGCGCCCAAGCTCGCCGGCTTCATCGACATCGCGATGACGCCCGGCGGGCTCGCCTGCTATGGCGGCGCGGGCAAGTTTCTCGGCGGGGCGCTGCTGGAACTTGGCTTCTCATTCCTGCTCGGCGCCGCCACGACCCTTCGGACGAGCCTGTTCATGATCGGGCTTCTGTTCGGCCGTTCGGTCATCTGGAACGGGCAGGCGCGCGACGCGCATGCGCTGTCGTTCGCGACCGCCGCGCAGGGCCTCTGGCCGCAGATGGCGTTCGGCGTCTTCCTGTTCGGAACGGCGGCCGCGCTCGCGCCCGGCGTGATCCTGTGGTCGCTCCCGATGACGCTCGGCTATCTGGTGGCGATCCCGTTCGCGGTGATGACCGCTTCGCCGCGGCTCGGCGAATGGCTGGCGCGCACGGGCCTGTGCGCCCTGCCCGAAGATCTTTCTCCGCCCCCCATCCTTCAGGCTCTCGCGAGCCATGACGGCCAATCCTCGTCCGAACCCCGGACGGGTCCGCAAAGGGTTTTTGAAACCGCATGAAAAAGTCGCTGTTCGCACTCACCCTCGCCCTCACGTTCGGGGCCGCCGGCGCCGCCCTCGCACAGGCGCCCGCCCCGACGCCGCTGGCGGGAAAACCCGCGCCTGCGCCCTTCACGCCGCCCGCGCAGGGCATCGATCCGAACGAGACGGCCGTGCAGGTCGTCAACAAATCCGAGCCGGTGCTCTGCGCCGAGAAAGACAATGTGCATCTCGACCTCGTCGGGCCGAATGTCCGGCAGTTCCGCATCCAGGCGGTGCATCCGGCCTATATCGGAACGATCGCGGTCGACCGCTGGGCGCCCGACTGGACGGCCTGCGACATGACGCGCGACCCGGCCTACAAGTCAGACGCACGTCGCGTGACCTTCTGGGAGACGCCGGAGTTCTGGCTGACCGGCTATACCTATCCGTCGTTCTGGCGGCCCGGCGTGGTGCCGTTCCGCGTCGGCGATCGCGTCGAGAACGGACTGCATCTCGTCCAGCTCTGGATGAAATATCGCGAGCGCGCCGAAGAGGTGCTGGTGATCTATCCGCCGGACGGATACTGGCGCGCCCGCCCGCTGCCGTTCGCCGACATGCGGTGGACCGCCTATGGATCGTCGTTCCTCGTGGGCCCGGTCGAGGTTCAGGATCGCCCGATCGTCGACCTGAAGAGCATCGCCTTCGATCCGGACAACATGACCTTCACGCTGGAGTTCAACCGTGGCGGCTCGGCCAAGGTGAAACTCGAGACCATCGACCAGGAGCGCATCATCCTCAACACCACGCTCTCGGGCGACGTGCCCAAGAACCTGCCGTTCGCCACCATGCGGTCGATGTATGCGACGGAGTTCAACTCCGACGTGGCGCGCGTCGCCTGGCGCGAACGCGGCGGCGCAGGCTGGGGCGAGGCGCCGATCATGAATTACAAGGGCGGGCTTGTGACCGAAATCTGGGCCGGCCGCGTCGTGCCCTCGATGCACAACAAGAGCGCGCCCGACATGGTGTTCAGCCATTTCTCGGAAAAGCCAGGCAAGTGAGCACGAGCGCGGATGAGTGATCCATCGCCGTCACGGCTCGCGTTTCCGCGCACCGAGAGTCTCGACGCGGCGCGCGGCTGGGCGCTCGTGGCGATGTTCGTCTTCCACATCGTGTGGGATCTGGGCTTTTTCGCGCTGGTTCCACTCGACTGGCCGACGGATCCGCGGTTCAAGGCTTTCGGACACGCCATCGCCACCGCCTTCGTGGGGCTGGCGGGCGTCGGCCTGACGCTCGGCGCGCGCAATGGCGTGCTGTGGGGACCGGCGCTGAAGCGCGTCGCGCGCATCGCCCTGGCGGCCGCGGCGGTCAGCGCCGCCACCTATGCGATCTTTCCGGACGAGTTCATCTTCTTCGGCATCCTGCACGTCATCGCGCTGGCGAGCCTGTGCGCGCTGCCGCTGCTGCGCGCGCCGAGCCTGCTCGTGGGCGGCGTCGCGGCGGTCGCCCTCGCGCTGCCGCTTCTCGTCTCTGAACCGCTGTTCGATCATCCGGCGTTCTGGTGGCTCGGGCTTGGAACCGACGATCCGCGCAGCAACGACTGGCGTCCGTTCCTGCCCTGGTTTGGCGTGATGCTGGCGGGCGTGCTGGTTGGACGCCTGATCCTGGCTCGCGGCCTGCCGGACTTTATGGCGAACTGGCGCGCGCGGTCAGGCTTCGGGCGAAGCCTTGTTTGGGGCGGCCGTCATTCGCTGCTCGTCTATCTCGTGCATCAGCCGGTCTTCATCGCGGTGATTTTCGTGGCGGCGAAAATGGTCGGGCCACGCCCGCCGCCATCGGGACATCAGTTCGTGCAGACCTGCGAGGCGCAATGCGTCACGTCAGGCGGCCAGGCGGGTTTCTGCAAGCGCGTGTGCGGCTGCATCGTCGAACAGTCGCAGGCGCAGAATCTGTGGCGCGCCGTCAGCGCCGATCGTCTGACGCCCGAAGAGCGCAAGCGGTTCGATGAACTGACGCGGACCTGCGCACGTTTCGAGACGGGCGGCGGGCTGTACTAGGCGTCGGGCGTCAGCATGGCTTCCGGGCGCACGATGGCGTCGAACTCTTCCGCCGTCACATAGCCCTGCCCGACCGCCTCTTCGCGCAGCGTCGTGCCCTTCTCATGCGCGGATTTGGCGACTTTCGCAGCCTTGTCGTAACCGATCTTCGGCGCCAGCGCGGTGACGAGCATGAGCGAACGCGACAGGAGATCGGCGATGCGTTCGCGGTTTGGCTTTACGCCCTCGACGCAATTGACCCGGAAGCTGTCGGCGGCGTCGGCCAGCAGCGCGATCGATTCCAGCAATGCGAAAGCCAGCACCGGCTTGAACACGTTCAGCTCGAAATGCCCCTGAGATCCAGCGACCGACATGGTCGTCTGATTGCCGAAGACGCGGGCGCACACCATGGTCATCGCCTCGGCCTGCGTCGGGTTGACTTTTCCGGGCATGATCGACGAACCGGGTTCATTTTCGGGCAGCGAGATTTCACCAAGCCCCGAGCGGGGCCCGCTGCCGAGCAGGCGCAGATCGTTGGCGATCTTGAAAAGCCCGCCTGCTGCGGCGTTGAGCGCGCCATGCACGAAGACCAGCGCGTCATGCGAGGCCAGCGCCTCGAATTTGTTGGGCGCGGTCACGAATGGAATGCCGGTCAGGTCCGCCATGCGGCGCGCGAAAGCCTCGGCGAAACCGGCGCGCGCGTTGAGCCCGGTGCCGACCGCCGTGCCGCCCTGCGCCAATGGATAAAGATCCGGGAGCACGCGCCTCACTCGCTCGGCCGCCAGCGCACATTGCGCCGCATAGCCGGAGAATTCCTGGCCGAGCGTCACGGGCGTCGCATCCTGCAGGTGCGTGCGGCCGATCTTGACGATGTCGGCGAACTCATTGGCCTTGGCGTCGAGCGCGTCAGCCAGGGCGTCCAGAGCCGGCAGAAGTCGCGCAACGATCTCGCGCGCCGCCGCAACGTGAATCGCGGTCGGGAACGAGTCGTTCGAAGACTGGCCGAGATTGACGTGATCGTTGGGATGGACGGGCGACTTCTCGCCCCGGGCCGCGCCAAGGCTCTCGTTCGCCCGGTTGGCGATGACCTCGTTGGCGTTCATGTTGCTCTGCGTACCGGAGCCGGTCTGCCAGACCACGAGGGGAAATTCCTCGTCGAAGGCGCCTTCGACGACTTGCGCGGCAGCCGCCACGATTGCGTCCGCGACCCTGGCGTCGAGCAGACCGAGGTCCCGATTGACCTCCGCGGCAACGCGCTTCACGAGGCCAAGGGCGTGCACCAACGGCAATGGCATGCGCTGCCCGCCGATGCGGAAGTTTTGCAGCGAGCGCTGCGTCTGCGCGCCCCAATAGCGGTGGGCCGGCACGTCGATGGGACCGAACGAATCGGTTTCGACGCGCGTGTCCGGCCCCTGTCTGGTTTGTATCGTCAAAAGATCCTCCTCGCCGAAATGCTCCGGCGAGACGCCGGATCAGTCGCTTCCCGTACGCGAAAAGCGGTTGCCCATGATCAGAGTGTCGAGACCGGTCTGCCAATTGTTGTCAGACGCGAAGTCCGAACCCGAACCGATCGACAAAAGTTCGATCAACCGGTTTCGCGCCCGGTTGACGCGGCTCTTCATGGTGCCGACCGCGCAGTTACAGATGCCGGCCGCTTCCTCGTATGACATTCCGGAAGCGCCGATGAGAACGAGCGCTTCGCGCTGGTCCGCCGGCAATTTCTGCAAGGCCTCGCGAAAGTCGAGGAAGTCCATATGGCCGTTCTGGGCCGGCGCCGTCGCCAACCGCGCCGCAATGGTGCCCTCGGAATCGGAGACTTCGCGCCGCCGCTTGCGGTACTCGGAATAGTAGATGTTGCGCAGGATGGTGAACAGCCATGCAGGCATGTTCGTCCCCTCGACAAAGGAACCGAGATTGCTCCAGGCCTTGACGAGAGTTTCCTGCACGAGATCGTCGGCCCGGTCGGGATTGCCGCACAACGACACCGCGAAGGCGCGCAGATTGGGAATCGCGGACAGGAGGTCCGACTTGAGCTGGGGGCTCGCCTGCATCATTCCGCTCGCCTCCCTCACTCGCCGCCCTCTTTTTTGTCCCCGAGCCCATTCAACAGGTCGAGGAACCGATCGGGGATCGGCTGATTGAGGACGTCGTCGTAAACTGATTTCAGCTGTCGCTCGATGTAGAGCTTCACGTTCGGGCCCGGCTTCGCGCCACCGCCCTCGACGACCTGCAAGGTCTCAGGGATGTCCTGACCCGCAAGCTGGCCCGGCTGCGAGCCGGCCGACGTCAGTGCAGGCGCGGCAGCCATTCCGCCATCCGCTGGACCCCTCGCCGCTCGGGCGGAAATAGCGCGAGGCTTCTTCCTCGTCCCGGTATTTTCGTCCATAAACACCCCTCCAGAACTGCGGTCGCCCGTCAGTTCGCTCCCTCGCCGCGCCCCGATTACAATGCGCCGATCCGACCTTTAACGCCCGGACGCGACAGAAGGTTCCGCTTCAGACTGGAACCTTTTATCCGTCCGTGTGTTAATGGGTCAAAGCTCGGCCGTTCACAGGGGCGTACAACATGTCGGTTTCGCAAGCGATTTCTTCCCATATCCCTTATTTGCGCCGGTTCGCGCGCGCGCTGTCGGGGAGCCAGCAGGGAGGCGACGCTTATGTCTTGGCCACTCTCGAGGCCATCGTGGCCGACCCGTCGGCATTTCAGCCCAATTCCGATGTGCGGACCTCGCTCTACAGGGTCTTCCTGAAAGTCTGGAGCTCGAGCCCGGTCAACGCCCATACCGACCAGAGCGGCATGATGCCGGACGAAGAAGGCGCGCGCCGCAATCTCGACGCCATTTCGCTTCATCCCCGCATCGCCTTCCTGCTGTCTTCGCTTGAAGGCTTCGAGACGGCTGAAGTCGCGCGCGCGCTCGATTGTTCGCCCGGCGAAGCTGCATCGCTCATTGACGCGGCCGGCAAGGAAATCGCCGACCAGATTCGCACCGACGTCCTGATCATCGAGGACGAACCCTTCATCGCGCTCGACCTGCAGACGCTCGTCGAGGAGCTCGGGCATCATGACGTGGGCATCGCGCGGACGCACAAGGAAGCCGTCAAGGCGATCGAGGGCGGTCGTCCAGGCCTGATCCTGGCGGACATCCAGCTCGCGGATGGCAGTTCGGGACTGGAAGCCGTCAACCAGATCCTCGGCAATTTCGAAGTGCCGGTCATCTTCATCACCGCTTATCCCGAGCGCTTCCTCACCGGGCAGCCGCCCGAACCGGCGTTCCTCATCACCAAGCCGTTTGGCGTCGACAGCCTGAAGGCGGTCATCAGCCAGGCCCTGTTCTTCGATCGCCGCTCGCGCCGCGCGGCGGCCGGCAAGGGCGAAGCCGTTTCCGGCTGATCGGATCCCAGGACCATAAGAAAAAGCCCCGGTTTGCCGGGGCTTTTTTTATGCGCCCGCGCAGGCGCAAAAAAACAGGCGGCGCAATGGCCGCCTGTTTTCCCATTCGGAAGAGCGTCAGATACGGCCCATCAACAGCAGCACGATCACGATGATCAGCACCACGCCGAGGATGCCGGACGGACCATAACCCCAGCTCCGGCTATGCGGCCAGGACGGAACGGCGCCCAGCAGCAGAAGGATCAGGATGATGATGAGAATTGTGCCGAGTGTCATGACGTCGCTCCGACTTTTCGCCCGAGGGCTCGATTAGTTGACGAAATCAAGGCAGCTTGACTGTCGTCAGTGCAGGCTCAACGCAACGTGATCGGAAGTCGTTCCAACACAGGCGCTGCATTTGTCGAGCGGACCGCCAACAAGAAAAAACCCGCGACGGCAGGGGCGGCCGTCGCGGGTTATCAATGCACTGGCGGGCTCGGGAGGGGGTCGAACATCGCCTGTACACTTCCAGAACATGACGCCCGGGTGAAAGTTCCCGACCGCAAACCGCGCTGGTTCAAAAAGCGCCCGGCGTTTCGCCATTTCGGAACCCGGCCGGGATGATGACGTTGAATTTGCAGGTCAACCATCAGGAGGCATTCATGGCCACGACGACGACGAGCGCACGTGAAACGCATCAGCTGATCGGATCGGACAAGGTGGAGGGCACAAGCGTCCGCCGCCCGAACGGCGACAAGATCGGCGAGATCGAACGCGTGATGATCGACAAGCGCAGCGGGAAAGTGGCGTATGCTGTGATGAGCTTCGGCGGCTTCCTCGGCATCGGGGAGGATTATTATCCGGTTCCGTGGGACAAGCTGAACTACAACGTCGATCTCGACGCCTATGAGCTCGACATCAGCGAGGACCGCCTGCAGGGCGCGCCGAAATACGCGGCCGGAACGGACTTCGACTATTCGCAGGACGGCGGCGGGCGCCGCGTCTTCGATTATTATGGCGCGCAGCCCTACTGGACGTTCTGACCATCAGGCTCGAAGACAAACGCACCGCCCGGATCGATCCGGGCGGTTTTTCTTTGGGACTTCCACCGTCACATGGCGCTCGGAACTCATTTGCGCGGGGAAGCGTTGCCTTCGCGCATCGGCCCACGCCCATGCTGTTGCGTACGAGGAGACCGGAATGGCGCCGAGGGCGAATTGGAAGGGCTATCTCAAGCTTTCGCTCGTTTCCTGTCCGGTCGCGCTGTTCCCGGCCGCCAGCTCCAGCGAGCGCGTCTCGTTCCATCTGATCAATGGCGAGACCCACAACCGGCTCAAGCAGCAATATGTGGATTCCGAAACCGGGGATCTGGTGGAGAGCGCAGACCGCATGCGCGGATATGAAATCGCCAAAGGCGAGTACGTGCCGGTGACCGATGAGGAGCTTCAGGAGGTCGCGCTCGAGAGCACGCATACGATCGACATCGAGCGCTTCGTTCCCCGCTCACAGGTCGATGAAGTCTATTTCGACTCGCATTATTACATCGCCCCCGACGACAAGGTCGGCGAGGAGGCCTTCGCGGTCATTCGCGAGGCGATGCGCCAACGCGACGTCGTCGGCCTGGCGCGCGTCGTGTTGTTTCGGCGAGAGCGTATCGTCATGATCGAACCGCGCGGCAAGGGGCTGATGGGCACGACCCTCCGGTACGATTACGAAGTGCGCGAAGAGGACGCCTATTTCGACGAGATCGGCGACACGAAGGTCGGTAAGGAAATGCTCGATCTGGCAAACCACATCATCGACACCAAGAAGGGCAAGTTCGAGCCCGACACTTTCACCGACCGGTATCAGGATGCCGTGGTCGAGCTGATCCGGGCCAAGCGCGCGGGCCGGCCTGTCGAGGCGCCCAAGCCGAGCCGTCCGAGCAATGTCATCAATCTCATGGACGCCTTGCGGCGCAGTCTGGAGGCGGAAGGCAAGTCGCCCAAGAAATCGCGCGACGAGGCGGACGGCGGCAAAAAGGCGGCTTCTTCCTCCAAGCCCGGCACGACGAAGACACGGTCCTCGTCCAAGAAAAGCAAAGCGTCGGCGAAGTCTGCGCCGGCCAAGCGCGCGCCCGCCAAGCGCGCTCCAGCAAAGACGCCGGCGCGCAAACGTAAGGCGAGTTAAGACCGAGGCGACGGAAAATGGCGATGCTCGAGGCCTATCACAAAAAGCGCAACTTCGCCGTTACGTCCGAACCGCGCGGAAAAGCCGTCAAGGCGCCGGCAGGCGCGAAAAAGACGAAGGCGCTCAGCTTCGTGGTGCAGAAACACGCGGCGACGCGGCTGCATTACGATTTTCGCCTCGAGCTGGATGGCGTCCTGAAGAGCTGGGCGGTGACGCGCGGCCCGAGCCTCGTGCCTGGCGACAAGCGACTTGCCGTCCATGTCGAAGATCACCCTCTTGAATATGGCTCGTTCGAGGGAACGATCCCGGCCGGCGAATATGGCGCGGGGTCGGTGCTGCTTTGGGATCAGGGGACGTGGATCCCGGATGGCGATCCACACAAGGGCTTCGCCAAGGGGCACATCGAATTCACGCTGGAAGGCGAGAAGCTGCACGGACGCTGGCACCTCGTGCGCATGCGCGGCAAGCCGAAGGAGAAAGCCGAGAACTGGCTGCTGATCAAGAGCGACGACGAGGCGGCGCGGCAGGAAGGCGACGACGACATTCTCGAAGACATGCCGCGCTCCGTCACGACCGGCCGGACAATCGAGGAAATTGGCAGCGACCGGAAGAGCAAGCGATGGAATTCCGACAGGCCGGCCGCCACGCCCGCGCCATCCAAACAGAGCTCTCCGAAGAAGCGCGCGGCGGCCCCTTTGGTGGAGACGAAAAACGCATCGCCCGGGAAAAAGAAGGCGACGAAGCCTGCCGCGAAACTGACGCTCGAGATTCCGAAGGCCGCCCGGAAGGCCGCCATGCCGCAGTTCCTCGAACCGGAACTCGCCACGCTGGCGGCTGCGCCGCCGACTGGGGCGCAATGGCTGCACGAGGTGAAGTTCGACGGTTATCGGATGCAGGCCGCAGTCAAGGGCGGCAAGGCCGTCCTGCGCACCCGCAAGGGACTCGACTGGACCGAACGGTTTGCGCCTGTCGCGGCGGCTCTTGCGTCCCTACCGGTCGAATCCGCGCTTCTCGATGGTGAGATCGTGGTCGAGGACGCCACCGGCATAGCGGATTTCGGCGGGTTGCAGAAGGCTCTCAAGGAGGGCGAGACAAAGTCCCTCGTCTATTACGCCTTCGATCTCATGCACCTCGACGGTCGCGACGTCACCAAGCTGAAACTCGATGAGCGCAAGGCGCTGCTGGAGCAAATTCTCGGCGCCGCGCCCAAGGAGAGCCCGCTTCGCTACAGCGAACATTTCGACGAGAACGGCGAGACGATGCTGAAGCACATCTGTCGTCTGAGCGCCGAAGGCATCATCTCGAAGCGCCGCGACGCTCCGTATCGCAGCGGGCGCGGGACAGACTGGATGAAATCGAAATGCTCCAACCGGCAGGAACTGGTCGTCGTCGGCTTCGTCCCGTCGACGGCGTCGACCAAAGCCGTGGGCTCGCTGGTGGTGGGATATTACGACGGAAAGTCGCTGGTGCATGCGGGCCGCGTCGGAACGGGATTTTCCAACGACCTGGCCAAAGAGCTTTTTCGCGACCTCTCCAGGGACAAGATCGCCAGGACGCCCGTGTCCGGCGAGGTTCCGGCCGAAGCCCGCAAGAATGTCGTCTGGGTCAAGCCCACGCGCGTGGCGGAGGTCGAGTTTCGCGGATGGACCGGGGGCGGCTTGTTGAGACAGGCGTCCTTCAAAGGGCTGCGGGAGGACAAGGAGCCGGGAGAAATCGTTCGCGAGGATGCGGCCGCCAATTCTGCGCCGGCCCGCAAGGGGCGCGTCAAGGCGGCGCCGTCACGGCCCGCCGATGTCCGGCTGACACATCCCGATCGCGTCCTCTGGCCCGAAGCTGGCGTGACGAAGGAAGGTCTTGCGGATTATTACACGATGGTCTGGCCGCAGATCGAAAAGCATGTCGTGGGGCGCCCACTGGCGCTTGTGCGATGCCCGACAGGCATCGGCCATTGCTTCTTTCAGAAACATGGCTGGGACGGCATGTCGCCGGCGATCGAAAGCGTCAAAGACGGGCAGGATCCCGAGCCTCTCGTGGCTATTTCGTCGCTCGCCGGACTCCTGGGACTGGTGCAGGCAAGCGTGCTCGAAATACACCCCTGGGGGGCGAAGTCTGACGACCTCGACCGGCCCGACAGGCTCACATTCGATCTCGATCCGGGAGACGACGTCGCGTGGAGCGATCTGGTGACGGCCGCCCGCGAAGTCCGGCAGAGATTGTCTGATGCGGGGCTGGAGAGTTTCGCCAAGACCACGGGTGGCAAGGGGCTTCATGTCGTGGTCCCGTTGACGCCCTCGGCCGGGTGGGACGCCGCCAAGGATTTCTGTCGCGGCCTCGCCGAATCGATGGCGGCCGATACGCCGTCGCGCTACGTCGCCAAAATGACCAAGGCTGCGCGCACGGGTCGGATCTACGTCGACTATCTTCGCAACGGGCGTGGCGCCACGGCGGTCGCGGCCTTCTCGACGCGGGCGCGCCCCTCGTGCGGCGTATCGACCCCGGTGACGTTCCAGGAACTTGACGAGCTGGGATCGGGCGATCGCTTCACGCTCGACAATGTCGCACGCCGCCTCGAATACCTGAGTCAGGATCCGTGGCGGGGCTTTTTCGGCATCAAGCAAAAGCTGCCCGCGACGAAAGCCGGCAAGCCGCGCAAGGCGCGCCCGCGCAAGCGCGGATAATCCGCGAAGTCGGTCCGCATCAGACTGGAACTTCATCGGCCAAGGCAGGTTTTGCGGTCGCTTCCCCACCTTCGCAGAGGAGAATTCCCATGGCCGTAAAGACGATGAACGACCTGTTTGTCCACACGCTGAAAGACATCTATTACGCCGAGAAGCTGATTTACCGCAGCCTTCCGAAAATGATCCGCGAGGCCAGTTCGCCTGAACTCAAACAGGCTTTCGAGAAGCACCGCGAAGAAACCGAAGGCCAGATCGAACGTCTCGAGCAGGTCTTCGAATTGTGCGACGTCGCGGCGCGCGGCGTGCGGTGTGACGCCATGGATGGCATTATCGCGGAAGCCAAAGACATCATGGAAGAAGTCGAGGACGACGAAGTGCGCGACGCCGGCATGCTGGCTGCGGCGCAGACGGTCGAGCACTACGAAATCTCCCGCTACGGAACCATGATCGCCTGGGCGCAGCAGCTCGGCATGAAGGACGCCGTGAAACTGCTTCAGCAGACGCTCGATGAAGAGAAAAAGACCGACAAGCTGCTCAGCGAACTGGCGGTCGCCAACGTCAACAAGACTGCGGCGTAACTCCTCCCCGGAACAGGGACCAACCTCAGGCGTTGGTCCCTGAAACCTTTGAGGAGACATCAGGTGCAGCACGAGCAACCCGTTCAGATCGATAAGCAGGACGCCAGCCAAGGAAAGCGCGGCACGAAGGTGAGCTTCGTGCTTGCGGCGTCGCTCGCCTTGGCCGTTGTCATTGGGGTCGTCTTTTACCTGGGCGTCTACTGAGGCCGTCCGGGCGTCCGGTCCCGCAGCAATTTCCATAAAAAAAGGGCGCCTCGCGGCGCCCTTTCTTCGTTTATCGACCGTCTCAGCGACGGCAGATTTCACGACCATAATCGTCGATATAGCAACGGCTGTACCGACCGCGGGGAGCAGTCGCTCCGCCGATGATCGCACCGCCCGCCGCACCCACTGCGGCGCCCGCCAGGGCTCCGCCGCCCGTGCCGGTCGCCAGGCCGCCGACAACAGCGCCAGTCGCTCCACCAAGAGCAGCCCCGCCCAAGGCGCGGTCGCTCTGGGTCGAACCACAGCCCGCCAGGGCCAAGGCAAAAGTCGAAGCGATCAAAATTTTCTTCACGGCGTCCTCCATAATGCTGCGCCACCCGCTACGGCCCGACAACGCGACGGTTGAAAAGAAAGTTCCGGACACGAAAACTTGGAAAAGTATGACGGGTTCTTGTTATTTCGCCGATGCTTGGGCATAAAAAAGCAGAACCTTGGCAGGAACCTGCGCGAGTCGGCCGCGTTATCCTCCGTCATCTTGAACGCAACCGTATGAGTCACCTTATGGAAGAGAAAAAGAAGTCATTGCGCGGCTTTGCCGCGATGAGCCCGGAGCGGCAGCGCGAGATCGCCCGCAAGGGTGGTGAGAGCGTGCCAAACGAAAAGCGCAGTTTTTCTCAAAACCCCGGTCTGGCTGCAGAAGCCGGCCGCAAGGGTGGACAGAACGTCAACCCGGCCAAGCGCAGTTTTTCACAGAACCATGAACTGGCCTCACAGGCGGGTCGCAAGGGCGGCCACGCCTCCCATGGCGGCGCGAAGGCCAAGGCCGCCACGCCGGACGCCGAGTAGTTTTTCCGGCACGAGAACAACGCTGCGCCCCCCGGGCGCGGCGCCCTTGCATGCCCTGAACAACGGGGAATGCGCCCAAGCTGACGGACGAAAAAAAGCGCCGCGAATTTTGCGGCGCTTTTCAGTTGGACGGCATGGTGCTCAGGAAGCCGGCTGTCCCGCTGCTGCAGCGCGACGATTTCCGTGCGAGGAATGTCCGCCTTTGCGGCCAGCTTCCGAAGCCAATTGATGATTCTGGGAAAAACTGCGCTTCTCATTGGGGACGCTACGGCCCCCCTTGCGGGCAATTTCGCGCTGCTTTTCGCGATCCATGGAGGCGAAGCCCCGATTGGACGTCGATTTGCGCTCCTGCTGCATACGGTCCTCCTCGTCGTTTCATCTAAGCTGCTAACGGGAGAGTTCGTTAACGGTTCCCCAAATCGGGGCCCTGCCGAGGAGACACAAATCGTTGATTTAGCTATGACTTACTGCTCCGCTTGACCGCTATCGTACGGTCGGCGAAAGCAGCTCGCCGCCGAGCGCGGCGCCGATCAGCACGAGGCAGGGCCCGGACGGCGAGGACGACGCCGCCAGATCGGGAAGCGTCGAGATGACGCCCCGGATTCGCCGCTCTTCCGGCCACGTGGCGCGCTCGACCAGAACGGCGGGCGTATCCGGCGCCATCCCCTCCGCCAAGAGCTTTGCCGACAAGGCGGCCAAGGTCCTGACGCCCATATAGACGATTGTCGTGGCCCGCGGATCGACCAGCGCGCCCCAGGCAAGGTCGGACGGCAAGAGCCCATCGCGGGCATGCGCAGTGATAAACTGAACTCGCCGGGCGACATCCCGTTCGGTGAGAGAAAGACCGAGGGACGCCGCAGCCCCCGCGGCGGCCGTCACGCCAGGAACGATCTCGACTGGAACCCCGGCGGCGCGCAGGCCCCTGATTTCCTCGCCCGCGCGACCGAAAATCATCGGATCGCCGCCCTTCAGCCGCACAACCCGCTTTCCCTCCCGCGCCAGCGAAACAAGCAGCGCGGTTATGTCTTCCTGCGTGCAGGACGGTTTGTAGCCTCGCTTGCCAACGGCGATTTTGGTCGCCTCGCGTCGCGCTGCATCCAGCGTCAGAGGCGAGACGAGGTCGTCGTAGAGCACGACATCGGCCGATTGCAGAGCCCGGACCGCTTTGACCGTCAGAAGTTCGGGATCGCCGGGCCCCGCCCCGACCAGCACCACCGAGCCCATAACGGTCGCGCCTTGCGGGGGCAGGTCAGTCTCGGCCAGCAATTCGGCGAGATCGGCGGCCGTGGGGGCGCGGTCGGGCTCGGCCACAGCCTTGCGGGTGAAACGCTCCCAAAAGCGTCGCCGCGTCCGAAAGGCCAGGTTGCGCCCGCTGATTTCGGCGCGCCAGCTTTTGGCCGCCTGAGCCCAGGCGCGAAATCCGTCAGGCAGGAGAGTTTCGATGCGCGCGCGGATTTCCTGACCGAACACGGGCGAAGCCCCGTCGGTCGAGATTCCAATCACGAGCGGCGAGCGCTCAACCAGGGCGCCGAACTGGAAGTCGCAGAAGGCGGGCCGGTCGACCAGATTCACCGGCACGCCGGCGGCGCGCGCCGCGGCCCGAAAGGCTTCGGCTTCGGCTTCGTCTTCGACGTCGCCGACGGCCAGCGACGCATTCGCCAGATCCGCAGCCGACCAGCGGCGGGCGCTCAACCGGATAGACGGAATATCGGCGAGGAGGCTGCGGAGCTTTTCGCCGGGTTCGGGCGCTATGACGTGAACGTCCGCGCCAGTCGCTGCAAGGAGTTCCGCTTTCCAGGCCGCACCGTCGCCGCCGCCCACAAGAACAACCGGTTTGCCGGCAAGCTTGAAAAAGACGGGCAATGTCGCGAGCCGCCTCAGCCGCGGCGGGGGCGACCTGTCGGGCCTGCGCGGTCCTGGGGCGTCGGTGCTCATGACGTCTTCCGTTTAGCCGGAGCGGCGCGTCGATGCAACGGCGCGCAAACGTGCAGCGGAGGAACCCGCTTTTGCGAGCGCAGTTAAGCTGTCGCAGCATAGCAAGGCGCGAGGCATATCTTATATGGCGAACCTGACGCCTTCCGGGCACATACGACCCACTGTCCGCTTCAAGGGTCGTCGACGCGACGACATGCTGACGGCGCTGGTGCTGGTCGCTTTCGTGATCGCGGCGCTTTGGGTCGGACGCCAGATTTTCGTGCCCATTGCCTTCGCGGTGCTGTTGAGTTTTGTTCTCGCGCCTGCCGTCCTGATGCTGCGACGCTGGCGCCTCAATCGCGTCATCGCGGTGCTGCTTGTCGTCGTTGTAACATTCAGCTGCATCTTCGGCCTTGGCGCCGTGCTGGTCCGGCAGGTTTCCGACCTGACCGCCGAGCTGCCGCGCTATCAGGTCACGATCAATCAGAAAATCACATCGATGCGCGAGGCCGCCAGCGGCTCCACCTTCATTGAACGCGCATCGGACGCCTTGCGAGGCATCGGTGAGCAAATCCAACGTTCAAGCGAAAAGGCCGCAGCCAAGGTCGAGCGCGGGGACGAGCGCCCTGCCCCGACCGTCGAGTCGCCGCCCGCGACGCCGGCAGTGCAGCCCATTCCCGTCGAAGTGCATCAACCGTCCCCAACGCCCATACAGACGTTACAATCGATCGCCTCGACGGTTCTGGAGCCGCTGGCCACGACCGGCATCGTGATGATTTTCGTGGTGTTCATCCTCATGCAGCGCGAGGACTTGCGTGATCGTCTGATCAGACTTGCCGGAGCAAGCGATTTGCATCGCACGACTGCGGCCATCGATGACGCGGCGAGCCGCCTCAGCAGGTATTTTCTGGCGCTGACCGCCCTCAACGCCGGATTTGGCGTTGTCATTGGCATCGGGCTCTCGATCATCGGCGTCCCCAGTCCAATCCTGTGGGGCATCGTCGCAATGGTGATGCGATTTGTGCCCTATATCGGAGCCTTCGTGGCCGGTTTCTTTCCGGTCGCCCTGGCGGCGGCCGTCGACCCCGGGTGGTCCATGGCGCTTTGGACGCTGGCCTTGTTCGTGGTTCTCGAGCCTCTGGTGGGCCACGTCTTCGAGCCGCTGCTCTACGGCCACTCCACCGGCCTCTCGCCGATCGCGGTCGTGATTTCCGCAACGTTCTGGACATGGCTTTGGGGTCCCATCGGCCTCGTGCTGGCGACGCCTCTGACAGTCTGCCTGGTGGTGATGGGACGACATGTCGAGCGCCTGCAATTCCTCGACGTCATCCTGAGCGATGCGCCGCCCCTGACGCCGACGGAAAGTTTCTATCAGCGCATGCTCGCAGGCCATCCCTCGGAAGCTGCGGACGAAGCGGAGGAATATCTTCGCACCAAACCTTTGGTGGCCTATTACGAAGAGATCGCCATGCCGGGCCTCCTGATGGCGCAGGCTGACGTCAGACGCGGACTTTTGGAGGAATCGCAACAGGTCCAGATCCGCACGACTGTCCGCGAAATTGTGGAAGACCTCGACGACAACCCCCTAGACCCCGCGACGGACGAGGCCGAGCCCGTCGACATCGCGGACCGCCCCGTCACACTCGATAAAGCTCCCGCGACCCGAGAGCCCATCGTGCGTCTCGAGCCCTCGGACATCAACGAAGCGTTTTCAAGCGAAGCGCCGATACTCTGCATCTCCGGGCGCAGCCCGCTCGACGAAGCGGCGAGCTCGATTCTTGCGCAATTGCTCGCCAAGCACGGACTGGCCGCGCGGATCGTGGGCCCGGAATCTCTTTCGCCTGGACAGATCACGCATTTGCCGACCGAAGGCGTCGCGATGGTGTGCCTGTCCTATCTCGATGCGGATTTGTCGGCCTCGCATGTTCGTTACGCCGTGCGACGTATCCGGAGGCGCTTCCCGAAGGCGCGGCTGCTGGCATGCTTCTGGATGCCGCAAGCGGATGCCGCGCGTGAGGGAGAATTGTGCACCATTGCAGGAGGGGACGCGTGCGCCACGACTCTGTCGCGGGCGATCGAAGCCTGCGTGGAGGCTGCGCAAAAGAAGGAAACACGCGACGTCGCGCCGCATGACGCGGTGGCGTAAACCGTCAGTCGTCGTAGTGCAGATATGCGTAGGCAGGACCGGCGGGAGCAGATTCAAGCGGGCCACCGGTCAAACCCGGACGCCACATCACGACATCTTCGATCCGGCTCGCCAGCGCCATGTCCCGGTCAGTCACGCCGCCTGCGTCATGCGTGTTGAGGCGCACCGTGACTGATGAGTAAGTGACGTGCAAATCGGGATGATGCCACGCGGCCTCCGCCAGGTGGCCGATCGTATTGACCACCATCAGCGCGCCCTTCCAGTTTTCTGTCCTGAAAGTGCGGCTGATGGCGCCGTTTTCGTATGTCCATTTCGGAAGATCGCGAGCAAGACGCGCGGATATTTCGTTTTCGTCGAAGACCCGCAGCTTGCTCATGACCTTACCTCGCAGAACTCAGAGCTTCTTGCCGTCCGGACCAAACTGCTTGAGATAGGCCAGAAGATTGGTCGCCTCGGTCTCGTTTGTGATGCCGGCGAAGACCATCTTGGTGCCCGGCATCTTGGCCCGCGGGTTCTTGATGTATTCGAGGAAGGTCGCCTCATCCCAGGTGAAACCGGAGGCCTTGTTGGCCTCTGAGTAATTGTAGCCGGCAACGGTGCCGGCCTTGCGCCCCAGCAATCCATTCAACATTGGGCCGACACCGTTTTTCGCTGTCTCGCCGACCTGATGACAGGCCCGGCATTTGGCGAAGGATTTCTCGCCAGCGGCGGCGTCCTGAGCGGCGGCCTGTCCAGAGATGGAGACCAGCGCGGCAAGGGCGGCGGCGGCCGCGAATGTAGTTTTCAACGTCATCTTATCTCCTCGAAGAATTCCTGCCCGTCTTTTACCAGGCCGCACGGGGCAATGTCGGCGAACTGGCGGCTGACGATAGCATATGCAGCGCGATTGGCGGAGGACAAGCCCGGCCGCTCCACACGGCCAAGATGCCGCGCCAACGCCGCCATGTCTGGTCCTCTCGACCGCCCGATCAGGGTGCAACCAACGCGGGAACGCGGCGTTTCGAATTGGCACAATGCTGGCGCGGGGAGGAACGGATGGTCGACAGGTCCGACGATGCGGCTGAGCGAAGACCTTCCCGCTCCGGAAAAAAGTCCGCGTTCATCATCCCGCCTCTCATCGCCGACACGACCAGAGGCGCAGCAGTAGCCCGCCCGGGTCACCGCGCCTTGGACGAGGCGCGGATCGTCCTGCGAGGCGAGCCCCGTTCGCCGACGCCCGTCCGCCTCGGAAAGCTTGCTTCCCCGCTCGCCGGCTTGCGGCTGATGATGAGCGTCCGGCGCCCCGAACATCCCGACTTCTACGATGAACTCGCTTTCGAAGAGACGTTGTCGATCGCCGCCACGTTGCAGACGGTCGGGCTCGACACGGTTCTGGTTGCGGTCGGAGGCGCTCTGGATGAGGGCTCCCTGCTGAAGGTGCGTCGCATGCCCGGCGTCAGCTTCTGGCCTGAGGCCGCGACGACCCTCGATGGGGGCGCGCATCTTCTGGA
>JAIEQX010000065.1 GCA_019747375.1 Beijerinckiaceae bacterium | reverse complement strand
GTTTCGAAGCGCGCGGAGGCGGCCGGCGTCCCGCCGTCCTGTTGCTGCACGGGTCGGATGGGCTGACGCGGCGCGAGCGCTACGACACGCCCGGGCGCGCGCTGGCGGCGGCCGGCTACACGGTCTTCCTGCCGCATTATTTCGAGCGCACGGGCGACCGGCGTGCGGCGTTCCGCGATCTGCGCACAAAATTTCCGGTCTGGCTTCAGGCCATCGACGAGAGCGTCGATTTCGTGGCGCGCCAGCCCGGCGTAGACCCCGGACGCATCGCGGTCGTGGGCGCATCGCTCGGCGGCGCGCTGGCTCTGGCTTTGTCGGCGCAGGAGCCGCGCATTCGCGCCGTCGTGAATTTCTTCGGCTACGTGCCCGAGCAGATGCGGCAGGCCCGCCGCATTGCTCCGACGCTGACGCTGCATGGCGAGGAAGACCGGCTTGTGCCGGTGTCGAACGCCTATGAGATCGACCGGCTGCTGCGCGAACGCGGAACCGCGAGCGAGCAGCAGATCTATCCGGGCGAAGGCCATGGCCTCAGCGGCGCGGCTTTTGCGGATGCGGTGATGCGCACCGCAAACTTCCTCGATCGGCAGATCGGGCGCCGCTAGTTTTCGTCGCCTTATTTGCCGAGCGAGTTGGCGCGCTGGATCAGATCGTCCGGCAGTTGATATACGCGGCGCAGGATATCGGCGATCTCCTGCCCGGTGACGGGATTGAGATCGAGCTGCTGGGCCTGGGCCTCGGCCAGGAAGTCCGGATCCTTCATGGTCGCGTCGAAGGCGGTTCGCAACGTCTGCAGCACGGCGGCCGGCAGGCCGGGCGGAGCGGCGAGAGGGCGGCCGAGATATTGCGGCGTGAAGGCCAGTTCCAGCAATTGGCGATCTCGCCCGTCCGTCACGAGATCGAGCACGAGCGGCGCCGGATAGGCCGGATCCTTTGTCATGCCGAGCTGCAGCAGCACATGCATCTGGCCCTGCGCGACAAGCGGATTGATGCGGCCCCGGAAGGCCGCCGAGGAGCCGCCCGAGACATGCCCGTCGACCTCGCCGTTCTCGACCGCGAGCAGCGCTTCCTGCGATCCCGGATAGCCCGGCACGACCTTGAACCTCGTGCCCAGCACCTCGTTCAGCATCAGCGGAAACATGGACGGGCCGGAGCCTGGCCCTGTTCCGCTCATCACGACCTGTCGGGTTTTCATCGCCTCCAGCGTGGTGGCGGGAGCCTTGGCGCTGACGATCATCAGGCCGAGATCCTGCTGCGGGCTGCCGATCCAGCCGAACTCCTCGGCCTTGAACTGATAGGCGGTGGGGCTTGGAGCGAGCAGAGGCGCCAGCGCCACCTCGCGGGTGAACAGCGCGATGACGGAGCCGTCGCGCGCCGCGACATTGGCGAGATAATTGGCGGCGCGCGCGCCGCCCGCGCCCGGCATGTTGCGAACGATGATCGAAGGTTTTCCGGAAATATGCTTGCCCATGTGGCGGGCTACCACGCGGGCATATTGATCATAGCCGCCCCCGACCGTGTTGGCGACGATCATTTCGATCGATTTCGCCGGATAGACGTCCTGCGCCAGAGCGCCCGACGCCGCCAGCGCGCAGGCGAAAAACGCTGCGCCGACGCGCCGCCGCCATCGATTCATGACCATCTTCGTTCTCCCTCGCCTTGTCTTCATGACCTGCCGGTCGTACGCCGGCTTGCTGGTCTTTCGTTGCAGCCCGCCGCTTCAGACCGGCGGATCGCGATAGGGGATGGTCTCGCGCGCAGCCTTCACGAGATGGCGCGCCGACGATGTCTGCTGTTCTTCGAGAATGTGCCCGACGAGTCCGCCACTGCGCGACACCACCGCAATGGCGCGCACGATGGCCGGCGCGATGCCGATCTCCAGCAAGAGCGCGGCGAGCGCGCCCGTCGCGTTAATGGTGACGTGGCGCCCCGCCATCTCGTCGATGACGGAAGAGAGCCGGAGCAGCAATTGCACGTATCGCCCGTCGAGCCCGTTCTCGCGCGCGACGCGCAGGAGCGGCGGCGTGCGCGGATCATCGGGCTTGTGCATCTTGTGGCCGAAGCCTGGCACCGCCTCGCGGCGCTGACGACAGGATGTCACGAGCGCGCGACACCAGGCGTCGGCGTCGGCCTGGTCAACGCCCTCGACCAGAAGCGCCGCACAGCCTTCCATGGTGCCGGCATGGACGTCGCCGACCGCCAGAAGGCCGGCGGCGATCGAGGTCTGGATCTGGCCGGGCGAACTCTCCGCCATCAGGCGCGCGACGAGCGCGGAGGGCGTGAAACCGTGCTCCATCAGGGTCACCAGGCAGGCGTCCAGCACGCGCGTCTGCGCCGGCTCGGCCGGCCGGCCGGTGATCAGCAGATAAAACATCTCGGTGAACGTGAGCTTGCCGATGAGATCGTTGACGAGATCGCGCCCGCGGATCGTGACGCTCGTGGCGTCCGCGGTGGCGATATGGGTGACGGGTCCGGACATGTTCACGCTCCGGCTTTCTGCTGGGCCAGGATCTCGTCATTGTGCTGGCCGAGCTGGGGGGCGGCGCTGCGAATCGAGGGCGGCGTGTCCGACATGCGCACGCCATTGCGGATCAGCGACACCGAGCCGAGCAGCGGATGCGGCACGTCGACGACCATTTCGAGCGCGGCGACCTGCGGATCGGCGAAGACGCCTTTCAGATCGTAGAGCGGCCCGCAGGGCACGTCGGCCTTTTCGAGCAGCGCCAGCCAATGGTCGCGCGGCTGCGTGCGGAAAATGGCGCTGAACTCGGCGTGCAGCGCGTCGTAATGGGCGATGCGGGCCTTGCGGTCGGCGAAGCGCGGATCGACGCCAAGATCGGGCCGCGCGACTGCGGCGAGCAGTCCCTCCCAGAATTTCTGCGGCGACGACAGGTGGATCACGAAGGGCCGGTCGTCGCCCGCCACGAAGGCGAAGACCTGCGCGATATGGGTGCGGGTCGCGCGCGCCGGCGTCTCGCCATTCTCGAAGAAGCGCGCGGCGTTTTCGGCCAGGAACGAGATGGTGGATTCGAGCAGCGAGGTGCTGACGCGCTGGCCTCGCCCTGTCTTCGTCCGCGCGTTGAGGGCCGCCAGGATGCCGAGCGCCGCCGCCATGCCGCCCAGATGATCGGACAGCGAAATGCCCATGGGCTTGGGGTCGTTCATGTCGGTCAGCAGGCTGAGGAGCCCACCCATCGCCTGCCCGACCGTGTCGTAGCCCGGACGCTCCGCATAGGGTCCGAGATCGCCGAAGCCCGTGATCGAACAATAAATGAGGCGCGGGTTCGCCTCGCGAATGTCGTCCCAGCCGAGGCCGAGGCGATCGAGCGCGCCGGCGCGCAGGTTTTCGATCACCACATCGGCGTCGAGCATGAGCTTGCGCGCCGCCTCGACGCCGGCGGGCGTGCGCAGATCGAGCGCGATGCTGCGCTTGTTGCGGTTGACGGAGCCGAACGTCGCGCTGTACCCGGACGCGCCCCAGCCGCGAAACGGGTCGCCGCCCTTGGGCGGCTCTATCTTGACGACGTCCGCGCCGAAGTCGCCGAGCAGCATGCCCGCATAGGGACCGCTCACGTAACTGGTGAATTCGACGACCTTGACGCCGTCCAGCGCTCCTGCCCCGATCACGCGGCCCTCCCTGTTTGTCTCGCGCCGTCTGTCGCGGCGCCTGCCTTTATCGTTTCGCGCCGTCTGTCGCGGCGCCTGCTCGTGTCGATTGCGCCGTCTGTCGCGGCGCCTGCGGGACGATTGTCGAGACTTGCGGGCCGTCCGTCAAATCAGGGCCTGTGTGATAGTCTGCGCGACCACGCACAGGATGACGGGCCGGGATCAGGATGACGAACAAGGACACGACCACGATGCCGGCGGCGAAAGTCGCGCCCGCCCATGGCGTGACGTTCGGCGAGGCGTTTCGAGTCTGGCTGCGCGTCGCCGCCCTGTCGTTCGGCGGACCGGCCGGCCAGATCGCCGTGATGCATCGCATCCTGGTCGAGGAAAAACGCTGGATCGGCGACGCGCGATTTCTGCACGCGCTCAACTATTGCATGCTGCTGCCGGGGCCGGAGGCGCAACAGCTCGCCACCTATATCGGCTGGCTGATGCATCGCACGCGCGGCGGCATTCTGGCGGGCGGACTTTTCATCCTGCCGGGCGTCTTGTCGATCATGGCCTTGAGCTGGATCTACGCCCTCTATGGCAAGGTCGGCATCGTGTCGGCGCTGTTCTTCGGGCTCAAGGCCGCCGTGCTCGCCATCGTGCTGCAGGCGGTCATCCGGGTGGGCCGCAAGGCTCTGCGAAACGCCGCAATGCTGGGGATCGCGGGCGCGGCCTTTGCGCTCATTTTCTTCATCCGGGCGCCGTTTCCGCTGATCATCCTGGCGGCGGGCCTCGTCGGCTATATCGGCGCGCGCGCCGGCCTTCGATCGTTCGAGGCGGGCGGCGGACATGGATCGGCCGGACAGATCTCGGACGCCGACTCGCTGCTCGGCGAGGAACTGCCGGAGCATGCGCGACCTGGCTCTCGCGCGTCGCTTCGCGTCGCCGCCGTCTGGCTGCTGCTTTGGCTCGCGCCGGTGGCGGCGATTGTCCTGACGCTCGGAGGCGGCAATGTATATAGCCAGATCTCGACGTTCTTCTCCACCATGGCGGTGGTGACGTTCGGGGGCGCCTATGCGGTGCTGGCCTATGTGGCGCAGCAGGCCGTGGACGTCTTTCACTGGTTGGCGCCCGGTGAAATGCTCGACGGGCTCGGGATGGCGGAGACGACGCCCGGACCCTTGATCATGGTGCTGCAGTTCGTGGGCTTCCTGGCGGCCTATCGCGATCCGGGCGGATTGCCGCCGCTGCTTGCCGGCACGCTCGGCGGATTGCTGACCACCTGGGTGACGTTCACGCCGTGCTTCCTGTGGATCTTCCTGGGCGCGCCCTATGTCGAACGGCTGCGCGGCGACCGGGCCCTGACGGGCGCGCTTTCGGCCATCACCGCGGCGGTCGTGGGGGTGATCCTCAATCTGGCGGTCTGGTTCGCGCTCCACACGCTGTTTCGCGATGTCAGACGGATGGAGGCCTGGCCATTGTCGTTCGACATGCCGGTGCTGGCGAGCGTCGATCCATGGGCGATGGCTCTCGCGATCGCCGCGATGCTCGCCGTGTTCCGCTTCAATGTCGGAATGGCGGCGACGCTGGCTTCGACCTCCGCTGCGGGCGCGCTGCTCTACCTCGGCGGCGCGCTCGCGACGGGTTGAGGCTCAGCGCGCGGCGACGCGGGCTTTCGGAGCCGTGGCGGCGTAACGGCTGACCGGAACCGACAGGCCAAGATTGTCGCGCAGCGTCTTGCCTTCGTAGGCCGTGCGGTAAAGGCCGCGGCGCTGCAGTTCCGGCACAACGAGATCGACGAAATTGTCGAGACCGCCCGGCAGCCATGGCGCGATGAAGTTGAAGCCGTCGGCCGCGCCTTTCTCGAACCATTCGGCCATCTGGTCGACCACATCGGTGGGGGTTCCCACCAGCGAGAAGTGCCCGCGGGTCGAACAGAACTTCTGGTAGAGCTGGCGGATCGTCAGATTGTCGCGACGCGACACTTCGATCAGGGTGGTGACGCGGCTGCTGAGGATCTCGCCCTCGACCACGTCCGGCACCGGACCGTCGATCGGGAAGCGGCTGAAATCGAAGCCCATCTTGCGCGACAGGACCGCGAGCCCGATGTCGGGATGGATGAGATCCTGCAGCTGTTGGAACTTGTCCTGCGCTTCCTGCCGGGTCTTGGCGACGATGACGGACAGGCCCGGCATGATCTTGAGATCTTCGGGATGACGGCCGTATTTGGCCATGCGGCCCTTCACGTCGGCGTAGAATTCCCTCGCGGGACCGAGTTCCTCATGGGCGGTGAACACGACTTCCGCCGTTTCGGCCGCCAGATCGCGGCCGTCGTCGGATGCGCCGGCCTGCACGATGACGGGCTGCCCCTGCGGCGAGCGCGCGACATTCAGCGGGCCGCGCACGTCGTAATAGGCGCCGTGATGGTTGAGAATGTGCATCTTGCTGCGGTCGAAGAAGACGCCCGATTCACGGTCACGGATGAAGGCGTCCTCGTCCCAGCTGTCCCACAGGCCGCGCACGATGTCGGTAAATTCACGCGCCTTCTTGTAACGCTCCGCCTTGGGGAGATGCGGCTCGGCGCTGAAATTGGCGGCCGCGGCCGGATTGCCGGTCGTGACGACGTTCCAGCCGGCTCGGCCGTTGCACACGAGATCGAGCGAGGCGAAGCGGCGGGCGATCGCGAAAGGCTCCTCGAAGCTCGTGCTGGCCGTGCAGACGAGGCCGATGTTTTTGGTGTGGCACGACAGGGCCGTGAGCAGCGTGAAGGGCTCGATCCAGGCGACATAATGCGTGCGGTGCAGATGTTCTTCCTCGGCCGTGAAAGCCGTCGGCGTGTCGGCCGAGAAGATCATGTCAAAGAGGCCGCGTTCGGCGGTCTTCGCCAGTTCGACGAAATGCGGGAAGTTGACGCCGGCGTCCGCCTGCGCGTCGGGGTGGCGCCATGAACCGATGTGATGGCCGGTGGGCCGGATGAAGAATCCGAGCTTAATCTGCTTCTTTTTGTCGGCCATCGTGCTTCTCCCAGTCTCGTTGGTCTTGTTCTGACGCGGGCTCGGGCGATCGAGGCCGAGACGCGCGGGGTTTTATGGTCCGGGCCCCATGCATACGCTATCGCAGTCGCGCGGGCGCTGTCCATCGGGCGATGAGGCCGGGCGGGCGACGCATCGCGCAAGTTCAGCACCCTGGCGCCGGCCGAACAATGATCCTGATCAGTGCCGAGCCTGCGGTTGTGCGACAGCATGCCGCTTCGCCCGGGGCGATTGGGCCGGTCGGGGCCACATGGAGGGTTCGCGTGACACGTCTTGCGTTTCTGATGTTCGGCCTCGTGAGCAGCGTGCTCGCGGGCGTCGGAATCGTGGCGATCCTGGCGACGCCGTCTTGGTCCAGCCAGGCCATGTCGCTGATCCCCATCGCGGTGGCGGTCGCGGCGGTTCTCGGCGCCCCGATCTCGTTCCTCGTCGCACGCAGCATTCTGGCGAATGGCCGGCCCCGCGCCTGATCGGCCGACCCCGTCCCAAGGAGGTTTTCATGACCAAGAACGTCGGCGGCCTTGACCGCCTTTTGCGCGTCGCGATCGGACTTCTTCTGATCGCCTATGCGATTCCGATCGGCTTTCCGCAGACCGGCTGGAACTGGGTCGGCTGGATCGGCGTCGTTCCGTTGCTGACCGCCCTGGTCGGCTCGTGCCCGGCCTACAGCCTGCTGGGCATGTCGACCTGCTCGCGCCAATGATCCGGGTCCCGCCGGCATGGCGCCGCTCCGGCTGAGGCTGGCGGCGGCGCGATGGCGATCGGGTTGAACCGGGAGCGCATGAAGGCGTTCGCATCCGGGCGGAGGGTCCTGTAGGCTGATCCTTCCTGAACCAAGCCGGATAGATGACGAACGACAATCTGATTGCGGATTCCAATCCCGACCCCCAGGTCCCGGCGTCCAACCGCGATGTGCGGGAGCGCCTGCGCGCCAGCGAAGGGCGTTACCGTGCGCTGTTCCGGGAGATCGACGCCGGCTTCTGTATCATCGAAGTGATGTTCTCGGGCGACCGGGCGGTCGATTATCGCTTTCTCGAGGTCAATCCGGCTTTCGAGCATCAGACTGGCCTCGTGGGCGCGCAGGGACGCTCAGCCCGCGAGCTCGTCCCGAACCTTGAGCCACACTGGTTTGAGATTTACGGCGGCGTCGCCTCGACGGGCGAAGCGATCCGGTTTGAGCACGGGTCGGAATCGATGGGCCGCTGGTTCGACGTGCACGCGTTCCGGGTCGGCGAGCCGGAGGACCGGCAGGTCGCGATCCTGTTCGATGAAATTTCGCAGCGGCGCAAGAGCGAGCTGGCGCTGCGCGAAAGCCAGGAGCGGCTGCAGCAGGCGCTTTCGGCCGGCAGCGGCATCGGGGCGTGGGACTGGGATGTGCAGGCCGACCGCGTGACGGCGGACGATCGCTTCGCACGGCTTTACGGCGTGCCGCACAATCTGGCTTCAAAAGGCGCGCCAATTGCGGAATTCTTCGCCGGCATTCACCCCGAGGACGCGTCCCGCGTCAAGGCCGCGGTGGCCGCGTCGCTTCGCACGGGCGGCATGTTCTCGCAGGAATACCGGCTTTTGCAGGCCGACGGAAACGTGCGCTGGGTCGCCGCCCAGGGCCAGTGCAAGCTGGACGATGCCGGCGCGCCCTTGCGGTTTCCCGGCGTCAGCTTCGACATCACGGTGCGGAAGAATGCCGAGAGCCGGCAGGCCGCGCTTCTGGCCCTGAGCGACCGGCTGCGCGATCTCACCGATCCGGCGGAAATATCCTTCGCCGCCTCGGAAATTCTGGGCCGGACCCTGAACGTGAGCCGCGTCGGCTACGGGATCATCGACAAGGTCGCCGAGACCATCACGATCGAGCGCGACTGGAATGCGCCAGGCATAATCAGCCTCGCAGGCGTGCTGCGGTTCCGAGACTACGGCTCCTATATCGAAGACCTGAAGCGCGGCGACACGGTGGTGTTCGACGATGCCGACACAGATCCGCGCACTCGCGCCAATTCGCAGGCCCTGAAGGACATCAGCGCGCAGGCGGTGGTCAACATGCCGGTCGTGGAGCGCGGCCGGTTCGTGGCCCTGCTATACGCCAATCATGCGCGTGCGCGGGCATGGTCTGACGACGATCTCGTGCTCATCCGCGAAGTGGCGGAACGCGTGCGCACCGCGACAGAACGCGCGCGCGCCGAACAATTGCGGCGCGAAAGCGAGGAACAATTCAAGGTTTTCGCCCAGACGGTGCCGGACCAGATCTGGGCGGCCCATCCCGATGGCCATCTCTACTGGTTCAACGAGCGCGTCTATGGCTATTGCGGCGTCGAGCCGGGATCGCTCGATGGCGTAGAGGAATGGGGTCGCGTCGTGCATCCCGAGGACCGCGCCGGCGCTGCGTCCGCCTGGGCGAGTTCACTTGTCACCGGCGAGGTGTATGAAGCCGAATTCCGGATCCGGCGCGCCGACAACGTGTATCGCTGGTTCCTGACGCGCGCGACGCCGGTGCGGGCCGCAAACGGACAGATCGTCCGTTGGGTGGGAACCAACACCGACATCGACGATCGCCGCCGGCACGCCGCGGAACTCGCGCGGCTCAACGACACGCTCGAGGAGCAGGTGGCCGAGCGCACGCGCGAATTGATGGCGACGGAAGAAGCGTTGCGGCAGAGCCAGAAGATGGAAGCCGTGGGCCAGCTCACCGGCGGGCTGGCGCATGACTTCAATAATCTTCTGACCGGCATCACCGGCAGCCTCGAATTGCTGACGACCCGCATCGCGCAGGGGCGATACAATGATGTCGAACGCTATACAAGCGCGGCCCAAGGCGCCGCGCGACGCGCCGCTGCGCTGACGCATCGTCTGCTCGCCTTTTCCCGGCGCCAGACGCTCGACCCCAAGCCCACCAACGTCAACCTCCTGATCGGCGGCCTGGAAGAGCTGGTGCGGCGCACCGTCGGTCCGCAGGTTGACATCGAGGTCGTGGGATCGGCCAGCCTGTGGCCGACGCTGGTGGATCCGAACCAGCTCGAAAACGCCCTGCTGAATCTCTGCATCAACGCACGCGACGCGATGCCGGATGGCGGACGCCTCACCATCGAGACCGCGAACCGGTGGCTCGACGCACGCGGCGCGGCGGAGCGCGACCTGGAACCCGGCCAGTATATTTCGCTCTGCGTCTCCGACACCGGCTCCGGCATGGCGCCGGACGTCGCCGCAAAGGCGTTCGATCCGTTCTTCACCACCAAGCCGATCGGCATGGGCACAGGACTTGGCCTGTCGATGATCTACGGCTTCACCCGGCAGTCTGGCGGTCAGGTGCGGATCTATTCGGAACCCGGACAGGGCACGATGGTGTGCCTCTATCTGCCGCGCCACATCGGCGAGATGGAAGAGCCCGAAGCCATGCCGCAACGCGGCCATGCTGCGCGCGCCGAGCGCGGCGAAACGGTGCTGGTGGTGGACGACGAACCCACGGTCCGGATGCTCGTCACCGAGGTTCTGGAGGAGCTCGGCTATTCAGCCATCGAGGCGGCGGACGGCGCCTCCGGCCTCAAGGTTCTGCAGTCGGATGTCCGGATCGACCTGCTGGTCACGGATGTCGGTCTGCCAGGCGGCATGAACGGGCGGCAGATGGCCGATGCAGCGCGGGCGACGCGGCCGGGACTGAAAACGCTCTTCATCACCGGATATGCGGAGAATGCCGTCATCGGCAACGGCCAGCTCGAACCGGGCATGCATGTGATGACCAAGCCGTTCGCCATGGAGCTGCTGGCGGCGAGAATCCGCGACCTGATCGCCGGCCCGCAATGAACGGACCGACATAAAGGCCTTGCCGCCCCGCATGCACGGCGTAAGCTGCCGACATAAAAAAAATTCTGCATCGGGAGGAAGACCATGGACGAAGGCAAGCCGGCCGTCAGCCGTCGCAATTTTCTCGCCGCGGCTGCGGCCTCCGGCGCGGCCGTCGTGGCGACGCCTCCGGGCGCTGGACAGGCCGCCGCACAAGGCGCCGCCGGTCTCGCGAAATCGGCGCCCACGAGCGCACCCTCGCACGCCCAGATGGAAGCCGAGATCGGCAAGCCCATCAAGGTTGCGGCCACGATGGCCGAACCCGGCGGACGGCCCGGCTCCGACTATATGGTCGACGTGCTGCGCGCGCTCGACATCGACTACGTGGCGACCAACCCGGCCTCGAGCTGCCGTGGCCTGCATGAGTCGATCAACAATTACGCGATGAACAAGAAGCCCGAACTTCTCACGGCCATGCACGAGGAAGTCGCCACCGCCATGGCCCATGGCTACGCCAAGGTTTCGGGCAAGCCGATGGGGCTCCTGTTCCACGGAACCGTCGGCATCCAGCACGCCGTGATGGCGTTCTACAACGCCTGGTGCGACCGCGTGCCCATGCTGGTGATGTCGGGCAATCATATCGACGCGGCGCACAGACCGCCCGGAATCCCGACCACGCACGCGGCGCAGGATCCGCTGTCGATCGTGCGCGACTTCACGAAATGGGACGATCAGCCGGGCTCGCTTCAGGCTGCGGTCGAATCCATGATGCGGGCGCACAAGATCGCCATGACGCCGCCCTATGGCCCGGTGTGCATTTCGCTCGACGCGCATCTGCAGGAAGGATCAGCGCCGGCCAGCCAGATCCGCATTCCCAAAATGACGAAGGTTTCTCCCGCGCAGGGCAATTCCGAGGACGTGCGCGACGCGGCCCGCATGCTGGTTGCGGCGCAGAATCCCGTGATCGTCGTCGATCGCGCGGCGCGCACGCACAAGTTTCAGGGACTGCTGGTTGAACTCGCCGAACTGCTCGGCGCCGGAGTCGTCGACCAGCTTGGACGGCAAAACTTTCCAAGCCGCCATCCGCTGAACCAGACCAGCCGCGCGCGCGGCGTGGCGGCGGCCGCCGACGTGCTGCTCGGCCTCGAACTCAACGACTTCTGGGGCATCGTGAACTCCTATTCGGACGTGGCGGAGCCGAAGCAGGGCCGGCGCGCGAAAGAGGGCGCCAAGCTTATCAGCATCAATTCCCGCGATCTCTTCCTGAAGGCGAATTACCAGGACTTCCAGCGCTTCCAGGATGTCGATCTCGCGATGGCGGCCGACGCGGAAGCGACGCTTCCGGCCCTGATCGAAGCGGTAAAATCCGCCATGACGCCGGAAGCGCGGGCGGCGGCAGCCAAGCGCGGCGCGGCGCTTGGCTCGGCTGTCGCCAAGCAGGTCGAACGATTGATCGGCGTCGATGCGACCTATGCATGGGACGCCTCGCCAATCTCCACGGCGCGACTGTCGGCCGAACTCTGGGCGGTGATCAAGAACGAGGATTGGGCGCTCGTCTCTCGCGACGTGCGGCTGAGCAACTGGCCGCATCGATTGTGGAACTTCGACAAGCCCTACCAGTATATCGGCGACTCGGGCGGCGCCGGCCAGGGCTACGGCATGGGCGCGGCCATCGGAGCGGCGCTGGCGCATCGCGAGCACGGACGCTTCGTCGTCAATCTGCAGGGCGACGGCGACCTGATGTACGGCCCGGGCGCCTTGTGGAGCGCCGTGCATCACAAGATTCCGCTGATGACCGTGATGCACAACAACCGCGCCTATCATCAGGAGGTGATGCACGTGCAGCGCGTCGGCAACTGGCGCGATCGCGGCGTGGAGAGGGCGCATATCGGCACCACGATCGAAAACCCGCATGTCGATTTCGCCACACTGGCCCGGTCCATGGGAATGCAGGGCATCGGACCTATCGCCGATCCGGCGGAACTTGGCCCCGCGCTTCGTCGCGCCGCCCAGATCGTCAAGGCGGGCGAGCCCGTCATGGTCGATGTCGTGTCGCAGCCGCGCTAGGAGAATGAACATGAAGTCAATGATCCCGGCGCTCGTCATCGGACTCGCCTGCCTGTCCGCCAGCGTCTCGTCCGCCCGCGCGGACGCCGCGCGCGGCAAGGAGATCTACACCAAGGTCGGCTGCTACCAGTGCCACGGATATGACGGACAGGGCGGCAATACGGGCCCGCGCCTTGCGCCCGAGCCGATGGAGCTGGACGCCCTGAAGACGTTCATCCGCAACGCATCCGCCACCGCAATGCCGCCCTATAGCGCCAATCTGGTCAGCGACGGCGATGTCGCGGACATTCACGCCTATCTGGCCTCGGTGAGGAAACCACCGGCCGGCAAGGATATTCCGCTGCTCAACAACCCGTGAGGCTGCGCGCCAGCGATCAGCCGTGGCGGCGCGCGAAGCGCGCCACGGCGTCGTTGAAGAATCCCGGCTGCTCCCAATAGACCGAATGCCCGGCTTCCGGCGCGATGCGGATCTCGCTGCGCGGCAGGACTGCGGCGAGCATGCGGATGATGGACGGAGGCGCGATCAGGTCGGCGTCCCCGGTGATCAGCAGCGTCGGAACCTGCATGCCCGCCAGCGCCACCTCGGTGACGCCATTGGCGAGTTTCTGGCGATATTCGGCGCCGACCAGCGAGGCGTGTTCGAGATCGAGCCAGCGCTGCGCGCCGACAGGATCGACAGCGCGATAGGACGGCCCGAGTTCCCGAAACTCGACCGGCATCTGCGCCCAGCCGGCCGGCCGGATTCGCTCTGCGGCCTCCGCAATCGGCCCTTCCCGCACGCCGGCTGAATTGTTGGCGATGATCAGGCTGCGCAGGCGCGCAGGATTCGACAGCGCGAAATCCATCGCGATGGACCCGCCTGCGGCGGAGCCCACGAGATGGAAGGCGTCAAGCCCGAGCGCGTCGGCGAGATGAAGCAGGTCCTGCGAACCCACGCCCGCATTCGCCTTGTCGTAGGCTTGCGACTTCCAGTATCCGCGCCGCGACCAGGCCAGCACGCGAAAGCCCGACGCGCGCAGCGCCTGTTCCTGAAACTCCCAGATCATGGCGCTGCCGGACGCCGGATGCAGCAGCATGAGGGGCGGTCCGTCGCCGCCCGTATCGCGCAGATAGAGCTGCGTTCCAGGAATTTCGACCAATGATTCCATCACGCCGCTCATTTGGCCTGCGCTCCCGACAGCACGTCGCGCAGCCGTTGGACCACGCTTTCGGGAACATCCTGTATGTCGGCGACGAGTTTCGCCACCTCGGCCCCGCTGACCGGATTGATTTCGAGCCCGATCTTCCTGGCATCCACCAGGAAGGCCTCATCCTTCATGGTCGCGTCGAACGCGTCCTGCAGGGCCTTGACGCGTTCGGGCGGCACGTCTGGCGGCAGTGCGATCGGCCGCGCCATCAGAAACTTCATGCTGAAGAAGCGGAAAAGATCGCGGGTCGCCTCGTCGGGCGCAAGTTCCACGGCGGTGGGAACATCGGGAATCTCGCGCGCCCGCGTGGCGCCGAACTGCACGAGAATCCTGACCCGGTCGTCGCGCACCCAATCGGGCTTGGTGACCAGAAGATTGGTCACACCCGTGCTGTTGCCCTGCACCTCGCCACGGTCGATCGCGATGAAAATGTCGCTCTGTCCCTTATAGCCGGGCACGATATCGGTTTTCGCGCCCAGCAGCTGATTGAGCATGAACGGCAGCGAAAAATTATCGGCCGAGCGGCCCGTCGAGCCAAGCACGACCTTGCGGGTCTTCAGGTCCTCGAAACTGCCGGCCGCCGAGGTCAGGGTGAAGAGGATCTGAGGCTCCTGCACGGGCGAGCCGACCCAACCGAACTTTCCGATATCGAACGAGACGTTGCCGCCCTCGCGCGACAGAAGCTTCAGGCGCGGCTCCATCGGCACGTTGTTGTTGGGCATGCCAAGGGCCGTGCCGTCGCGCGGGGCGCGGGCGTAGAGGTAATTGGTCATGATCAGGCTGGTGGCGCCCGGCATGTTCTCGACCACGATGGATGGATTGCCGGGAATATGCTTCGGCATGTGGGTGGCGAGAAGGCGCGCGGGAATGTCGTAACCGCCGCCGGACGCGGCGCCGACGATGAGGCGGATCGACTTGCCGCGATAGAAGTCCGCCACGCCCTGGGCGAGCGCGGGAAGCGGCGCAAGGCAGGCGAGCGCGACAAGGGAAGCGAAGACGCGGTTCATCGCGCGCCCTCCTTCGACAGGGACGCGAGCAGGCGGCCGTGTCCTTCGATCGGCGCATCGATGCCGAGCCGGCTGAAAGCCTGGAAGAAATTGGCATGCGTGTAGGCGATGGCGGTGACGCCGGTCTCGCGCTCGATCGCCTCCACGGCCTGTGCGCCCTGCCATTGAGGGCAGGGCAAATAGACGGCGTCGCAAGGCCCGGCCGCCGCCAGCACATCCCGGGTAAAGGCGATGATGTCCGCGGGCGACTGTTTCTGAATGTCCTTGAAGGGCATGTTGGTGCCCTCCGCGCGCACCACCTCGAAGCCGAAGGACGAAAGATAATTCTTCAGCGCCTCGTTGTGGCCGGGTGGATAGCAGGACGCGATGGCGATCCGTTGCGCGCCCATGTGGCGCATCGCCTCCATGCCGGCGCGCACGCCCGTGGTGGCGGGGACGCCCGAGACAGTTTCGATTTCCCGAACGATGATTTCCTCATATCCCTTGCCGCGCGCAACCACCAGCGGACCGCCGCCGTGAATGATGTAGTCGACGCTGCGCGAGCCCAGATAGCCGGCGGCGCCCTTCACCTGAGCGAGCCCCTTTTCGAATTCGTCCGGGCGCCAGTCGTCGATACCGCAGGTCATGCCCACCAAGCCGACGCCATCGGGCGCGAAGCGATAGAACTCGTACGGCAGGACTTCCATCACGGTCGGCGAAATATAGCCAATGCGCGCGCGCCATCCGAACATCCGTCATCCTCCCTGAACTGCGCCGGTTATGCCCGGCCTTTGCGTTCTTATATCAGACCGCGCGCCAGGCCCGCCAGTCGCGCCTGCGGGCTCTAGCGCGTCAGGCCGTCGAGATGCGCGATGACATCCCGCGTCGCCATGACGTCCGCATACTTGTGGTGCATGTCGAACAGATTGATCTTGTGGCAGAGCATCGTCGTGTCGAAGAGGGTTTCCTCGGCCAGCACGCAGTGAAAGCCTTCGGAATAGGCGTCGGTGACGCTGGCGCGCACGCAGCCGGATGTCGCCTCGCCGCAGAAGATCAGGCTCTCGACGCCCAGCCGGCGCAGATGCGCGGTCATGGGCGTTCCGAAAAAGCCCGACGCGCGCTCCTTGTAGATCACGAGATCGCCCGGATGCGGCGCCACCTCACCCTTGATGAAATAGAGATCCTCGGTTTCCGGGCCATGACGGCGATGGGTGGAATGGACGTTGTTGGTGTTCATCCTGCGCGTCGTATAGACGATCGGCGCTCCGGCGCGTCGCGCCGCCGCCAGAAGTTCGATCGTCGGCGCAAGCGCGTTCCACGCGTTCTCTCCGCAGGATCCCGGATATTGCCGGTTGAGCGGTCCAGGCCGTCCAGGGCCGCCCTGATAGACCTTGTTGTAGAGATCGATCGCCAGCACGGCCGGTTTTGGACCCACGAACACGTCGCGCCGGTAGGCTGCATATATTTCCAGCGTCTCCGCATCCACCAGATCTTTCCAGCAATGATCCTCGAAGCCTTCGGTCATCTTGTTCCCCCTGACATGCGTCAGATCGATCATGCACGCGGCATGCCGTTCGCCCTCATGGCGCGCCCGAATTGCCAGTGTCCGGGGGCCGTGCGACCATTCTGGCAAATCTTACGGGAGAATGCGGGCATGATGAACCTGGCGATCGTGGGCCTGGGCTCGTGGGGGCAGCGGCTCGTCGCCTCCGTGCAGGGCGTGTCGGACAGCGTCCGCTTTTCCACCGCGGTGGTGACCCGGCCCGAGCGCGTCGCCGCCTTCGCGGATGAGAAGGGCCTTGCGGTCAGCGACGACCTCGGGGCTGTGCTGGCCGATCCGTCCATCGACGGCGTCGTGTCGAGCGGACCGCCGCATCTGCACGCCGCTCATTCGCTGGCGGCCCTGAAGGCCGGGAAACATGTTCTCGCCGTCAAGCCGATGGCGCTGACGGGCGCCGATGCGCGGGCGCTGCGCGACGCCGCGCAGGCGAACGGTCGTGTGCTGGCGCTTGGCTTCAATCGTTGTTTCATGCCGAATGTCGCGGCCATGCGGCGCGAACTCGTGGCCGGCGCCATCGGCGAGCTGCTGCACGCGGAAGGCAATTTCTGCGTCGACCGCTATTACCGTTTCAAGTCAGGATGGAAAGCCGATCCAGCCTCGTCGCCGCCCGGCGGCCTCGCAGATCACATGCTCTACCTGACCATCGAAACGCTCGGCCCCATCGCGGATGTGCGCGTCCTTTCCCAATTCAAGGTCAGCGACAACGCCCTGGCGGACACGACCGCCATGCTGCTGCGCACTCAAGCCGGCGGCAGCGCTTTGCTTTCGGCCATCGGGGTCACGGCCGAATATTTCCGCTTCCAGATCTTCGGCTCGAAAGGATGGATCGAATTGCGCGACGCGACAGGGTTTCGGCTCGAAACCATTGACGGACGATCGGTGCACGAAGCCCTGCCGGACGCCGACGCCGAGCGGGCCGAAATCGAAGCTTTCGCGAATGCCGCGACGGGACGCGCGCCGTTTCCGATCTCGCCTGACGACGCCGTGCACGGCGTCTCTGCGCTGGAGGCGCTGGCGCGCTCCGCCGCCACCGGCGCCGTCGTGGCGGTGGCGTGACGCGCCGCTAGAGGCGCAGCCAGTCCAGATCGGCCTGCGTCTCCAACGTCTGCAGCCGCGCCAGCAGCGCCCCGGCCTGCGGAACGTCGCGCATCAGGATCGTGTATTTTTCCGTCACGTCTTCGACGCTGGCGGGACGCCAGGTCCGCGCATCGTCCACCGACAAAAGCTCGTACTCGCGGCCGTCGACGCTCCGCACTTTGACATGGCAGGTGCGCTTCTCGTCGAAGTCGCCGATCTCGACGCGGACGCGCGCCAGCATCGCGTGGATCGCCGCATCGCCCAGCGCGTCTTCGCTCATGGCGCGCGGATCGCGGATGTCGCGCACGCAGGCCAGAGCGATGCAGAACGGGATGCTGTATTGCGCCTGCATCAGGTCGGCGGGCGCCACGCCGTTGTGATTTTCGACGCTTTCGCGGGACGCCGTGACGACGACTTCGGCAATATCGCCTTTCGCCAGGCCGTGCGTGTCGAGAATCTGCAGAAGCGCCTTGAGAGGCGCCTGAGTGGAGCCGTGGGTGGCGAAATATTTCATGCTGATCTCGCGCATGTGGAAGGTCTCGCGGTCAAGCCC
>JAIEQX010000289.1 GCA_019747375.1 Beijerinckiaceae bacterium | reverse complement strand
GAGCTCGAATGAAAGAAGGTTTTCGATCGGTCGGTCGAATAATGCGCGTCGAAGATCGCCGCCGTGCACAGCGTCGCCGCGAGCGGCAGGGACCCGCCTGTGATGCCTTTGGCGAGGCAAAGAATATCGGGCGTCACGCCGGCCTGCTCACAGGCCAGGAAGGTCCCGGTGCGGCCGAAACCCGTCATCACCTCGTCGGCGATCAGCAGCGTCCCGTTCGCCCGGCAGATGTCGCGCAATCCCGCCAGCACGCGCGGCGCATAGACATGCATGCCGCCGGCGCCGAGAAGCAGCGGCTCGACCAGCAGGGCGGCGGCGTCGCCATGGCGGGCGAAGGCGTCCAGAGTCTCCTGTTCGCGCCCCTCATGCGGAAACGGCAGCCGCACGACGTCGAACAAGAGCGGTTCATAGGCGGCGTTGAAGACGCCGCGCGCGCCGGTCGACATCGTTCCGATCGTGTCGCCATGATAGGCATGTTCGAGCGTCACGATCCTGGTGCGGGCCTCCCCGCGATTGCGCCAGAATCCCAGCGCCATTTTCAGCGCGACTTCGACGGCCGTGGACCCGCTGTCCGAATAGAATACATGCGCCAGCGGCGCGCCGATGCGGGCAATCAATCGCCGCGCCAGATCTTCGGCGGGCGCATGCGTGAAGCCTGCGAAGATCACCTGGTCGAGCCTGTCCGACTGGTCCTTGATCGCCTGCACGATGCGCGGGTGGCGATGGCCGTGCGTCACGACCCACCAGGACGAGATCATGTCGAGCAGCCGGGCGCCGTCGCGCGCCTCGAGCCAGGCGCCGTCGCCGTGAACGATTTCGAGCGCCGGAAGCGCCAGAGCATGCTGCGTGAACGGGTGCCAGACGGGCGAGCGGCTCATCTTCGCGCCACGAATAATTGTCTGTCGAAGGACTCGGCGAATGCGCGCGCCAGGGCGCCGGCGTCGAGCTCGGGCAGATGCGGCAACCTGCCGAGGCGACGCGTCTCTCCCATCGTCACGATGGTCTTCTCGCTGTCCGGGTTCGCCGCTCCCAGAAACGCGACGCCCAGCAGCGGAATGTCGCGACGCCGCAGCGCCTCGATCGACAGCAGCGTATGGTTGATCGTGCCCAGTGTCGTGCGGGCGCAGAGAATGACCGGCAGCGACCATTCGGCGAAAACGTCGATGAACAGCAGGTCCCGGCGAAGCGGGACCATCAATCCTCCGGCCCCTTCGACCACGAGGGGGCGCACATCCGGCAGGCGCAGCGCTGTGCGGGAAATCCGCGCGCCGTCGATCTCGGCGGCGCGATGCGGCGAGAGCGGCGACGCCAGGCGATAGGCTTCCGGCAGCAGCCGATCGTCAGGCAGTCCCGAAAGGCGCGCCACGGTTTCGCGATCCGTCTCGCCGTCCAGCCCCGCCTGCACGGGCTTCCAGTAATGCGCCTCGAGCGCGCCCGCGAGCGCCGCCGCGAACACCGTCTTGCCGACGCCCGTATCCGTGCCGGTGACGATGAATCCTGCTCCCGCCGCGCTCATGCCGCCAGGTCCCCGACATGTCGTTGCAGGCGCGCCATCAACGCATCGATGTCGGCGTTTGCGTGTCGCGTTCCAAGCGTGATGCGCAGTCGCGAGGTTCCCTCGGGAACTGTCGGCGGACGGATCGCCCGCACGTCGAACCCGTCGGCCGCCAGGGCCGCCGCGACGGACACCGCCTTGCGGTCGGCCCCCAGGATGATCGGCTGGATCTGCGTGCCGCTCGCCGGCAGGCCCATGCGCGCGAGATGGTTCGAAAGATGCGCGACGCGCGCATCGAGCGCCGCTCTGGCGTCGTCCGACGCCGCGCAGATTTTCAGCGCTGCGCGCACGGTCGCGGCCATCAGGGGCGAGGGCGCGGTCGCATAGATGAAGGGTTTGCATCGGTTGATCATGAAGCGCCGCAGCACGTCCGGCATCAGCAGCAAGGCGCCCGATGCGCCCAGCGCCTTTCCGCACGTATGCAGCGACACGATATTGTCGCGGCCTTCAAGATGCGCCGCCAGTCCGCGCCCCTGCGGCCCGCGCACCCCGGTCGCATGGGCTTCATCCACCAGCAGGGTGGCGCCATGCCGGTCGGCGATGGCCACGTAATCGTCGAGCGGCGCCACATCGCCGTCCATGCTGTAGAGGCTTTCGATGGCGATGAAGCACCGGCCGTCCGCGTGGTCCGCGCGCCAGGCGCGGATGACGTCTTCCGCCTGCGTCGCGTCGTTGTGGGCAATCTCCCGCACATCGGCGCGCGCGCCATTCAGCCCGTCGCGCGCGCTGGCGTGGATCAGCGCATCGTGCGCCACCAGATCGCCGCGCTGCGGCAGCGTCGAGATCAGCGCCGCATTGGCGGCGAAACCCGAGCCGAAATAAAGCGCGCTCTGCGCCCCGAAGAAGCGCGCCGCTTCACTTTCCAGCGCCTCATGTTCGGGATGATTGCCGCGAAGCAGGCGCGAGCCTCCGGCTCCCACCGGCACGCCGCGCGCCAGGGCTTCGGCGACGGCGCCGCGCAGGGCGTCGGATTCCGCCAGCCCCAGATAGTCGTTGGAGGTGAAGTCGACGCCCGCGCGACCTTCGAGCGCGCGCAGGCGGCCGCGTCGGTTCAGGGCTTGCAGCGCCTGTTCATACCGGCTCGGCATTTTGTCTCTCGCAGCTCTCGCCCGGCTGCAGGCTTTCGAGCCCCAGCCGGCGGAACAGCGCGGAATCCTCATCCTCGCCCGGGTTTTCCTTCGTCAGCAGAGTTTCGCCCGCGAAGACCGAATTGGCGCCCGCGAAGAAGCACAGCGCCTGCATTTCCGCGCTCATGGCGGTGCGGCCGGCCGACAGACGCACGGTCGAGGCGGGCATCAACAGGCGCGCCAGCGCAATGGTGCGCACGAATTCGATCGGGTCGATCTCGCCCTCGTTTTCGAGCGGCGTGCCCTTGACGGGAATCAGAAGGTTGATCGGCACGCTTTCGGGATGCTGCGGCAGGTTGGCGAGCGTCACCAGCATGTCGACGCGGTCGAACGTTTCCTCGCCCATGCCCACGATGCCGCCGCAGCAGACCTTGATGCCCGCCTCGCGCACATGCGCCAGAGTGTCGAGCCGGTCCGCGAACGTGCGCGTCGTGATCACCTTGTCGTAATGGCGCTCCGACGTATCGATGTTGTGGTTGTAATAGTCGAGCCCGGCGTCCTTGAGGCGCATCGTGTCCTGCGGCGTCAGCATGCCGAGCGTCATGCAGGTTTCCATGCCCATGGCCTTGACGCCTTCCACCATCGCGCAGATCGAATCCATGTCGCGATCTTTCGGGCTTCGCCAGGCGGCGCCCATGCAATAGCGCGTCGAGCCCGCCTCCTTGGCCTTGCGGGCCTCCGCCAGCACGCGCTCGACCTCGATCAGCTTGGAGGCTTTCAGCCCGGTCTTGTGATGCGCCGACTGGCTGCAATAACCGCAATCCTCGGCGCAGCCGCCGGTCTTGATGCTGAGCAGCTGGCTCCGCTGGATGCGGTTGGGATCGAAATACATGCGGTGCGTCAGCTGGGCGCGCAGCAGCAGGTCGTTGAAGGGCAGGTCATAGAGGGCGCGCGCCTCGGCGTTGGTCCAGTCGTGCCGGATATGGGCCTGGCCGGTGGGCGCGTGATCCATCTGCCTCGTCATCTCTGAATTCCCTGCCTGGCGCCTGCCGCCTGGCCGCCCGGTCTGGGGGCGGCCGCAGCCAACGTCCTAGCCTTCAAGCCCGCTCATCGCAATCCCGCACTCCGGGGGAGGGGCCTTTTTGCCGGTCAGAACTGGAAGTCGATGGTCGCCCTGGTTCCCGGCGAGGTCGGTTCGAAATGGATGGACGACCGCAGATTGGCCGCCATCGCCTTGATAATGCGGGTGCCGAGACCGGTGCCCTTGGGCGCGTCCGCTTCCGACCATCCGATGCCGTCATCCTCGACCATGAGCCGGGCTCCGCCGGCGCCGTCGGACCCGATGCGCACGCGCACCTCGCCGTCCGTGCCATCCGGATAGGCGTATTTGTAGGCGTTGGTGACGAGCTCGGTGACGATGACGCCGACCGAGACGGCCTTGTCGGTCGGCACCATGATGCGCTCGGCTTCAAGCCTGATCGGGTGGCCCCGGCCCGACGCCTTCATGGCGTCCGCCAGCTCCTCGACCAGCTTGCCCAGATAGGCCCGCATGTCGACCACGCGCACATCGTCGGACGTGTAGAGCGAACGGTGGATGCCCGCGATGGCGGAGATGCGGGCCTGCATTTCCTGCAGGGCCTCGCGCGCCGCCGGGTCGCTGACGGCGCTGGTCTGCATGCGCGCCATCGCGGCCACGATCGCGAGCGAATTGGCGACGCGATGATTGACTTCGATCAGCAAAAGCTCGGCCCGGTCGCGCGCCTCGCGCACGGCCTGTTCGGCCTCCTCGCGCTCGCGACGCAGGCGATCCTTCTCGAGCGCCGTCGCGATCGCCTCGCCGAGCAATTCGCGAAAATGCCCCTGCACGTCTTTCCACACGTAATCGATGGCGCCGGCCTTGAGCGCGGCCACGGCCACGCGGCTGTCCTCCGATCCGGTGACATAGACGACCGGCGGCGCGTCCGGCAGTTCGCGGATCAGCGGCAGGATTTCGAGACCGGTGTGGCCGGGCATGTGATGATCGAGCGCCACGAGATCGATGCCGCCGGCCTGGATGCGCAAGAGGCCCGCATGGCCGTCCTGCGCGAGAAACACCGAATAGCCGCGCGCCTCAAGCGCCCGCTGCACAAGCCGCGCAATGCCCGGATCGTCATCGATGTAGAGAATACGGGCCGCCTGAGCCTCTGTGGTCATGGATTCTCGGGTACTTTGATGACCGTGAAGAACAATCCCAGCTGTCGGATGGCGGCCGCGAATCCTTCGTAATTGACCGGCTTGGTGATGTACACGTTACAGCCGAGGTCGTAGCAGCGCTGGATCTCGCGCTGGTCGTCGGTCGTCGTCAGCACCACCACGGGCGAGCGCTTGGTGTGCGGGTTCGACTTGATTTTCTGCAGGATGTCGACGCCCGTCATGTCCGGCAGGTTGAGATCGAGCAGGATCAGCAGATGCCGATTGCTGCTGGCTTCGCCCGAGCCATCCGCGCCGAACAGATAATTCAGCGCATCCGTCCCGTTGGTGAAGGGGATGATCTCGTTGTTCACGCCTGCGCGGCGGATGTTGCGTTCGATCAGGCGCGCGTGGCCGGCGTCATCCTCGATCATCACGATACATACGGGCTGCACATCACTCTCCATGACAAACTCTCGAATACAAAGAGGCCCAAGATCACTCCGCCGCAAGCGCAGTCGTAGCCGAGCGTGGCTGAGACTGCGGCATGGTGACGATGAAAGTCGTACCGATTCCGATCTGCGATGCAAGGTCGATCCGCCCGCCGAGGCTGCGCACGAGGGTCCGGACGTGAGCGAGGCCGATGCCTTCGCCCGGCTTGTCCTGCACGCCTGAGCGACGGAAAAGTTCGAAAACGCGCGCATGATCCTGTGGCGCGATGCCCCGGCCATTGTCGCGAACCTCGAAGCGCACACGCGAACCCAGGGCCTCGCCCGTGATTTCGATGCGCCCGGGCCGGCCCGGCGCCAGATATTTGATGGCGTTGTCGATGAGATTGCCGAAAATCTGCTCCACCGCCAGCCTGTCGGCGACGATTTCCGGCAGGTCTCCGATCACGACATCGGCGTCGACAGCATCCGCCTGATGGCGCTGGGCGTCCGCCAGGCCGCGTACAAGCTGAGCCATGTTCAGCGGTTCGGGCCTGAAATTGCGTCGGCCTTCGCGCGACAGGCGCAGGATCGCGTTGATCAGGCCGTCCATCTTGTTGATCGCGGCCTTGATGAAGGTGATCGACTCCACGAAGTCGCGGTCGATCTCGTCAGCCTTGGGGTGGGACCCGAGGGCCGCGACGATCTCGTCGCGCACGGCCTCCAGCTCGCTCGTGAAGCCCATGATGTTGACGAGCGGCGCGCGCAGATCGTGGCTCACGATATAGGCGTACCGCTGGATTTCTTCGTTCGACTCCTTGAGCTCCGCCTCGGCGTCGCGTTGCTCGGTGATGTCGGTGTGCACGCCCACCCATTCGCGGATCGTCCCGTCGACGTCCATGACCGGCACGGCCCGGATCGCGAAGGTGCGCCAGACGCCGTCGTGGCGGCGCACACGATGTTCGAAGATGAAGGTGCGCCGCTCCGCCACGGCCGCGTTCCACGCTTCAACCGAGGCTTCGCGATCCTCCGGATGCACGGCGTCGGCCCAGCCATAGCCTCTGAATTCGTCGCGCGTCTGACCCGTCAGCATGCCCCAGCCGGGCTGGTCGCCCGACATGCGGCCCGCGGCGTCGTTCGTCCACAACACGCCGCGCACCGCGTTGACCGCGGCCTTGAAACGATCCTGCTCGAGCTGGACCGAACGGAACAGCTGCGCATTGTCGAGCGCGATGCTTGCATGTCCTGCAAAGCCCGTGATCAACCGTTCTTCCTTGTCGGTGAATTTACCGGGTTCCGGATGGCCGAACAGCAGCACGCCCAGGGTTTGCGCCGTCCGCGACACGACCGGAACCGCAAGATAGCTGCGCACCGGCAAATGGCCTTCCGGCATGCCGCCCATCGATCCGTATCGCGGATCCTGGTGCACGTCATCGCACCGAACCACGCCCTCGGCGCGGAAGCTCGGAGCGAAGAGGTTGGTGGCCCGCGGCAGGCCAAAGCGCGTGAAGGCTTCGGGAGCCGCTCCGCTGAGGCTTGCGAGCTTCCACACTTCGGCGCCGTCGGCATCGACGACTTTTTCGAAAAACGCTCCGTAAGCCGCGCCGGTCAGCCGCGTCGCCGAGGCGGTCACGGCTTCGACGAGTTGCGCCAGGTCGAGTTCGCCGGACAATGAAACGCCGGCCCGATTCAAAAGGTCGAGCCTTTGCGTTTCCTCGCTCAGCGCCGCGACCGCCCTGTCGCGCTCGCGCTCGCGTTCGCGCATGTTGTACGCCGCATCCGCCAGAACCCGGCTGACGTCGTCCGCCTCCGTCAGCGACGTTTTCAGCGGCTCGACGTCTTCGCCACGTCCCAGAGCCGCGGCGCGTTCGGACAGGGCGTGCATGGGGCGGGTGAGGCGTCGGGCGAAGAGAGCCGCAAGCAGGGTCGACGCCGCAAGCAACAGGGCGCCAAGCCCAAGCAGAAGCCAGAGCGAGCGCGTCAGAGACTGGCTGAGCGCGCCCTGTCTCACGCCTACGGCGACGCGCCAATCGGAGAGCCGGCTGCGGCTGTAGGCGCCGAACACGCCGACGCCGTCCACGGTCGTGCCCACCCAGGCCCCGCTGCGCTGCTTCGTATTGTCCAGAAGATCCTGGGTGGCGCTCTTGCCCACGAAATCGGCGGCGCGCTGGTTGCGGGCGAGGATCTTGCCCTGGCGGTCGATCACCGCGACGGTCCAGTCCTCTGGAATTTCCTGGTCGCCGAACAGCTGCTGGATGCGTGTGACGGGCAAGCTCAACGACAGGAGATAGGCGGGTCTGCCCGCGATGATCACGGGCGTCACGAGGCTGAACGCGGGTTCGAGCCCCGTCCTGCCGATGAACAAGTCGGAAACCTGCGCCTTGCCGCTCGATATGGCGAGCTGGTCGACGCCGATTCGCGTCGTCGGGAGAGGCGATCCAAAGGGGAGGCGAGGATTGACGAGCTGCTGGCCGCTGAGATCGCGAAGCACGGGAATAACGCCCTGCCGATCCTGAACCTGCTTGGCCTGCTCGTAGAAGCCCTCGATGTCGCCCTCGGTCAGGAAGCGCGACAGCGACAGGACGTCGAGTCCGCCGAGAAGCCCCGTCAGGTCGCGGTCGATGGAGACGGCCACATCGGCTGCAAGCGCCGACGCTCTGCCTTCCAGCCGCGCTTGTTCAGCGCTGGTATATTGCCAGAGCAGCACCGCCACGAAGGCGAGAACCGGCAGGCTGAGAGCTACGGCGAAAACGGCGAGGTGCCAGCGCGCGGAATGGCTCGCATGTTTCAGCGCGGCGGTGGATGGCATGTGTCCGTAATCTCTCGTGAAGGCCCCACGGCGTCCGTCGACGCTCGGCGCCGGGATGCACTCCACGGCCACAACGTAACGGCGACGTCGCGATCGAGTTCCCCGGGAATCAAAAAATTTTTGCACCTTGAGCCTGACAGGCAGGCGGTGACTTTCCCGCGCCAGGGCCCATGTTGTGGGGACAATCGGCCCAGAGGAGCTTCGAAAATGGCGGATGCTGCAAAAGTCACCACAACAAATCCCGCCACCGGAGAGGCTGGAAAATCCTATCCCGCCCATTCGCTCGAGGATGCGCGTAAAATAGCCGCCGACGCGCGCGCGGCGTTCCTAGAATGGCGCAGCACAAGCTTCGAGCATCGCGCCGCGCGCATGAGAGCGGCGGCCGCGTTGCTCCGCGAACGGCGCGACGCCTATGCGGCGATCATGACGGAGGAAATGGGCAAGACCGTCGATGAAGGCCGCGCCGAAATCGAGAAATGCGCCACCCATTGCGACTATTTCGCAGCCGAGGCCGCGACGTTTCTGGCGCGTGAGGAAATCGACATCGGCGGGCCGCGCGCCTTCGTCGCCTACAACCCGATTGGGATCGTGCTGGCGGTGATGCCGTGGAATTTCCCTTTCTGGCAGGCGATCCGCTTCGCCGCGCCGGCGCTGATGGCCGGCAATGGCGCCGTGCTGAAACATGCCAGCAATGTGCCGGGTTGCGCCCTGGCGATCGAAGAGGTGTTTCGCGACGCCGGCTTCCCGGCCGCACTGTTCCGCGCCGTCCTGTTGCCCAGCAAGGAGATCGAAAAACTGATCGAAAGCACGGACATTGCGGCCGTGACGCTGACCGGCAGCGTCGAGGCCGGACGCGCGGTCGCGGCCGTCGCCGGGCGTGCTTTGAAGAAAACCGTGCTCGAGCTTGGCGGATCTGACGCCTATCTGGTGCTCGAGGACGCCGATGTGAAAGCCGCCGCGAAAGTTGCGGCCGCCGCCCGCATGGTCAATGGCGGGCAGAGCTGCATCGCGGGCAAACGCTTCATCGTTCTGCCCAAAATCCGGAAGGCCTTCGAACAGGCCTTCGTCGAGGCGATGCAGGCTTATCGGATGGGCGACCCCACGCAGGAAGGCGTCAAGCTGGGGCCGCTGCAGAGCGTCAAGGCGCGGGATGAGATCCACGCGCAGGTCGAGAAAAGCGTCAGGGGCGGCGCCCGCATCCTCCTGGGTGGCGAGATTCCGGATCGGCCAGGCGCCTATTATCCCGCAACGATCCTGACAGACGTGACGCCGGGCCAGCCCGCGCATGACGAGGAAGTGTTTGGCCCGGTCGCCGCCATCATCGAAGCGCGCGACGAGGAGGATGCGATCCGCATCGCCAACGCTTCCGAATTCGGCCTAGGTTCGGCGGTGCTGACGAGCGACCTCGCTCGTGGCGAAGCCATTGCGGCGGAGCGGCTGGAAGCCGGCATGAGTTTCGTCAACGCCAATGTCAAATCCGACCCGAAGCTGCCGTTCGGCGGCGTCAAAAACTCAGGCTACGGCCGCGAATGCGGCCGCTTCGGCATCCATGAATTCGTGAACATCAAGACGGTCGTTGTCGCGAAGTGATGTTTCGATGCGAGCCCGGAGGCGCCGGGCTCGCATCGCTGTCTGCGTCAGATCGACTTCAGGCGCGGGCCTTCGCCTCGCGCCGGCGTTCGTGCAGGATCCATTCCGTATAGCCGTTCGGCTGCTCGCGGCCCTTGAACACCAGATCGCAGGCCGCATGGAACGCCGGTCCGTCGAAGGCCGGCGCCATCGGCGCATAGAACGAGTCGCCTGCGTTCTGCCGGTCCACGACAGCGGCCATGCGCTTCATCGCTTCCATGACCTGCTCGCGCGTGACGACGCCATGCAGCAGCCAGTTGGCGATGTGCTGGCTCGAAATGCGCAGCGTCGCGCGATCTTCCATCAGGCCGACGTCGTGAATGTCCGGCACCTTCGAGCAACCGACGCCCTGATCGACCCAGCGCACGACATAGCCGAGAATGCCCTGGCAATTGTTGTCCAGCTCCTGCTTGACGTCCTCCGGGGCGAAATTCGATTGCGCCAGCGGAATGGTCAGGATGTCGCGAAGCGGCGCCGCCGGTCGCGAGCGGAGCACGCCCTGGCGCGCGAACACGTCGACGTCATGGTAGTGCAGGGCATGCAGCGTCGCGGCGGTGGGCGAGGGCACCCAGGCGGTCGAGGCGCCCGACATGGGATGTCCGATCTTCTGCGTCATCATGTCGGCCATGCGGTCAGGCGCGGCCCACATGCCCTTGCCGATCTGCGCATGTCCGGGCAGGCCGCAGGCGAGGCCCGCATCCACATTGGCGTCTTCATAGGCCTTGATCCAGGGCGTCGCCTTGATGTCGTTCTTGCGCACGACCGGCCCGGCTTCGATGGATGTGTGGATCTCGTCGCCCGTGCGGTCGAGGAAACCCGTATTGATGAACACCACACGGTCGCCGGCCGCCGCGATGCAGGCCGGAAGATTGACCGTCGTGCGGCGCTCCTCGTCCATGATGCCCATCTTCACGACATTGCGCTTCAGGCCCAGCATGTCTTCGACGCGCGCGAAAAGATCGTTTGCGAAAGCCACTTCGTCCGGTCCGTGCATCTTCGGCTTGACGATGTAGACGGAGCCCTTGCGGCTGTTGCGCAGCGGCCCCGCGCCCGCGAGATCGTGCATCGCGATCGCGACGCTGACGGCGGCGTCGAGCAGCCCTTCGGGAATCTCGTGGCCGGCGCCGTCCAGCACGGCGTCAGTGTACATGTGGTGGCCGACATTGCGCACCAGCATCAGGCTGCGCCCGGCCACCGTCACCTGGCCCGAGGCGGCATCGTAGACGCGATCGGCTTCGAGCCTGCGCTCGACGGTCTTGCCGCCTTTTTCGAAGGAGGCGCTCAATGTGCCCTTCATCAGGCCGAGCCAGTTGCGATAGACGTCGACCTTGTCCTGCGCATCCACGGCCGCGACGCTGTCTTCCATGTCCATGATGGTCGAAAGGGCGGATTCGAGCACGACGTCCGACACGCCGGCGGCGTCGTCCTTGCCGATCGGATGCGCCCGGTCGATGCGGATCTCGGCATGCAGGCCATTGTGGCGCAGCAGGAGAAGGCTCGGCGCCCGCGGATCGCCCAGCCAGCCCGCAAGGCCCGCGGGGTCGGCAAGGCCGGTCTCGCCGGTCGCGAGCGTCACCACCAGCTTGCCGTCGCGGATTGAATAGGCGGTCGCCTGCACATGCGTGCTTTCGGCGAGCGGCGCGATGCGGTCGAGCGCCGATTTGGCCACCCGGATGACAGCGTCGCCGCGCATCTGGTCATAGCCCTTGCCGGGCGGCGCGGAAATCACCGCATCGGTGCCGTAGAGAGCGTCATACAGGCTGCCCCAGCGCGCATTGGCGGCGTTGAGCGCATAGCGCGCATTCGACATCGGCACGACGAGCTGAGGTCCGGCCAGATGGGCGATCTCGTCATCCACATTCTGTGTGTTGACGCTGAATTTCGGCGGCGCGTCGCGGAGATAGCCGATCTGGCGCAGCATGGCCTCGTAGGCCGCCGGGTCAGGCGCGCCCTTGTGCGCCTTGTGCCAGGCGTCGATCTTGGCCTGCAGGGCGTCGCGTTCGTCGAGCAGGGCGCGGTTGCGCGGGGCCAGATCCGTCACCAGTCCGGCCAGGCCGTCAAAAAACCGCTCCAGCGTCACGCCCGTGCCGGGCAGGGCCTCGTCGCGAAGGAAATCATGCAGGATGGAGGCGACCGAGAGGCCGGCGATCTGGATACGGCTCATGTGTTGTGCTCCGCTGTTCAGAGCGTTCCATGCCCTGTCGCCGCGCCCGTATCAAGATGCCGAAGCGATATCCCGTCCGAGACGATCGGCTACCTCCGCCCCGATGGCCAGCGAGGCGGTGAGCCCCGGGCTCTCGATGCCGAACAGGTTCACGAGCCCGGTCAACCCATGCAGGCTGCTGTCCTGAATAAGGAAATCCTGCACCGCGATCTCCCGCGGCACGATTTTCGGGCGGATGCCCGAATAGGCCGGCTGAAGGTCGTCCGCCTGGATGTCGGGCCAGTATCTCCGGATGGCCGCCGCAAAGGCGCCGGCGCGGGCGGGGTCGACGCGATAGTCGATGTCCTCGACCCATTCGACATCCGGACCGAACCGGGCCTGGCCGGCGAGATCAAGCGTCAGGTGGATGCCGAGCCCTCCCGGCACGGGGACGGGATAGATCAGCCGCGAAAAGGGGGCGCGCCCCGCAATGGTGAAATAATTCCCCTTGGCGAAATAGGAGGTCGGCGCCTGCTCCGCCGGCATGCCCGCGATGCGGCGGGCGACAGCGGGGGCCGAAAGCCCGGCGGCGTTGACGAGCAAGCGGCAGCCGAGGCGCATGGGCGCATCGCCTCCGGTGGCGACCGTGAAGCCTGCGTCCGTGCGGTCCGCCGCGATGACGGGCGTCAGAAAGGCGAATGCCGCCCCATGCGCCTCCGCCTCGCCGCGCAGCGCCAGCATGTAGGCATGGCTGTCGATAATGCCCGTCGAGGGCGACAACAGGGCGCCTTCGCAGGCGACGTGGGGTTCCAGCGCCAGGGCTTCGGCGCGCGACAGGACCTGCAGATCCGCTACGCCGTTGCGCGCCGCGCGCGCTGCGATCGACGCCAGGTCGCGCGTTTCGGCGTCGGAGGTGGCGACGATCAGCTTGCCGCAGCGCCGGTGCGGCACGTGGCGCGTTTCGCAGAATTCATAGAGCCGGGCGCGGCCTTCGACGCACAGCCGCGCCATCAGGCTGTCGGCCTTGTAGTAGATGCCGGCGTGGATCACCTCGCTGTTGCGCGAGGACGTGCCGGTCCCGATCGCATCGGCGGCCTCGAGCACGACGACCTCGCGGCCCCGCATCGCAAGCTCGCGTGCGGCCGCCAGGCCCACCACGCCCGCCCCGATGACAATGCATTCGACCTCATCCATCCGACCGCCGACCTTTCGGGTGATTCGCGAAAGCGCCCCCGCGCCTCAGCGGCTCGCAGTCTATATCGAGCGCCGGATCAGGCCCCTGGCCACTTAAATACAGCGTTAACCGCGCTGCGTCATGCTGCTCCGAGGACGCGGAGCGATTATGACCCATTTGATTGAAACATTGATTGTCGGGGCTGGGCCGGCGGGGCTGACGTCAGCCTACACGCTGGCGAAATCAGGCCATGACGTCGTGGTGCTGGAGCAGGATCCGGCCTATGTGGGCGGCATCAGCCGCACCGCGAGCTACAAGGGGTTCCTGTTCGACATCGGCGGCCATCGCTTCTTTTCGAAGTCGAAGGAAATCGTCGATCTCTGGAACGAGATCCTTCCGGACGACTTCATCGAACGACCGCGTCTGTCGCGGATCTATTATCGCGGAAAATTCTACTCCTATCCGCTGAAGGCTTTCGAGGCGCTGCGCAATCTTGGAATTTTCCAGAGCGCCGCCTGCGTCGCCTCCTTCGCCTGGGCCAAGGCGTTCCCGATTGAAAAGCCGAAGACATTCCACCAATGGGTGCGCAACAACTTCGGCGAACGTCTTTTCTCGATCTTCTTCAAGACCTACACCGAAAAGGTGTGGGGCATGGGCTGCGACGAGATTTCGGCCGACTGGGCCGCGCAGCGCATCAAGGGCCTCGACCTCTGGGCCGCCGTGATGGACGGCCTCCGCCGCTCGCTCGGCCGCAAGTCCGGCGCGTCGGGTTCGGCCAAGAGCCTGATCGAATCTTTCCGCTATCCGCGACGCGGCCCCGGCATGATGTGGGAGGCGGCCGCGCAGAAAATCCGTGCGCTGGGCGGCTCGATCGACATGGACCGCGGCGTCACCGCGCTCGACTGGAACGAGGACACGCGCGTCTGGACGGTGACGGCCCGCGACGCGTCCGGCGCCGAACATGTCTACCATGCGCGCCGCGTCATCTCTTCGGCTCCGATCCGCGAGCTCATGCGCGCCATCAAGCCGACGCCGCTCAGCCTGCTGCATGCGCGCGAACTGAAATATCGCGATTTCCTCACCGTGGTGCTGATCGGCAAGTCGGACATCGCGCTGCCCGACAATTGGGTCTACATCCACGATCCGTCCGTGAAGGTCGGCCGTGTGCAGAACTTCCGCTCGTGGTCGCCGGAAATGCTTCCCGATGCGGACTCGACCTGCCTCGGCCTCGAATATTTCTGCTTTGAAGGCGATGGCCTCTGGTCGTCCGGCGACGAAGACCTGATCGAGCTCGCAAAGGCCGAGATCGCCAAGATCGGCCTGATGCGCGCGGAGGACGTGGTGGACGCGACCATCGTGCGCCAGCCCAAGGCCTATCCGGTCTATGACGACAGCTACGCCGATCACGTCGCGCTCATCCGCAGCGAGATCGCCAGCCGCTATCCGACGCTTCATCTCGTCGGGCGCAACGGCATGCACAAGTACAACAACCAGGACCACGCCATGATGACGGGACTGCTGACCGCCATGAACATTTTGGCGGGCGAGACCCTCTATGACGTGTGGCAGGTGAACGAAGACGCCGAATATGGCGAGCAGGGACCGTCCGGCGCGCAGGAAGCCCTGAGCAGCGTGCGCCTGGTGCCTCGTCGTGCCGCCTGAACGGGCGGGACTCGAAGCGCAGACCAGCTGGCCGCGCCTTGGCGCCGTTTTCGGCGAGCTGATGCGCTATGGCCTGTGCAGCGCCGCCGCGCTCGGCGCCGACATGGGCGTGCTGCTCTTCACGCATCACGTCATCGGGCTGCATTATCTGCTCGCCGCCGCGCTCGGTTTCGCCGTCGGCCTCATCGTGGCCTACGAACTCAGCGTCCGTTACGCCTTCAACCAACGCCGGCTTTCAAGCCCTCGCGTGGAATTCGTCGGCTTCGTGGTCATCGGCATGCTCGGGCTCCTGCTGACGCAGGCGCTGCTTCATCTTTTGGTTGAACGCGCGAACATGCCGGTCGGCTTGGCCAAGATCCCGACCGCCGGCCTCGTCTTCATGTTCAACTTCACCGCGCGCAGGTTCGCGCTGTTCTCCGCGCGGCGCTGAGCGTGGAGGCGGCGTCCTCCGGCGGCAAGGGCGTGACGGGCGCGAAAATGGCTTTCGCCTGGGCGGCGTTTCTGGCCTTCGGCCTGTTCCTGCTCACTCGCGCCTATCGCGGCGTCAGCGGCGATGCGCTCATCTATGTGACGCGCGAACTCGGCCGTCGCGATCCGCAGGGTCTCGGGCGCGATCTGATGTTCGTCGCCGACACGCAGACCGGCTACACGATCTTCGCCCGCATCGTCGCCGTGCTGCTGGACCTTCTGTCGCCAGCCTCGACGTCGCTCGTGCTGACGCTGGCGGGACTCGCTTTGTGGTTCGCCGGCGCGGCGCTGCTGGCGCGCGGCCTCGCGTCGCGCATGGCGCCGAAGACCGCCGCCGACGACAATCGATCGGCCTTCGCAGTCCTGGCGTTCGTCGCGGTCTTTCCGCTGACCTACGCGGCCTTCGACGTCCTGTCGGCGGCCGAGCCCATGGCGACGCCGCGCCCCTTCGCCGAAGCCTTCGTGATGGCGGGCCTCGCCGCAATGCTGCACGGGCGCATCTTCGCCGCGCTCGCCTGCGGACTCCTCGCCGGTCTTTTTCATCCGCTCATGGCGCTCGGCGGCTTCGCCGCAGGCCTGTTCTATCTGTCGCTGCAGGATGCGCGCTGGCTCTGGCTTGCGCTCGCGGGCGCCGCTGCGGTCTGCCTCGCCGCCTGGCTGAAAGTCCCTGTGGCCGCAAATCTCTTCGTCGCGCTCGACCCCGAATGGCGCGCTGTGCTCGAGCGGCGAACCGCCTATCTGTTTCCGTCGCTCTGGCCGTCGGCCTATTGGAGCATGCTCGGCGTTTCCGCGATGACGCTCGCCGTCGCGGCCCGGCTCACAGACGGGCCCGTGCGCCAATTGCTTGTCGCGGTCCTGCTCGCCTGCGCCGCAGGCCTGGCCGCGGCGGCGCTGTTCGGCGACCTCTGGGCGTCCGTGCTGATGGTTCAGCTGCAGCCCTGGCGCGTAATTTGGATCGCCGCCGTCCTCGCCCCGATGGCGCTCGCCATGGCGGCTCTTCATCTCTGGCCGCGCGGAACGCCCGAGCGCGTCAGCCTCGCGTGTCTCGCGCTGGCATGGATCTGCCGGGACACATGGACCATCGCAATCCCTCTTTCCCTCGCCGCATGGTTCCTGCTGAACGAGAGCGATCGTCTGCGCGGGCGCATGTCGCCGCTGTGGTCGCGGGTCATGTGGGCGGCGGTCGCGCTGGCCGCGCTGGTCTGGACGGGTCTGCCGCTGGAGGCGCTGTGGCGCTCGGCGCGCGCGACGCCGGCAGGCTTCGAGTTTGAACGCGCCTATCTCTGGAGCGTCAGTCCGCTGGCCCTGCCGGTCGCGTCGCTTGCAATCTTCATGGCGCTCTCGCGCCGTCGATGGCCGGCGATGGCGCTGATTCTGCCAGCGCTCGTCATAGCCACGCTGGCGGCAGTGTCTTTCGACGATCGTCCGCGTTTTCAGATCGCCCTGGAAACATCCACCGCGCCGCCCGGTCTCTTGGCAGCCCTGCCGACCGACAAGGGGCCGGTCCTCTGGCTCGGCGGCGGCAAGGAAAGCTGGTACTGGGCGGGGCGGCCGAACTGGGCCGCCGCCATCCAGGGCTCGAGCATCGTCTTTTCGCGCGCACTGGCCACGGAATGGGGCGACCGCGCGCGGGCGCTGGTCGCGCTCGGCCTGGAGCCTGCCAGGCTGCTGCAACCGTGGACGGCGGACCGCGCGGGCGACAGTTCAGCTGCGGTCCCCGGATCCGACGCAATCTCAAGGTCCGAGGCGTTCGCCGCCATCTGCGCCCGCGCCGATGCGCCCTCCGCCATCGTGGCGCCATTATCGGAAGGCGATCTCATGCCGCCGGGCGCGAGGATCGTCGAATCTTCACAGCCGGCTTTTACCCTGCAAACTTCAGCGCAGGGCTTGGAGTGGAAGCGCACGGTGCGCTACGCTGTCCACTCTTGTGCAGTTGCGGCGCGGCCTGCGCACTGAGGCAGGCCTGTCGCGGTCCTTCAGACGGCGCGAAGCTCTGGCGAATCAACAGCCGAAACGAACGAGTTCCTGATGAACCTATTTCGACGGAAACCTCACGCCGAGGACGAAGTCCTTTGGCTTTCGCCGACTCCGATTCGCGTTCGGCGCAGTCGTTTCCCGGGCGTCGTCATGCTTGTCGCTCCGCTCGCGCTGATCGCCGTGCTGACGGTCGTGATCGTCGATATGGCGCCGAAGTCCGGCGTCAAATCCGCCAGGATCGAGTCGCAGAAACCGGCTGCTGAAGCGGTTGCCGTCACTCCGCCGCGCATTCCGCCGGCGCAGACTCGCGTCGCCGAGGCGCCGCCCGTGCGCAACGTCCAGACGACGCCGTCCTATCCGACGACCGAGTTGAACGCTCGGGTCGTCACGCCGCAGTCCGTTCCGCCGATCTCTCCGCCGCCGCCGGAACCGGCCGAACCGCAGCGCACCGCGTCCTTGTTCGATCAGCCGCCGCAGGACATCACGCCCGGCGTCGGCCGGACCGACGAACCGGCCACGACCTCGACAATCCCGCAATCGTCGGAAGACGCGGCGCAGCGCGCCACCCCGCCCGTCAACCTGACCGGCGCCTTTCCGACGACGACGCCGACCGGCGCCGAGGCGGCGGACGGTCAGGATTTCGCCGTTTATTTTGATGAGGCTGCGCCGGACGAGCAGGAAGCCCGCACTCTGCTGGGCGAGGTGCAGAAGAAATATGGGCCGCAATTGTCCGGCGGCCGT
>JAIEQX010000276.1 GCA_019747375.1 Beijerinckiaceae bacterium | reverse complement strand
ATTCCTGGAATATCCCCGACGCTTTCCGCCTGTAGAATATCAAATCCCATGCCGGACGCGATGCGGCTGATGATCATGCGCTGGAAGCGGTCGTCGTCCACGATCAGAATTTTTCCGGACATGGTCATTGGATCTGACACCGAATTCCCCTCAAGCCACGCGTTTCAAGTGAATGGACGCCTGTGCGGCGGCGCCGTGAAGCGACTGTATTTTCTGGTCGAGGTCTGTGGTCTCGCTCTTGCGCACGGCAAGTTCAATCTCGCCGGCGATGCTCGCAAGACGGCCAAGGCCAAGCGTCGCGGCCGAGGACTTCAATGCATGGCCGTGGCTGCCGAGCGCATTGTTTGACAAGGCGGGATCCCGCATGGCCTCGAGCCGCGTGCGTAAATCCGTCAGGAAGATATCGATCGCCGTGTCAACATATTCCGAGCCGAGCTCTTCACGCAGCTCTTCGAGCACATCGGCGTCGAACTCATCGCTGCCGACTTCCGCAGCCTGCGGCGACGAGGCTCCTTCAAGCCTTTGTTCGTCTCGCTTTCGCAAACAATCCTGGATGGCTTCGAGAAGCCTCTTGCCGGTAATCGGCTTTGTCGCGAAGGAGTTCATTCCGGCTGCCAGAGCGGCTTCGCGATCCTCCACGAAAGCATTGGCGGTCAGAGCCACGATCGGCACATCCGAGAAGGGGGCGGGCAGCTTCCTGATCGCCTTCGTGGCTGAAAGGCCATCGAGCTCAGGCATCATCATATCCATGAGCACGACATCGAAGAGTTCAACCTCGGCGCGCGCCAGCGCCTCGCGCCCGTTGCCGACCACGCTGACGCGCGCGCCCATGAGTTCGAGAATGCGGCGAAGCGCGAACTGATTGGTCGTGTTGTCCTCCGCCAGAAGGACGTCCAGGCCTGTCAGAGCGCCTTGGGTGGTGGACGGCTCAACACGTGCGGGACAACCGGCGTCGGGTTCTGTCGTATGCTTGGCGGCGAGGCTTTCCTGGACATTCTCCAGGAAGATCGGCTTCTGAACAAAGCCGACAAACCCGCCTCCCTGGAGCGCTTCGCTGGCGGTCAATTCCTGGCGCGCGCAGACCAGGTAGGGTTCGATGACCAGTCCTGAGGGATGGACAGGCAGGGCCGTGCATACGCTCTCGACCGGCGCCAGTGTGGAATCAACAAGCATGATGAGCCGCTTGGGGACGCTGCGTGTGCGTAGCCATTCCGTCGCGCCAGCAAGCGATGCAAACGCCGCAATCTGCGTGAACGCGGGTGCGAGCTGACGGCGAAGGAGATTGCGTTCGAAGGCGTCCGCAGCCGCGATCGCAATGCATGCGTCTTCTTCAACGATCGGCGTCGCGGCGGCTCGACTTGTCAAAGGCAGCTCGACGAAGAAGGTCGTGCCTTCGCCGAGTTCGCTTTCGACCCAGATCCGGCCGCCCATGCGGTTCGCCAGCTTGCGGCAGATCGCCAAACCGAGGCCAGTGCCGCCAAATCGACGGGAGATCGAACTGTCCAGTTGCGAGAAATCGCGGAACAGGTCGCCCAGGTTTTCTTTCGCCATGCCAATGCCGGTGTCTTCGACGCGGATCAGCAAACGCTGTTCGCCGGCATCGTTCCGGATGCAGCTCACATCGAGAAGGACATGGCCGCTCGCCGTAAACTTGATCGCATTGCCGACGAGATTGAGGAGGATTTGTCTTAAGCGGCCCGGGTCGCCTTCAATCTCGCGCGGGACGTCCGGGCCCAGCAGACACCCGACCGACAGGCCATTGGCGAGCGCCTTGGGCGAAACAAGCTCCAGCGTGCTCTGAACAAGTCTGTGCAGATCGAAAAAGATCTTCTCGAGCTTCAGCTTTTCAGCGTCGAGCTTGGTCACGTCGAGAATGTCGTCGATCAGTTGGAGCAAATGCTCTGCGGAGTCGCGTGTGATGTTGAGATAACGGCGCTGATCGTCGTCCAGTCGTGTCGTGCTCAGCAGATCCACCATACTCAGCACGCCGCTCAGCGGCGTACGGATTTCATGGCTCATCGTCGCCAGGAACGCGGTGCGAGCGCGGCTGGCCGCCTCCGCCTTGTCGCGAGCGCGCTCCAGGACTCTCTGGTCGTGCTTCCTCTCGGTGATGTCGCTCAAGGTTTTTACGAAGCCGCCGTCCGGGAGCGGGATGGTCCTGATTTCAAGAACCATTCCGCTCGCGGATGTGTGCTCGTAGATTGGAATGTGCTTGGCCATATCCGATCCGCCGGCGTGCCGGTGCTGCCAGCCGTCCAGAGGCAGGACTGAAAACGGAAATGGCAGCGTCAGCGCGTCGCGCGGCAGAGCGAGCAGGTCGAGCGCATGATCGTTGATGATCATGACCTGACCAACCGCATCGACCATGAGGATGCCTTCCTGCATGTTGGTCAGCGTCGAAGAAAGCGCGCCTGCCTTCGCGGTCAAGTTCTCGCGCGTGCTGTTCAGTCGATAACGCTGGATCACGCCCCAAATCATCGTGGCCATAATCAGGAGCCCGATGACGAGAATGGCGCGCATCAAGGAGGCCCGGCTTTCTTCGTAGTCCGCCATAACCTCGGACTTGGCGAGCGCCACCGCGACAATGAGAGGGAAGCTGCCAGCTCCTCGGTAGCTGACGATTCGATCGACGCCATCAATGCTGCTTGCCGCCTGATACACGCCGCTTTCCGACTTGCGCCACTCTGCGAACAATCGCGAATCGGCGAGCGACTTGCCCAACATGTTCGCGCTCATGCCGCCGCGCGCCCGGATGATGCCATCCGTCCCCACGAGGGTGACGGCGCCGCTGGCGCCAATGTCGATGGACTGGTAGAGGCGCGACAGGTGCTCTGGATCCAGCGAAGCCACCAGCACGCCGCCAAAGCTCCCGTCGGGATTGCGGATCTTGCGCGTCAACTGGATCGTCCAGCGATTGCTGACGCGTCCGAGAACTGGTTTGCTAATGAACAAGTCGTCGCGTTGCGCATCGACATGAACGCGGAAATGTTCGCGGTCGCTGAGGTCGATTTTTCCGGTTGACGCCATGTTCGACGCCACCATCATTCCGTCCTTGCCGATCACCGCCATTTGGACGGCAAGATCGGACAGATAGTAATCGTGGCTTGCCCAGCTATCGATGTCGAAACCGCGCGGATCGATCTCATATTGCGTGCGTACGAAGAGCAAGGCCTGATCGACGCTTTTGATGGACCGGACGATATGCTGCTCGAATGCACGGGTAAGATTGGCGGCTGTGACGCGCGCGTTCTCGATCGTGCGCGCATGCTGCTGGTCGAGATATAGCGACAGGGTGAAGGCGGCTACGGCGAGTGCGGCCAGTCCCAGAAAGGTGGTCGTCTGAAAAACTGCCTCAAACAGGCGGCGAGCCGAAATAGGGACGCGTTTGCGCTGCAGTCGATTCAAAATGGTCATGGCGAGGGCGTCCATTCGCATGAACGCCGGACGCGCAAGTGCGGCCAGAGCGACGCAGGTTTGCCGATTGGGAAACTCAAACAGATTCTGGGCATGGCTCGACTCGGGGCATCGCGGGAGAGCACATTCCGACCATGCCGGATGGGGAAGCACGGCCTCATGCCTCCGGCGAGCGCCGGGCTTCAACGCGACGACCCTGCGCTCCGGGCGATTACCAAAAGCTTTCCGGCAGCGTGCGGCTTAGGCAAAGCTCGGCGAAAGGTGAACTAATCGTTCGTATTCGCAGAAGTTTAGCCCACAATTCAATTTGGGTTTTGTAGCTAGTTTCCGGGTTTTGGAGGGGTTTCCAGAGACTTCAGATAGGCGATGAAGTCGCGGACCTGATCGCTTTCAAACCGGAATTGCGGCATGGTCGGATGACCGGTCGAGATACCTTCCGCCAGCGATTCCTCAAGATCTTCGACCGGATATTTGAGGTGGAGCGACCTCAATGGCGGAGCAATCGGAAGCGGGCTGTCGCCGAACCGCCCGATCGCATGACAGCTCGCGCAATTGGCTTCCGCGAGGCGGCGTCCCTGGTTGACCGCGAGTTCCTGTGCACTCGACGCTCCAGGGAAGAGACACGCCAGGGTCAAAATCGCGAATGCGGCGTGCAATCTGGGTTGCACCGTTTTGTTTTGGCGCGCTGCGTTCATTTCTGTTTCCGTCCTGTCATGTCCAGCCGCGCGGCTCGCATTGCGCTGCGTCGCACACGCCGGCTCTTAACCAATTGGCGCGGCTGCAAGTTGGCCAGAACCTATTGCAACTCTGACACAATGCCGTTGCGTCATGTCAAACTTACGATAATTCGCAGATAATTTATTAAGAAGGGCCTCGCATATCATGGCTTCGTTCAAGCTCCTCGCCTGTCGGCTTTCAGGGGCAAGGGAGTTGTCATGCGCCTCACTATTTCCCGTTTCATGAGCGCGTTCGGCGCCGTCGTCGTTCTGGGTTGCATCGCTATTGCAGGATCAGCCTCCCTGTCTTTGCAACAATTGCGAATTGGGGGAGCGGCGTATGGCACGATCGTGGCCGGCAAGGATCTCATTGCCGACGTGCTTCCACCGCCGCTTTACGTCATCGAGGCTTTTCTGGACGCAAACCTGCTGGCGGAAGATCCTTCCAGATTGGACTCCAGTCGCAAGCGCTTTGCGCATCTCCGCAGCGAATTCAATGATCGGAAGACTTATTGGGATGGGCAGGACTTGCCCACTGATCTGAAGAAGAAGCTGGAAACATCTGTCGTGCGCGCCGAGAAATTCTGGCGGATCCTCGACAGTCAGTTCCTGCCTGCGGTGATACAGGGCGACATCGCGATCATACGCACGGTTCGCGGCGAACTGGCCAAGGCCTATGCTGAGCATCGCGCCGCAGTCGATGCGACCGTGATCGACGCGAACGCCTTCTTGACCAAGGCCGAAGCCGACGCCTCGCGCGCAAACTCAATCTGGCAGACCGCGTTTCTTGCAACTGCGGGCGTCGTCCTCCTGATCGTGATTTCGGGGATACTTGCCATCCGTCGCGCGATTGTGCGGCCGTTATCGGGGATGACACGGTACATGGTCGCGCTGGCGGGCGGCGATTACGAGGAAGAGGTTCCGTACAGCAATCGCCAGGACGAGGTCGGCGAAATGGCGCAATCCGTCGCGATCTTCCGTGAGGGCGTGTTGGAGCGTCGCGACATCCGCCTACGCGAAGAGGAAGCGCGTCACGAGAGCGAGGCGGCGCGCCTTCGTCGTGAAGCCGTGGAACGCGAGGCCGACATGAAGCGGCAAGCCGTTGTCGAAGCTCTCGCCAAGGGGTTGGACCATATTGCACGTGGAGATCTTGGTTTCCGGCTGAAGGATCCGTTGGCGCCGGAATATGAAAAGCTGCGCAGCGACTTCAATCTCGCGATCAATGAACTTGCCACGACATTGCGGGCAATCTCCAGCGCCACGCATTCGGTGCGTGGAGGCGCCAGCGAAATTTCTTCTGCCGCCGATGATCTATCGCGTCGCACCGAGCAGCAAGCCGCGTCCCTCGAGGAGACGTCGGCCGCCCTGAACGGCATTGTCGAAACCGTGCGCCGGACCTCCGAGATGGCCGAAGAGGCGCGCAAGGTGGTGACGCAGGCGCGCGGTCAGGCTGACAGTTCGGGCGCCATCGTGCGCGATGCGATCGTCTCCATGTCGGCGATCGAGCAGTCGTCTCGTCAGATCGGCCAGATCATAGGGCTGATTGATGAGATTGCTTTTCAGACCAACCTTTTGGCGTTGAATGCGGGCGTGGAGGCGGCGCGCGCCGGCGAAGCTGGGCGCGGATTTGCCGTCGTGGCGCAGGAAGTGCGCGCATTGGCGCAAAGGTCGACGCAGGCAGCCAAGGAAATCAAAACACTTATCTCGACATCCTCGACCCAGGTGCAAGTCGGGGCCGATCTGGTGCGGGACACCGGCGAAGCCTTTATGACGATTGGCGAGCAGGTGTCGCATATCACCCGTCTCGTCGAAGCGATCGCGGTTTCAGCCAATGACCAGTCGGTCAGCTTGCGGGAAGTGAATGCGGCTGTTGGCCAGATGGACCAGACAACGCAACAGAACGCCGCAATGGTGGACGAGACGACGAGCGCCAGTCATTCGCTGACTGAAAAAGCCGTCGATCTTGGCCGACTCGTCGGTCAGTTCCGGCTGAACGAAAGCGCAGGGCATCCCGAACTCATTAGCGAGGCGTCCGACCGGAAGGCCGTGGCATCGGGGGCCAGATCGCTCGGTCGGCGGCTTGCGGACGCATTTGGGGGCTAGGGCGCCGTCATCTTGCGCGCGATGAGATGCGCAATTCGAGCCTTGCGGCGAAGTCGGGGTCGGCCTGCGGGGAGATGCGATAGTTCACCCGAGCTGTCAGATCCGTCCGCATCGGAGCGCCCGCTTCGCTGAGGCGAGAACTCGCAACCCACTCCGGTCCCATTGCCGGAGTCACGCCGCTGTCGGTCGCAATTGCGACGTCGGAAGCGAGGCGAAGCTTGGTCGTCAGGGCGCGCTCCTCGTGTATCGTCCAGGTCAGGGCCCCGCGAAAACTCTGCGTGTAATTGTGGGCTGACGGGTCCAGCGCTCCCGTGCTTGCGACGTCTAAGACGACAGAATCTTCCTGACGTTTTCGGGAAGCGCTTATGGCCCAGTCCAGCGTCCCGGTTTTCTCGGCATGCGGGTCCGCCGGCTGGCGAACCGCAGCGCGACCCTCGATCTTCAGCGGACCCTCAAGGCCGAGCTTGACGCCCACCATCTTGTCTTGAGTCGAGCGTGAAGTCGGGTCCGCTTTCCAGCCCTCCGTCCAGACTTCCAAGGACTGCGCCAACGACGAAGACGGAATGCCTTTCGGCGCAGCGACAGAAGGCCCTGCCACAAGGCAAAAGGCCACCGAGAGGACAGGGGCGAATCGAAGATTGTCGAACATTGGCGATCCCTGATGCTGCATTGCATCAAAAGAGCGGCGATGGGTTAACGAAACCTTTCACCGCCAGGACCAAATCGGCGAATGCACTGTTTCGTGCATTGTCTGTCCGCGCGCCGAAGACTTGATCCAGCTATACCGAAGCCTTGCAGCAACGGGCGGGGCATTGGTTGAAGACGACGTTTCGTCAATGAGCCCGTTTACAAAAATCTTGAGAACAAGGTGTGACTTAACTGGTCGTTATCCTATCCACGCCAATATCGCGCTTGGGAAATGAAGTCTCGCGTATTCCCGCCTCTTCCGGAGTTATCTCCATGATCCCGCGCCGCACTCCTCGGCGCGGGATCATTTGTTTAGCGCGTCGGTTGCGCTGATGGTTGAACTTGAAATATGACTTTGCGTCTGCAGCCAGACGAAACGCCTTTGCAAAAAAAGGAAGTTTCGCGAGGAGCTGGCCCTTCAAGGGGCGCGAGGAAACCGAGGAGCATCCATCATGCCATTCATATGTTCCAGAGCCGCGGCTCTGGGTACGGTTCTGACCTTGGGCGCGGCTGTCGCGGCGCCGCCCGTCTTGGCGCAGGATTTCTATGCGGGGAAGCAGATCGTTTTCATGATCGGCAGCGACGTCGGTGGCGGTTACGACATTTACGCCCGCGCGATTGCGCGGCACCTCGGGCGTCATATCCCCGGCAACCCCGTCTTCGTGCCGCGCAACCAGCCCGGGGCGGGAAGCGGAACAGCCGCCGCCTATCTGGCCTCGGTGGCCCCGAAAGATGGCACGACGATCGGGGCCATCTTCCCGGGAGTGATCATTGGCCCGCTTCTCGAAGATCGCGCGCAGACGCTGTTCGATCCCACGAAGTTTCATTATCTGGGCAGCGCAGACAGCGGCACGCGCGTGTGCATCACATATCAAAATTCGAAGATCAAAAGTTTCGAAGACGCCCTCAAGGGCCGCGTGGTGATGGGAGCCAGCGCGGCGGGCGGTTCGACGCGTGACTATGCGTTCATGAACCGAAATGCAGCGGGCGCGCAGTTCGAAGTCGTAAGCGGCTACAAGGGCACCGCTGACATCTTTCTCGCGATGGAGCGCGGCGAAGTCGACGGCATGTGCGGGTTGGACTGGACCAGCCTCAAATCACAGAAGCCCGACTGGGTTCGCGACAAGAAGATAAACATTCTGGTGCAGAACGGATCGGAGAGCGAAGCCGAACTCGATAAGCTCGGCGTGCCGACAGTGTGGAAATACATCAAGAACGATGCCGACAAGAAGGCGGTCGAAATGGTGGTCAGCCAACAAATTTTTGGCCGTCCCTACATCGCCCCGCCCGGAACTGTGCCGGAGCGCCTGAAAATCCTGCGTGCGGCTTTCGCGGCCACGATGAGCGACCCGGAATTTCTCGCCGACGCTCAGAAGTCTCGCATCGATGTCGCGCCATCGTCTGGCGAGAAGGTGCAGGAGGTGGTCGAGAAACTCTTCGCGACCCCGAAAGAGACGATCAAGCGCGCCAAGGAGATCATCTCACCCCCGCAAGGCTGAGCTGAACTTCGCCGTTTCTACGCCCCGGTTCGCTTATGGCGCGCCGGGGCTTTTCATTTAGGCGACGATCTTCAGCGCCGCGCGGCCGACGCCGCCGAGCTCGGCTTCGATGGCCGCGGGGCCGTCGATGTCCAGAGGCGTATTGAGGCATCCTGTCGTCACGAACTGGCCGGCTTTCAAGCCGCCGCAGGCGTCTGCCTGATGCGCCGCCCACGCGAGCGCCGGCGACAATGGATCGAGGTCAGCATGGCGGCTGGGGTGGACTGCGATCGTCTCGCCATTGATCCTCAGGCGGCAGGGCAGGGCGAAAATGTCGAGCCCGCCGAGGCTTTGCGTGCCTGATCCGATGACATAGCAGCTGTTGTTCACATTGTCGGCCAGCCGAGCTTCGAAAGGCGCCGCGTCAGGGTCGGCGTACCGCGTGCCGACCAGCTCAATGCCGACGAACCAGTCCAGTGCGGCGTCGAGCAGGCCGTCCCGATGAAGGACACCGGTCGGAAGATCAATCCGGAGCCGAAACGCGAGTTCGATTTCGACCTTGACGCGCTCCCCCGGGGCGAGTTTGTAGACGCCGCCGTTGGGTCGCATGTCGCATGAGAAGATCGGGCCGGCGATCGGCGTGCGGGACGGGTCTGGCCCGAAACCCACCTTCCATCCCGCTACCGTGGTGTTGAGGAGCCGAGCGACGTCCGCCTGCACGCGGTAGGCCGCTGATGCGTCTGCGGGCGCCTCCACGGTGGCCAGATTATGCTGGCGACCTGTACGTCGCGCCGCCGCGAGAGCATCGGCTAGGGCAGGGAACATGCGAGATTTCCTTACAACGGGCAGTGTTTCCGGCCTCACAATAAGAGTTTCGGGTTGATCCGGCGCGGTAAATCAGGCATAGACCCGTCACGTTTTCTTTCGGCGGGCCTGTCCCCGCCTTCAAACCGTTCGGGGACGAGCCATGAAAGTCCGGAATTCCTTGAAATCGCTGCGTGGACGCCATCGCGACAACCAGCTCGTGCGCCGCAAGGGCCGCGTCTACATCATCAACAAGACCCAGAAGCGCTACAAGGCGCGGCAGGGCTGAGGCCTACGCCTCTTCTCGTCTGACGAGAGGCCTGAAAGCCCCGGCGTCGCCGGGGCTTTTCTTTTTGCCTGACGGCGCGGAAATCGCCGGGAAGTGATGAACAAGCTCTTAACCAGGGCTTTGACGCCGACTGACGAGCGGCCTAATCTCAAGGGCATGCGCAGCGTTCCCATGGCCCCCCTCGTGATAGCCGCTTTCCTCACCGGGGCGGTGACCGTAGATCTCGTGTCGGCGATCGCCCAAACGGCTCCCGCGCCCGTCGAACGTCCGGGGCCCGCTCTGCAAATTCCGGGTCTTCCGCCAATCCCGCTGCCTCCCGGATCACGCGTCTTCGGTCCTGGCGGTCCTCAGCCCGGCGGTCAGGCCGTCGCGCCGGGTGAGGCGCAGTCTGCTTCCCCCAAATCGCCGACCCGCGCCGCCGATACGCCGAAGGCCGTTCCAGAGTCCGAGAAAAGGCCGGATGGAGGGACGCTTGCGGGACGTCAGCGCATCCTTGAAGACTTGTTCAAGCGCCTGGAGCGCACGCAGGACGTCGATGAGGCGCGGGGCGTCTCGGGCGCCATCGAGCGGGTCTGGATGCGCTCGGGCTCAGACACTGCGGACCTCTTGATGGAACGCGTTTCCTCGGCCATCGCGAAGAAGGAGTGGCCGCTCGCCGAGCAACTGCTCGACAAGATGATCGAGATCGAGCCGAATTGGGCAGAGGTCTGGAACAAGAGGGCTACGGTGCGTTTCTTTACCGATGACCTGAGCGGCTCGATGGCGGATCTTGCCTACGTGCTCAAGCTCGAGCCCCGGCACTACACGGCTCTCGTGGGCATGGGAGTGATCCTGCAGCGGCGGGATTTCGATGCGCAGGCGCTGCGCGTGTTCAGACGCGCACTCGAGATCAACCCACAACTCGACGATATCCGCAAACGGGTCGAGAAGCTTCAGCTGGAGGTCGAGGGACGAGATATCTGATCGCGTTCACGTGAGACGCCGAACCGCAAAGGCCGTTGCCGCGTAAGCCTTGCGTAACACTCACGGACGAATTCATGATCTCCATTTTATCAGCCGTGCTGGTCCTCGTCGTCGGCAGCGCAGTCGTCTTCACCCAATGGCAGGTGCGGCGTATCGAACAGCAGTTTCCGCCGCGGGGCCAGTTCGTATCGGTCTCGGGCGGTCGCCTGCATTATACCGAGCGTCTTCCCCTGGACGGGGGGAGTGCCCAGACAGTGTTGTTGCTGCATGGGGCGAGCGGCAATCAGGCCGACGTCATGCTGCCTCTGGGAGACAAGCTCGCCGCGCGAGGCTTTCACGTCATCGCAGTTGACCGACCCGGACATGGCTGGAGTGATCGCCCGAAGGGAGCGGAGGATGCCTCTCCGGCGGCGCAGGCAGGGCTCATTCGCGAGGGGCTGGCGAGCCTCAACATCCGCAACGCAATCGTTGTAGGCCATTCGCTGGCGGGCGCCGTGGCGGCCAATTTCGCCATCGAGCAGAAGGATTTCACGCGCGGACTGGTGCTGCTTGCTCCGGTGACTCATCCCTGGCCGGGCGGCGTGACGTGGTATTACACGCTTGCGGCTCGCCCCGTGATCGGCTGGCTTTTCGGAAACGTCGTCACCATGCCGGTCGGGCTTGCATCCTTGTCTGCGGCCGTCCAGAGCGTCTTTGCGCCTCAAACGCCTCCCCCCGATTATGCTGAAAGGACCGGCAGCGAACTTGTGCTGCGACCGAGCGAATTCATCTCCAATGCGCAGGATGTCGCCGGACTGGCCGCCTTCATCGACATTCAATCGAAGCGGATGAGTGAAATTGCGGCGCCGACGACCATCGTCACGGGCGACCGCGATTCAATCGTTTATGCGCATATTCACTCTGCGGGCAGCGCTCGTGATATCGCCGGCGCCCATCTGGTGACGCTTCCGGGCGTCGGCCATGCGGTCCACAATGTCGCTCCGGATCGGGTGGTGGATGCTGTCACGGACGTGGCGATGCGCGCCGATCAGGCGCAGTTGCAGAGACCGTCAAGGTTTACCGAGATGCGCTAGGCGTCACGGCACCTCGAGTTTCTGAACGAAATCCATGACGTCGGCGCGGGCCGCTTCCAGATTGCGTGAATGCGAACCGTCCGGAATGCGGACCAATTTTTTCGGCGGGTTGGCGGCGGCGAAGAGTTTCTGGCCCAGGTCGAACGGGACGACGCGGTCCGCATCGCCATGCAGGAAGAGGATAGGCGCACGGACTCTTGCTATGAGGTTGATCGACTCGAAGCGGTCCAGCATCAACCATGAAACCGGCGCATACCAATGCACCCGGCGCGCGACGTCCACGGTCGACGTAAAGGGCGCGTCGAGGACGAGGCCGCTGACCGGTCTTGTCGTCGCCAATCGTACGGCGACCCCGGTGCCGAGGGATTCGCCGTAGAGAATGATGCGCGTGTTTCTTGCGACGCCTCTCAGCCAGTCATAGGCAGCACGCGCATCCTCCGCCAGACCGTCCTCGCTCGGCGATCCTGTCGAACCGGAAAACCCCCGGTAGCTCACAAAAAGCAGGCCATTTCCGTCGGCGCTCAGCGACCGCAGCCGATCGGCGGCGAAGCGCAGGCGGGCGGCATTGCCGTGCAGATAAAGGATGGTGGCTCGCCCGGGATCTGCGGGACGATAGAGTGCGCGCAATCGCTGCTCGTCACGCGTGGTGATTTCAACGTCACGGAAGTCCCCGAGCTCGAGCGCCTGCGCGTCCGTCGCGTCGGGCTCAGGTCGGAACACGAGGTCACGCTGATTGAGATAGAGCCAGACTACGACGCCCGCATATGCGCCCAGGACAATGATGAGCCCGAGCCTCACAATGAACTTCAGTACGCGCATGGAACGGTGCGACCGTTGCTGGGTGTGTGCCTAGTGAGCCAGGAACTTCAGGATGGAATCCACCACCTTCTTGGCGTCGCCGAACAGCATCATGGTGTTGTCGCGGAAGAACAGTTCGTTCTCGACGCCCGCGTAGCCCGAGCCCATGCCTCGCTTGATGAAGAGAACCGTCTTGGCCTTCTCGACATCGAGGATAGGCATGCCAAAGATCGGCGAAGCCGTATCGGTCTTGGCCGCGGGATTGGTGACATCGTTGGCGCCAATCACGAAAGCGACGTCGGCGCGGCCAAATTCGGAATTGATATCCTCGAGTTCGAAGACTTCGTCATAAGGCACATTGGCTTCGGCGAGCAGCACGTTCATGTGTCCGGGCATGCGGCCGGCCACCGGATGAATCGCGTAGCTGACTTCGACGCCTTCCTTCTTCAGCAGGTCGGCCATTTCGCGGAGAGCATGCTGCGCCTGCGCGACCGCCATTCCGTAACCCGGGACGATGATGACCTTGCCGGCGTTCTTCATGATGTAGGCGGCGTCCTCCGCGGACCCCTGCTTGACGGGTCGCGTCTCTACGGCGCCGCCGGCGCCGGCCGGGCCGGAATCCCCGCCAAATCCGCCGAGAATCACGGAAATGAATGAGCGGTTCATGCCCTTGCACATGATGTAGGACAGGATGGCGCCGGAAGAACCAACCAGTGCGCCGGTAATGATCAGCGCCAGGTTGCCGAGCGTGAAGCCGATGCCGGCCGCCGCCCATCCCGAATAGGAATTCAGCATCGACACGACCACCGGCATGTCGGCGCCTCCGATCGGCACGATCAAGAGGACGCCCAGCGCGAGCGAAATCAGCACGATCAGCCAGAAAACCGCGTAGCTCTCGGTCTGAACGAAGACCGCGACCAGAACCAAGAGGGCGACCCCAAGCGCGATGTTGATGACGTGGCGCTGCGGAAGCATGATCGGCTTGCCGGACATGCGTCCGTCGAGCTTGAGGAAGGCGATGATCGAGCCCGTGAAGGTGATCGCCCCGATGGCGGCGCCGATCGACATTTCGACAAGACTTGCGCCCTTGATCGCGCCCGGCAGGCCGATGCCGAAAGCTTGTGGCGCATAAAGGGCTCCGGCCGCCACGAGCACGGCCGCGAGGCCGACCAACGCGTGGAAGAAGGCCACGAGTTGAGGCATTGCGGTCATCTGCACCGTGCGGGCGCGCCAGGCGCCGATGCCGCCGCCGATCGCGATGCCGGCGATGACCAGCAGCCAGCTCGAGAAGGTCGTCGGCATCTTGTAGAGAAGCGTCGTCAGGATGGCGATCGCCATGCCGACCATGCCGAAGAGGTTGCCCTGACGCGACGTTGCTGGCGACGACAGGCCCCGGAGGGCGAGAATGAACAGCACGCCGGAAACAAGATAGAGGATAGCCGCTAGATTGGCGCTCATGACGGCTCAGCCCTTCTTCTTGTACATCGAGAGCATGCGCTCGGTGACGAGGAACCCGCCGAAGATGTTCACCGATGCGAGCACGAGCGCGATGAATCCGAAAACATGCGCCCAGAGGGGTCCGTCGTCTCCCGGACGTGATGCATCGACGCCGACAGACAGCAGCGCCCCCACCACGATCACGGACGAAATCGCGTTGGTGACGGACATGAGCGGCGTGTGCAATGCGGGGGTCACGGACCAGACGACGTAATATCCGACGAAAACCGCCAGGGCGAAAATCGCCAGCTGGAAAACGAAGGGGTCGATCATGCCGCCGGACGCCGCATGTGCGACCCCGGCCGCGGCCTGGCCGAGTTGCTCGGCGGAATTCTGCAGCATGTCGGCCGCGTCGCGGGCGAGTTTCGCCGCCGCATTGGCCCTGTCGAGGATCTGGTTCGGGGTCTCGTTCGCCATTCTCTCGCCTCTGCTCTTTCGCGGGCTTTGCCGTCAGCGCCTTGCCCAGCGAGACGGCGAATCATGTCGGGTCAAACTGGCTTGGGCAGGAAGTTCGGGTGCACGATCGCGCCGTCGCGGGTCAGCAGCGTCGCCTTGACGAGTTCGTCATCCCACTTGGGCGCCAAGGTCTTCGTTTCCTTGTCGATCATGGTTTCGACAAAGGCGAAGAGGTTCTTGGCGTAAAGGCTGGATGCGGTCGCTGCGAGGCGGCCCGGAACATTGAGGTGACCCACGATGCGAACGCCATTCTCGGTGACGAAAATTTCGCCGGGGCGGGCCAGTTCGCAATTGCCGCCGCGCTCGACCGCGAGATCGACGATCACCGAGCCAGGACGCATCGAGCGCACCATGTCGGCTGAAATCAATTTCGGGGCAGGGCGGCCGGGGATGAGCGCCGTCGTGATCACGATGTCCTGACGGGCGATGTGGGTCGCAACGAGCGCGGCCTGCTTGGCCTTGTATTCCGCCGACATCTCCTTGGCGTAGCCGCCGGCTGTCTCGGCCTGTTTGAACTCCTCATCCTCCACGGCGACGAATTTCGCGCCGAGCGACTCCACCTGTTCCTTGGTGGCGGGCCGCACGTCCGTCGCCGTCACGATCGCGCCGAGACGTCGGGCGGTCGCAATGGCCTGCAGCCCTGCGACGCCGACGCCCATGATGAAGATGCGGGCCGCCGGGACAGTGCCGGCCGCCGTCATCATCATGGGAAGCGCGCGGCCATATTCCGCCGATCCGTCGATCACGGCCCTGTAGCCGGCGAGATTGGCCTGGGAGGAAAGCACGTCCATCACCTGTGCGCGGGTGATGCGGGGCATGAACTCCATGGCGAAGGCCGATACGCCGGCGCCGGCGATGCCCGACAGTTCGCCCTCGTGGCCGTAAGGGTCCATGATGGCGATCACGGCTGCGCCGCGCTTGAGGCCGGGTAGTTCGCCCGGAGCCGGCCGACGCACCTTCAGGACGATGTCGGCGTCGGCAAGGGCTGCTCCGGCCGTCGGGGCGATGGCGGCGCCTGCGGCGACGAAATCCGCGTCGGGAATGCCCGATGCTACGCCCGCGCCGGCCTGGACGGTGACAGCCGCGCCCAGGGCTATGAATTTCTTGACCGTTTCAGGCGTCGCAGCGACGCGCGTCTCATTGGCTTCGGTTTCAGCGGGAACGGCGACACGCATGAAAATCTCCGGAAAACCTGACCCTGGCGCAAAAAGGGCGGGCTTGGCGCCCGCCCGTGGTCTCAGATCAGCGTCACGGCCATCAGGGTCAGGATCACCACTGCGGCGATCGTTGTCCATTTGCTGAGCGCAATGAACATTGCGTAGGTGCGCTCGTGCTCCGGGTAATCCATGTCCGGGTGGCCCGTCGATCCGTGATTTTCAGCCATTGTCGTCCTCGAACTGCAGGCGGCCGCAGACGGCCTGTCGTGGGTGCTATCTCCCGCTTAGCCGAAACCGCGCCCGCGGGCAATCGGGCGCGCCGCCCAGACGATATGGTTTTCGCCAACAGGCGGGAAAACCGTCGCGGCGCCCGTTCGTTCAGGCGAGCCCTACCTGCTTCAGCGCGTCAGCCTGAGCATCGGCGATCCGTTGCGTCTGGAAGTCTTCGCCCACCGCCTCGTTGAACATGCGGAAGAAATTCAGTCGCGCATCGAGGTGCAGGAACACGCCGCCGAGCCCGATCGCAGCCCGGTCCATGAAGACGAACTCGCGCGGCACCGCGACCGGACCCTTTGCCTTGAGAGCCTTATGCACTTCAAAAGCCTCGCGGCGACCGTATTGTCCCGGCGCCGTTCCGTCGGCGATCGTGCGGACGCGATCGTCCAGGAGGGGACCGTAGATGAACCGGGCCCAGATGTTGAGGATATCGATGACGTCCTTGCGAAGACCCTTGAACCCCCATGTCTCGTAGGCGTGGACCACGCGGGCGTCGTCGCCCATGCGCAGGCCCTCATAGAGATCGACGACGCCGCCGACGAATCTGGCCGGGAAAATTCGGATGCATCCATAGTCGAGCAGATTGATGCCCTGGGCTTCGCCATCCTGCTCGAACACCGTGTAATTGCCGAGATGCGGATCGCCATGAATGACGCCGTACTGACTGAACGGGTGCCACCAGGCGCGGAACATGGCGGCGCCAATGCGGTTCCGGGTGTCCTGGTCGGCCGTCTTGTAGTCGAGCAGCTTTCGTCCTTCGAGCCAGTCGAGCGTCAGAAGCCGGCCGGTGGACAGTTCAGGATGAGACGCCGGGACTCGAACGTTGCCGTGCTTCAGCATCAGCGCGTAGAGCGCCGCATGTTTGGCCTCGCGGCGATAGTCGAGCTCCTCTCGCACGCGGGCGCCAATTTCCTTGGCGATCTCGCGTGTATCGATGGCAGGGTCCATGCGCCGGTGCAGCGAGAACAGGATCTCCAACTGCGACAGGTCGGCTTCGACCGCCGAGGACATGTCGGGATATTGCAGCTTGCAGGCGAGCAGCTGTCCGTCATGGGCGGTGGCGCGATGCACCTGACCCAGGGATGCGGCGGCGGCGGGGTGCAGGTCGAATGCGGCGAAGCGCTTTTGCCAGTCAGTTCCGAGTTCCGCCTGCATGCGACGCTTGACGAAAGCCGCGCCCATAGGGGGCGCGTCGGACTGCAGCTTTTGCAATTCTTCAGCATATTCGGGCGGCAGAACGTCCGGGATGGTCGCCATCAGTTGCGCGACCTTCATCAAGGGACCCTTGAGCCCGCCAAGCGCGCTGCGCAGCGCGGCGGCGCTGGTCGCGCCGTTTTCCCGGCCCATCAACCGCGCGCCTGCCATCCGAGCCGCGACGCCGCCCACTTGCGCTCCTACTCTCGCATAGCGCGCCGCGCGAGCTGAAAAGCGGTTCTCTTCGGAATCGCGATCAATAGGGGGCATCTTGATGTGGCTCTTTCTGAGAAAGATCGTGTCTGCTGCCGATGACAGGCTTACGAACGGCTTTGCCCGGCAGATGTGCATGATTGCGCAGCCGGGCAAGCGGAGCTTTGGACAATGGCGGCCACGGCTGACTTCGCGTCATCGAAGCCGCCGCGATCTGAGGCCGGATGAGAAATGAGCCCGGGCTAT
>JAIEQX010000037.1 GCA_019747375.1 Beijerinckiaceae bacterium | reverse complement strand
AAGCCCGGCGCACGAGGGGTGGCGGCTGATCACGGGCGTTTTTGATGTGGGCGGCTTTTCCGGCGGCTCGATGAGCCGCCCGGCCCTACAGCGGCTGCTCGATGTGATCCGCTCAGAGCAGGTCGACATCATCGTCGTCTACAAGGTCGATCGCCTGACCAGGTCCCTCGCCGACTTCGCCAAGCTGGTCGAACTGTTCGAACAACACAGGGTGACCTTTGTCTCGGTCACACAGTCGTTCAACACCACCACCAGCATGGGGCGGCTGACCCTCAACATGCTGTTGTCCTTCGCCCAGTTCGAACGTGAGGTCACGGGCGAGCGCATCCGTGACAAGATCGCCGCCTCGAAGAAGAAGGGTATCTGGGTCGGCGGCGTCGTGCCGTTCGGCTACCGGGTGGAAAGCCGCAAACTGCTTGTCGACGAGCAAGAAGCCGCGATCGTCCGGCTAATGTTTGAGCGCTACCTCGCCCTGTCATCCCTGCCGGCGCTACAGACCGAGCTCCGGCAGCGCGGCGTCCTCACCCGCCAGCGCACCTTGTCGACCGGCCGGACGATCGGCGGCATTGCCTTCACCAACGGTCCGCTCCTCCACACATTGCGCAACCGCGTCTACCTCGGCGAGATCAACCATCGAGAGATGAGCTATCCGGGCGAGCATGCGCCGATCCTCTCGGCCGAAACCTTTGAGGCGGTGCAGACCCGGCTCGCCACCAACCGCAACGGCCGCCGCAGCCAGCAGCAAGCCTCTGGCGCTTTGCTGATGGGGAAAATCTTTGATGATCGCGGCAACCGCATGAGCCCGAGCAGCGCCCAGAAAGGCAGCGTCCGCTACCGCTATTACATCTCCAGCGTCCTGGTTCAGGGACGCGCTGCAGATGCCGGATCGGTCAAGCGGGTCTCGGCTCACGAGATCGAAGCTTTTGTGACCGCAACCCTGCGCCAGAAATTTGCGAGCGATCTGGATGATCGCGCTTTGATCGAGCAGAACCTGACGCGCGTTCTCGTCACCCCTGATCGACTGGAGCTGACCTGCACGGACGAGACCCTCGTCCACGTGCCGTGGTCGCCGCAGCCGAACTCAGCCCGCCGTGAGGTCTTCGCACCGACAGGCTCCGATCCCGTCCGGCCGATGAAGGCGGAAGCCCGCAGCTACTTGTTGCGCCAGGTCGCGCAGGGGCGGAGTTGGCTTGATCAGATCGTTCGCGGCTCGGTGGCCGGAACGGCTGAGATCGCAGTCCGCGAGAACTGCAGCAAGCGGCATGTCGAGCGCACCATCGCCACGGCCTTTCTGTCGCCCCAGATCATCAAGGCGGCGACTGATGGCACGCTGCCGCGTGGCGCCAACAGCAAGGCGCTCAAAGATGCCCCCCTGGACTGGTCGCAGCAATGGCGGATGCTCGGATTGGGCTGACCCAGCCTGCTGCATTTAAATCAGCAGCCATCCTGTACGCGATCAAAACATTTTTCGTGACCGAATCACTTTCGCAGCTACGCTGGGGTTGTTCCGCTCGGAGCATCCGTCAGGCTCAGATTCTTCTCGCGTTGCCGATGTACGTGTTTGGAAGCCTGCTGCTTTATATCGCCTTGTTCCGAACGTGATCAGGCGACGAACACCACAAGGCCTGCCGCAAATAACACGCCGGCGGCGACGGCTGCCAATTCCAGTCCGAGCACCTGAAACACCAACATCTCCGCTATTGATTCGACCTGCCGACGCTACATGCAGAGGCATCCGATGACTGTGATGCATGGGTGAAGGAATGACGGAAAAGCAAGCCGAATGAAACAGAAATCAATCAACGCGTCAGGTAAATGCCGGCGCAGCAACTTGCTTTCCGACTACTTGCCAACCGCCCAGGTAAGTCGAAAAAGGAAGGTTTGGTGCGCTCGATGCGACACCGTTTGGCAAGCCCAGAGACTGGCCCATGAAAAGCGCACGCCTGCGCGCACAGAGACGCAAGTGTCAAAAACGACGCCGAAAAACCGCGCTAAGTCACGGAAACTACGGCACTTCCCAGACCGCCTGCAGAGCAGGCTTAGTCTAAGCAGTGGCTGGTGGAGCTGAGCGGGATCGAACCGCTGACCTCGTCATTGCGAACGACGCGCTCTCCCAACTGAGCTACAGCCCCAAGCCGGGCGTGGTTTACGCTCTGAGGCGCGTTCCTGTCAACGCGCAATCGCACGCCAATCGATCTTTCGGAGCTTTGCCGCGCCAGAAATTTGCGTGAACGCCGCATCGCTTGCCCGCGGCGCGGCGCGCAGCTAAACCGGAGGTGAACGGCGGCCCGGAGTTCCCATGCGCGCGATCCTCGACCTCATTCTTCTGATCCTCCAGCTCTACACCTGGGTGATCATCGCGATGGCCATCCTGTCATGGCTGATCGCCTTCAATGTCGTGAACATCCGCAATGACTTCGTCCGTTCGATCTGGAACGCGCTCGGGGCCGTGACCGAGCCCCTGCTGGCGCCGATCCGGCGGCGCATGCCCAATCTCGGCGGGCTCGACATCGCCCCCATCATCCTGCTGCTCGCCATTTTCTTCATCGAGCGCGTGATCGTCTATTACATCTACCCGGCCGCCCTCGCCTATTGAGGTGGCGGACGCGCCCGCCCCCGCCGATCCGGTCCCCTGGACGCTGCGGCCCGACGGCCTCGTGGTGGCGGTGCGGCTGACGCCGCGCGCAGGCCGCGACGGCCTCGACGGAATCGGGGAACTCTCGGACGGCGCCTCGGTGCTGCTCGCCCGCGTCCGCGCCATTCCCGAGAAGGGCCAGGCCAACGAGGCTCTGCGGCGGCTGCTCGCCAAGGCCGCGGGCGTGCCGGCCTCGCGCGCCGTGCTGCTGGCGGGCGATACGGCCCGGCGCAAATCGATCCTGCTGGAAGGCGACGCGCGCGCGCTCGAGGCGCGGCTCAGGGCCGTGCTTGCGGCGAAGGGCTAGGATGCCAGCACGGGCGGCCTGACCTATGCATGGGCGACGCGCGCCTCTCACAGGGAGTTCGGCCATGGCCGGCATCGACAGCACCGAAACCAGCACGACCGCCAAGACCACCGAGACAGCGAAGACCACCGAGACCACCAAGACCAGCGGCGGCAATTTCTTCGAGGATTTCACCCTCGGCCAGGTGATTCGCCACGCCACGCCCCGCACCGTCACGGCCGGCGACGTTTCGCTCTACACCGCCCTCACCGGATCCCGCTTCGCCGTGCAGTCCGCCGACACGTTTGCGGAAGCGATCGGCTATCCGCGCAGCCCCGTCGACGACCTCCTGGTCTTCCACATGGTCTTCGGCAAGACCGTGCCGGACATTTCGCTGAACGCCGTCGCCAATCTCGGCTATGCGGCCTGCCGGTTCCTGAGCCCGGTCTATCCGGGCGACACGCTGAGCGCGGTTTCGGAAGTCATCGGCCTCAAGGAAAATTCCAACCGCCAGACCGGCGTCGTCTACGTGCGCTCGCAGGGCTTCAACCAGCGCGGCGACATGGTGCTGGATTATGTGCGCTGGGTGATGGTGCGCAAGCGCGACGCCGCCGCTCCGGCGCCCCCCGAGACCATTCCCGTGCTGCCCAGGGCGCTGCATCCCGAGACGCTGGGCGACGCCTGCCCGGCGATTTCGGGCAAGAATTTCGAGCCGCGGCTGTCGGGCGCGCCGCATCGCTTCGGCGATTACGTCGCGGGCGAGCGCATCGACCATGTCGACGGCATGACCGTCGAGGAGGCCGAGCACCAGATCGCCACGCGGCTCTACCAGAACACCGCAAAAGTCCATTTCAACCAGTTCAGCGAGGGCCAGGCCCGCCATGGGCGCCGGCTGATCTATGGCGGGCACGTGATCTCGATCGCCCGCGCGCTGAGCTTCAACGGCCTCGGCGCCGCCTTCCACATCGCCGCCATCAACGCCGGCCGCCATGTCGCGCCGCTCTTCGCCGGTTCGACGATCTTCGCCTGGAGCGAGGTGCTGGACTGCGCCGAACTGCCGGGCCGCGACGACGTCGGAGCGCTGCGTCTGCGCACCGTCGCGACGCGCGACCGCCCCTGCGCGGATTTTCCGTGTTTCAACGGCGAGACCTACGATCCCGCCGTCCTGCTCGACATGGATTACTGGGCGCTGATTCCGCGCTGAGCCTCAGGGGCTGCGGCGCAGCAGGAAGTCCCACATCATCCGCGCCGCGTCGGTGTCGTTGTTCTGCACGCCGGCGCGGTCGGCCGGCATGGTGGCGCTGCGCCGGCCCGGAATCGTGTGGCCGCCGCCTTCCACGCGCACCAGAGACACCGGCGCCTTGCAGCCGGCCCAGCGCTCGACCGTGATCCTGGACGAATCCTTCGTGTCCCGGTCGCGCATCGGCTGCGAGCGCTTGTCGCTGCATTGCGCCGCCTTGGCGAAGACCATCGCGGTCGCTTCGCTCGACGCGAGATCGAGCTTGCCTTCCGGCAGGTTGGCGACGCCGCCCTCGTAGGGGATCAGCGGATCGGCCGTGCCGTTGACCAGCATGAACGAGATCGGTTTCGCGGGCGCGCAGGTCGCGGCGGCGTCGGCCGGCAGGGTCGCCATGAACGCCCCGACGCCGGCGAAAAGATCGCTGTTGGCGCAGGCGATCTGCATGGCCCGGATGCCGCCCGACGAGACGCCCGCGATATAGACGCGGCGCGGATTGACGCTGCCCTGCTGGACCAGCCTGTTGGCGAGCGCGCGCACGAAGGCCGCGTCGTCCGGCGCGGGCTGCCCCGCCGGCGCGCGTCCCCAGCCGCCATGCAGCGCATCCGGATAGATCACCACCGCGCCGGTCTGCCGCGCGAAGGCGTCGAGCCCGAGATTGCGCCGCGCCCGCAGGGCCGCGCCCGAATTGCCGCCGCTGCGCAGCACGAAGATGACCGGACGGCGGCGCTTTTTCAGCCGCTCGAACTCCACCAGCGTGGCCGTGCGCTTGACGCCGTTCACCGAGAGGTTGACCCGCCCGTAGGCGGCTTCGGCCTGGCGCGGCGCGCCCAGCGCGCACAGCCCCAGAATGACGGCCGCCGCCGCGATGCCGGAGGGACGAAGACGGAAAGCTGCCATGTTCTCGATCCTGCGGAATGAAGGTGCGGCCCGCCCGAGGCGCGCCGGCGGTAGCCAATTCGTCAATAAACTTCGCATCGGAAATCCTGAGCGCAACCGTGAGCCCATTCGCCCCGTAGGGCAACCCCGCCGTTTTGACGCATGCGCGTCAAGCGATGCAGAATGGTTTTGCGCAAAACCGTCGCAATGGAAAGCGCTGCCGCAAAGGAAACGCCACGGGATGGACGCCGCTTCCGCACCGCTCGTCTGGAGAAACTACCATCAGGCCGCGCTCGACGCTGCCTATGACCAGGCGCAATACGCCCCCAATCAGGCCGACACCAAGGCGCGACGCATGGTCATGTCGGGCATCGCGCTCGAGCGGCTCGGCGCGCCTGACGTCATCCCCTATGGCGCCGGCGCCAACGAGCGTTTCGATCTGTACCGGGCCTCCGGGCGCGACCGGCTGCTCGTCGTCTATGTGCACGGCGGCGCGTGGCGCAACGGCGCGGCGCGCGACTTCGCCTTCCTGGCGGAGCTGTTCGTCGATTCGGGCGCGCATTTCGCCGCGCTCGACTTCGACCAGATCGACGATTGCGCCGGCGATCTCCTGCCCATGGCCGATCAGGTCCGGCGCGGCGTCGCCCATCTGGCCGCCCACGCGGCGCTCTATGGCGCCGATCCCGCGCGCATTCACGTCATCGGCCATTCCTCGGGCGCGCATCTGGCGGGCTGCGTCGTCACCACAGACTGGGCCGGCGCCTTCGGGCTTTCGCCGCACCTGCTGCGCGGCGGACTTTTGTGCTCGGGCATGTACGATCTCGAGCCCGTGCGCCTGTCGGCGCGCTCGCGCTATGTCGCCTTCACGGACGCGATCGAGGAGAGGCTGAGCCCGATGCGCCATATCGCGCAGGTGCGATGCCCGTTGATCCTCGCGCACGGCACGCTCGAGACGCCCGAATTCCAGCGCCAGACGCGCGATTTCGCCGCCGCCCTCGAGGCCGCGAAAAAGCCCGTCGAACTCATCGTCGCGACGGGCTTCAATCATTTCGAAATTCTGGAGACGCTGGCGAGTCCCTACGGGCTGCTCGGCCGCGCGGCCCTCAAGATGATCGGGCTTTCGCGCGGCTGAACGCGCGAGACCTTAGGCCTTGGCGGGCTGCTGGCAGGCGATGCCGTTCTCGGTGAGATGCGTGGCGAGCTCGCCCGCCTGGAACATTTCCCGGATGATGTCGCAGCCGCCCACGAATTCGCCCTTCACGTAGAGCTGCGGAATCGTCGGCCAGTTGGCGTAGTCCTTGATGCCCTGGCGCAGCGCCTCGTCTTCAAGCACGTTCACGCCCTTATACGGCACCCCGAGATAGTCCAGGATCTGCACGACCTGGCCGGAAAAGCCGCACATCGGGAACTGCGGCGTGCCCTTCATGAACAGGACCACGTCCGTGTTGGTGACTTCCTGTCGGATCTGCTCGTTGATATCGGCCATGGTTTTGTTCCTGATGGGCGGAGGTCAAGGATCCGCCTGATGACGACAATATAGGGGCTGTTCGCGCGTCCGCCAATCAGGCCGGCGCGCTCGTGGTCAGGGCCAGGGCGTGCAGCTGCCCGCCCATCTGGCCCTTGAGCGCCGCATAGACGATCTGGTGCTGCTGCACCCGCGTCTTGCCCCGGAACGCGGAGGACACCACCGTGGCGGCGTAATGATCGCCGTCGCCCGCCAGATCGCGGATTTCCACGCTGGCGTCGGGAAGCGCCTCCTTGATGAGCGCCTCGATCTCGTGTGCCTGCATCGCCATCGTGTCAGTTTCCCTGCTTGGTGGGGGCCGGAGCCGATCCGGCCGGATCCCGCCCCGCCATATAGGCCGGCAGCCAGTCCTCATGGGCGTGCGCCAGCGTCGAAATCGCCACCGGGGCCTCGCCCGTCAGCGCCACGGCGTCGCCGCCGGTCACGCCCAGCGTCAGCACCGGAACATGGGCGCCGGCGGCCTCGGCCGCAATCCTTGCGGCTTCGTCTTGCGTGGCGGTCACGAGATAGCGCGCCTGGTCCTCGCCGAACCAGAAGGCGTGCGGCTGCGGGCCCGCATCAACGGTGACGCGCGCGCCGATCTTCGACGCCATGGCCATTTCGGCCAGCGCCACCGCGAGGCCGCCGTCCGAGAGATCATGCGCGGCGTCGACGCGCCCCGCCAGGATCAGCGAACGGACGAAATCGCCGTTGCGGCGCTCCGCCGCCAGGTCGACCGGCGGCGGCGCGCCTTCTTCGCGGCCGCAGATGTCGCGCAGATAGACCGATTGCCCGAGCCAGCCCGTCGTCTCGCCGACCAGCAGGATGGTCTGCCCGGCCCGCTTGAACGCCACCGAGGCGCTCCTGGTCACATCGTCCAGCAGGCCCACGCCGCCGATCGATGGCGTCGGCAGGATGCCGCGGCCCTGCGTCTCGTTGTAGAGCGAGACATTGCCCGACACGATCGGGAAGTCGAGCGCGCGCGCCGCCTCCCCGATGCCTTCGAGGCAGCCGACGATCTGGCCCATATATTCGGGCTTTTCCGGATTGCCGAAATTCAGGTTGTCGGTCAGCGCCAGCGGCAAAGCCCCGGTCGCCGTCAGATTGCGCCAGGCTTCCGCCACCGCCTGCTTGCCGCCCTCGACCGGATCGGCCTCGCAATAGCGCTGCGTCACGTCGGTCGTCATGGCGAGGCCCTTCGGCCCGTCGCCGATGCGCACGACGCCGGAATCGCCGCCCGGCTGCTGCACGCTGTTGCCGAGGATGAGGTGATCATATTGTTCCCACACCCAGCGCTTCGAGCACAGGTCGGGCGTCGCCAGCAGCCTCGTCAGCGCCTCGGCATTGCTCATCGGGGCGATGACGGACGCGGCCGCGATCACGGGCTTCTTCGGCGTGGGAACATGCGGACGGTCGTAGACCGGCGCCTCGTCGCCCAGCTCCATGATCGGCAGGTTGGCTTCGATGCGGCCCTGATGCTTGACGACGAAACGCTTGGTGTCGGTGGTCTTGCCGATCACCGCGAAATCGAGGCCCCATTTCACGAAAATGGCTTCGGCTTCGGCCTCTTTCGCCGGATCCAGCACCATGAGCATGCGCTCCTGGCTCTCCGACAGCATCATTTCATAGGCCGTCATGTTGGCTTCGCGGCACGGCACGTGATCGAGGTCGAGCTCGATGCCCAGTCCGCCCTTGGCCCCCATTTCGACGGCCGAGGAAGTCAGGCCCGCCGCGCCCATGTCCTGGATGGCGATGACGCAGCCCTTGGCCATGATTTCCAGGCAAGCCTCGAGCAGCAGCTTCTCCGAGAAGGGATCGCCGACCTGGACGGTGGGGCGCTTCTCCTCCGCATCCGCCTCGAAGGACGCCGACGCCATGGTGGCGCCGTGGATGCCGTCGCGACCCGTCTTCGAGCCCAGATAGACGATCGGCCGGCCGACGCCCGTCGCCTTGGCGTAGAAAATCTCGTTCGCCTTGGCGATGCCCACCGCCATGGCGTTGACCAGGATGTTGCCGTCATAGCGCGTGTGGAAATTCACCGAGCCGCCGACCGTCGGCACCCCGAAGGAATTGCCGTAGCCGCCGATGCCCGCCACCACGCCGGCCACCAGATGGCGCGTCCGCGGATGTTCGGGCGCGCCGAAGCGCAGCAGGTTGAGGCACGCGATGGGGCGCGCCCCCATGGTGAACACGTCGCGCAGGATGCCGCCCACGCCCGTCGCCGCGCCCTGATAGGGCTCGATGAAGGACGGATGATTGTGGCTCTCCATCTTGAACACGCAGGCGAGCCCGTCGCCGATGTCGATGACGCCGGCGTTTTCGCCCGGTCCCTGGATCACCCACGGCGCCTTGGTGGGCAGCTTGCGCAGGTGCATGCGCGAGGATTTGTACGAGCAGTGCTCGTTCCACATGGCCGAAAAGATGCCGAGTTCGGTCAGCGAGGGCTCGCGTCCGATCAGCGCCAGCAGGCGCTCGTACTCATCGGGCTTGAGGCCATGTTCGGCGACGAGCTGGGGCGTGATCTGTGTGGTCTGGCGTTGCAAAGCGAGAGCCCTCTGGCGTCGGCCGTGGCGGCCTCATGGAGCGTGGTTTCGATAGCCGCCGCAGCGCGCTCTGGCAATGGCCTACCGGCATTGCATCGGCCGGACCTGTCGCGCTTCCGCCACAGGTCGCCGCCGACTGCGGCTGGAGCGCGGCTGTTTGATCTGAATCAACTCGCAATCGGCTGCAGCGGAGCAGGTTCCGCTGCGACGGGTCCGATCCCGCGCCATTTCTAGCCCAATTGGAGTTGAGAACATGAAAGCCTTCAACCGCGCCGCCCTCGCCCTGCTGATGGGGTCCGTGGCGCTTCCGGCTTTCGCAGCCGATCTGCCGAGCATGACCCGCGCCCCCCTGGCTCCCGCCTATGAAGCCCCGAGCCCCTGGATGGTCCGCGTCCGCGCCATGGCGGTCCTGCCTGATTCGTCCGCGTCCGTGAGCGTCAACGGCGCCGCCTCGGTCAGCGGCCTCAAGGCCACCAACGCGGTCGTGCCGGAACTCGACATCACCTACTTCTTCACCCGGAACATCGCGGCCGAACTGGTGCTCGGCGTGACGCCGCATCGCGTCAAGGGCACGGGCGCGCTCGCCGGCCTCGGCACGATCGGCTCGACCCTTCTCCTGCCCCCGACGCTGCTGCTGCAGTACCACTTCACCGATCTCGGCGCGTTCAAGCCCTATGTCGGCGCCGGCGTGAACTACACTTTCATGCTGCGCAACAAGGCCAAGGGCGTCTTCACGTCCTTCGACGTGAAGAATGAGCCGGGCCTCGCCCTGCAGGTCGGCTTCGATTACATGATCGACCGTCACTGGGGCCTGAACGTCGACGTCAAGAAGCTCTGGCTGCGTCCGGACGCCACCGGCGTCGTCGGCGGCCTGCCCGTCACCGCCAAGGTGAAACTCGACCCGTGGCTGATCTCGACGGGCGTCACCTACCGCTTCTAGGAGCGCGGCCTCGGCACAATCGGCTGCGGGTTCGCCCGCAGCCCCGCCTGCCCGGCGTGCGCGCCGGCTTCTCCCGAACTTGAGCCGGCCTCGCGCCGGCTCTTTTTCGTCGAGGATCGCTGAAACCGCTCAGGCGGCCACGAGGCTCTTGAACAGGCCCGCGCCGTCGACGCCGCCGACCAGCGGGTCGATCAGGTTCTCGGGATGCGGCATCATGCCGAGAACGTTGCGCTTTTCCGAATAAATGCCCGCGATGTCGTGGGTCGAGCCGTTCGGATTGGCGAGGCCCCCGACGACGCCCTGCTCGTCGCAATAGCGGAACGCGACGCGTCCCTCGCCTTCGAGCCGCGCGATGGTCTCGTCATCGGCTTCGTAATTGCCCTCGCCATGCGCGATCGCCACCTTGATCACCTGGCCCTGCCGGTAGGCGCGTGTGAACGCCGTGTCGGCGCGCTCGACGCGCAGGTGCTGCATCTTGCAGATGAAGCGCAGATCCTTGTTGCGCATCAGCACGCCCGGCAGCAGCCCGCCCTCGCAGAGGATCTGGAAGCCGTTGCAGATGCCCAGCACCAGGCCGCCGCGCGCCGCATGGGCCCGCACCGCGTCCATGATGGCGGCGCGGCCCGCAATGGCCCCGCAGCGCAGATAGTCGCCATAGCTGAACCCGCCCGGAAGGACCACGAGATCGGTGCCGGCCGGCAGCTCGGTGTCGGCGTGCCAGACGATCGGCGGCTTGTGGCCGGTCGCCGCCTCGATGGCGCGGACGGCGTCGCCCTCGCGATTGGATCCGGGGAAAAGAACGACGGCGGCTTTCATCAGACGATCTCGATCCGATAATTTTCCACGACGGTGTTGGCCAGGAGCTTTTCGCAGGCGGCTTTCAGCACGCTTTCGGCCTGCGCCCTGTCGGCGGCCTCGAGCTCGATGTCGAACACCTTGCCCTGGCGCACGCTGCCGACGCCCTCGACGCCGAGCGACGTCAGGGCGCCCTCGATGGCCTTGCCCTGAGGATCGAGAACGCCGGTCTTCAGCGTGACGGTGACGCGGGCTTTCATGGTCTGTCTCCGTAAGGCGCGCCGGCCACGCGGCCCCGCCCTCAAGCAAACGGGGGCTCAAGCGCCCCCGGGTTCGTGACGAAACGCCCCGCGCCTGTCGGCGGCGGGGCGCGGGACTTACTGCACGAGCTTGGGACCGCCAGAACGCGGCGGCTCGTTTTCCTGCATGATGCCGAGGCGGCGCGCCACCTCGCTATAGGCCTCCACGAGGCCGCCCATGTCGCGGCGGAAACGATCCTTGTCGAGCTTGTCGTTCGACTTCATGTCCCACAGGCGGCATGAGTCGGGCGAGATCTCGTCGGCCACCACGATGCGCATCATGTCGCCTTCCCACAGCCGGCCGCATTCCATCTTGAAATCGACCAGGCGGATGCCGACGCCCAGAAACAGGCCCGACAGGAAGTCGTTGACGCGGATCGCCAGCGCCATGATGTCGTCGATCTCCTGCGGGCTCGCCCAGCCGAAGGCCGTGATGTGCTCTTCCGACACCATCGGGTCGTTCAGCGCATCGTTCTTGTAGTAGAATTCGATGATCGAGCGCGGCAGCTGCGTGCCTTCCTCGATGCCGAGCCGCGTCGACAGCGAACCGGCCGCGACATTGCGCACGACGACTTCGAGCGGCACGATCTCGACTTCGCGGATCAATTGCTCGCGCATGTTGAGCCGGCGGATGAAATGCGTCGGCACGCCGATGTCGTTCAGGTGCTGGAAGACGAATTCGGAGATGCGGTTGTTCAGCACGCCCTTCCCGTCAATCACCTCGTGTTTCTTGGCGTTGAAGGCTGTGGCGTCATCCTTGAAGTGCTGGATCAGGGTTCCGGGCTCCGGGCCTTCATACAGGACCTTGGCCTTGCCTTCGTAGATGCGACGGCGGCGGTTCATGGGGATCAACCGTGGCTTGAGAAAATCCATGGGTCGGGCCGAGGCTCCTGTGTGAGGGCTTCGGCCGCGCGGCGCCCGGAAATCCCGGATCCGTCGCGGATCGAAGCCAGCCGCTGAGTGGCCGCGGTGACGGGAGGGGTCCTAGACCGTTCTGGCCACGGACACAACCCGTCAGCAACCTAGTCCGTTTGCTTGACGTATACAACGACGCGGCGCGCCGGTCGGGCCGCGGAAGGGGGGGCTCCACGCGCTGTCGCGCGCTTCAGCGCGGCCGGGAGCTAGGAATATGACCGGGGGATCTTTATATCGGCATTATGGCCTCGTTGGGGAGGCTGGACTTTGGCGACAGGGAGATCCGGATGAGCAGTTTCGACAAGCGCGGCGACAGTTTCGAGAAGAAATTCGCGCATGACGAGGAACTCCGCTTCAAGGCCATGGCCCGCAGGAACAAGTTGCTGGGCCTCTGGGCCGCAGAAAAGCTCGGAAAAACAGGCGCGGACGCGGACGCCTACGCGCGCGGCGTCGTGGCGGCGGACTTCGAGGAGGCCGGCGACGAGGACGTGTTCCGCAAGATCCGCAAGGATTTCGACGACGCGACCATCGACCAGTCGGACCACCAGATCCGCCGCACCATGGAAGAATTGCTGATCCAGGCCGCCACCGAGATCCAGGCGGGCCGCTGACGCAAGCATTCCTTCATCCCGCCGCGCCACGATGACCGGCATGAAGGGTCAACACGACGACGATTCGAAAACGACCGCGGCGGAGCCTGAAAACGCTCCGCCGCATCTCGTCTTTCCACAGGCTTCGCGCGATCTCGCCGAAGAGGCGCGCCGCTGGATGCTGCATCTGGCCTCGCAGCGCCGCGTCTCCCCGCACACGCTCGACGCCTACGGGCGCGACCTGCGCCAGTTCCTGACCTTCCTGACCGGCCACCTGGGCGCCCGCCCGGATCTTGCGGCCTTTGCGGCCGTTCTGCCGGCGGACATCCGCGCCTTCATGGCGCATCGGCGCTCGAGCGGGGTCGAAAGCCGCTCGCTGATGCGCATGCTGGCGGGCCTGCGCTCCTTCGCCCGGCATCTGGAGCGCGAAGGCCTCGGCAAGGCCTCGGCTTTCGCCGCCGCCCGCAGCCCGAAACTCCCGCGCAGCCTGCCCAAGGCCCTGCGCGCCGACGAGGCCCGCGACCTGACCCGGGTCGACTCCCGCGAAGGCGAGAACCGCCCCGCCTGGATTCTCGCCCGCGACGCCGCCGTGCTGGGCCTTCTCTATGGCGCGGGCCTGCGCATCTCGGAAGCCCTGGGCGTCAGCCGCCGCGACGCGCCCTGCGGCCCCCAGGACGCCCTGACGGTCGTCGGCAAGGGCGGCAAGATGCGCACAGTCCCGGTCATCGGGCCGGTGCGGCAGGCCATCGACCTCTATCTCGAGCTCTGCCCCTATCCGCTGAAAGCCGAAGGCCCATTGTTCGTGGGCGCGCGCGGCGGGCCGCTGTCGCCCCGCATCATCCAGCTGGCGGTCGAGAGCATGCGCGGCGCGCTGGGCCTGCCGGCGACCGCCACGCCCCATGCGCTGCGCCATTCCTTCGCCACCCACCTGCTGGCGCGCGGCGGCGATCTGCGCAGCATCCAGCAACTGCTCGGCCACGCCTCGCTCTCGACCACGCAGGTCTACACGGCCATCGACGGCGCGCGGCTGCTGCAGGCCTATAACAGCGCCCATCCGCGCGCCCGGCGCGCCTGACGGGCCGGCCCCTCACCGGGCCGCCCGGCGGCGCCGGATCAGCGTCCGCAAAGCGAGAATCCGCCGGCCGAACCGGCCCTCGCCGAGCCGCGCCGCGATCGCCGCGCGAAGCCCGGCCACGCGAGCCCGGATCGGCGCCGTCAGCGCATGCGCCCAGGCCCGCACCGCCAGCACGCGCGCATGGAGCCGTGCGAACCACGCGATGGTCAGGAGTTTCTCCCGGCAGAGATCGAAGATCATCGCGGTGAACCCCACCCCGACCGTCTTGGCCGCCAGGAAGGTCAGGCCGCCGTAGAGGAAATGTCCCCGCGCGAGCAGGAACAGCGCCAGGAACTTGAACGGCAGGATCGCGGCCGCCGGGATGAGGAACAGGAACAGGGTCGCAAAGGCCGGCAGTTTCCGCACGGACGCGCGCGCCGCATCGACGAGCCGCGACAGCCGCAGTGCGCGGGCCAGAACATGGCCGAGCGCCGCGAAGGCGTCCCAGATCCACGCTTCGACGAGGAACAGGATGGCCAGCAGAAACAGGACGGCGCGGCGCAAGGCGTTCATGCGATCTCCCCGGCATTGTTGCTGGGCCGCAATTGTGGCCTTCTGCTGACCCGTCTAGAACGTGGCGCTGGCGAATCAGATGCGTTGGGAGTGCAGGCATGTCGGGACATGATGCGGTTGAGACCGAGACCAGCCACAAGGGCGTCGCGCTGCTGATCGCGCTTCTGGCGCTTTGCCTCGCCTTCTCGGAAATGGGCGGCAACAACGCCGAGCGCGAATCGCAGGCGCATAATCTCGAAGCCTCCAACCTCTGGGCCTTCTTCCAGGCCAAGACGATCCGCCGCACCAGCGTCCAGCTCGCCGCCGAGCAGGTCGAGGCGCAGGTGCCGGGCGTCACCGATCCGGCGCTGCGCGAAAGCCTCGAAAAGCGGATCGCCGCCTGGAAGAAAACCGCCGACCGCTACGACACGGAGCCCGAGACCGGCGAGGGCCGCAAGGAGCTGGCCGCCCGCGCCAAGGCGGCGGAAGACAAGCGCGACTACCAGAAGTCCAAGAACGAGATCTTCGAGCTGAGTTCGGCCATCCTGCAGATCGCCATCGTGCTCTGCTCGGCCATGATCATCACCGGCATCGCGGCGCTGGCCTGGATCGCCGGCGGCCTCGGCGTGGTCGCCATCGGCCTGATGTTGATGGGGCTTCTGGCGCCCACCATGCTGGGCTTCTTCTGAAGCCAAAACGGACGCCCGAAGGCGTCCGTTTCAGCTGCGCGTCCTGACGGGACGGCGCGGGATCACATGTGGATCTGGCGCTTCTCGACCGCCATCGCGGCCTCCTTGACGGCTTCCGACATGGTCGGATGCGCATGGCAGGTGCGGGCGAGATCTTCCGACGATCCGCCGAACTCCATCAGCACCGCGCATTCGGCGATGAGTTCGCCCGCGCCCGCCCCGATGATGTGGACGCCGAGCACGCGGTCGCTCGTGGCGTCCGCCAGCACCTTCACGAATCCGTCCGTGTGGCGCGTGGCGCGCGCCCGGCCATTCGCCGTGAACGGGAACTTGCCGGCCTTGTAGGCGACGCCCGCGGCCTTCAGCTCTTCCTCGGTCTTTCCGATCGAGGCGATCTCCGGCATCGTGTAGACCACGCCCGGAATCACGTCGTAATTCACGTGACCGTGCTGGCCGGCGATGATCTCCGCGACGGCGACGCCCTCGTCCTCCGCCTTGTGGGCGAGCATCGGCCCGCGCACGACGTCGCCGATCGCATAGACGCCCGCGACATTGGTGGCGAAATGGTCGTCGATCACGACGCGGCCGCGATCGAGCGCGACCCCGGCGCCTTCGAGTCCGAGATTGTCCGTATAGGGACGCCGGCCCGTCGCCACCAGCACGACGTCGCCCTCGATCGTGACGGCGTCGCCGCCAGCGACCGGCGAGAAGGTGACGCTGGCGCCCTTGGCGGTCTTCTCGACCTTGGTGACCTTGGACGACAGGTTGAACGCGAAGCCCTGCTTCTCGAGAATGCGCTGGAACGTGCGCGCCACTTCATTGTCCATGCCGGGCAGGATGCGGTCGAGATATTCGACCACCACGACTTCGGCGCCCAGGCGGTGCCAGACCGAACCGAGTTCGAGCCCGATCACGCCCGCGCCGATGACCACGAGCTTGCCCGGAACCTTGTCGAGCGCGATGGCGCCGGTCGACGACACGATGGTCTTCTCGTCGAACGCGACATCGACGCCCGGAGGCGTGGCGACGTCCGAACCCGTGGCGATCACGATGTTCTTCGTTTCGAGCGACGTGACCTTGCCGTCCTCGCCCTTGACCTCGACCTTGCCGGCCGCCGCGATCGAGCCGTGGCCAAAGAAGCTTTCGACCTTGTGCTTCTTGAGCAGGAAGCCGACGCCGTTGACGTTGGCCGCGACCGTATCGTCCTTGTGCTTCAGCATCGCCGGCAGATCGAGCGTCGGCGTTCCGACCACGATGCCGAGCGCGGCGAAATCATGCGCCGCCAGTTCGAACATGTCGGAGGCGTGCAGCAGCGCCTTCGAGGGGATGCAGCCGACGTTGAGGCAGGTGCCGCCATGCGTCTTGCGCTTTTCGACGACCGCAACCTTCATGCCGAGTTGCGCGGCGCGGATGGCGCACACGTAACCGCCCGGGCCGGTGCCGATGACGACGAGATCGTAGGACATTGAAACGCTCCGCAGCTTCTCAGCTCGGCATCGGGGCAGAGCCTTGGATTGTAGATGGGGTTTGCGCCGCCGCGGCGCAAATGAAGCGATCGGCTTCCCGCTTGTGGAGGACGCCGCCGGCGCGGGCCGGACACGCGGACGTCTCGCCGCCCCGCGACGCAGGGCGGCGAAAGGCCGGATCAGAGATCGAGAACGAGACGCGCCGGATCTTCCAGCGCCTCCTTGACGCGCACCAGGAAGGTGACGGCTTCCTTGCCGTCGACGATGCGGTGATCGTAGGACAGCGCCAGATACATCATCGGGCGGATCTCGATCTTGCCGCCCACCGCCATCGGGCGTTCCTGGATCTTGTGCATGCCCAGAATGCCGGATTGCGGAGCGTTCAGGATCGGGGTCGACATCAGCGAGCCGTAGATGCCCCCGTTGGTGATCGTGAACGTGCCGCCCTGCATCTCGTCGATCTTGAGCTGGCCGTCGCGGGCGCGCTTGCCGAAATCCGCGATGGTCTTCTCGATCGTCGCAAGGCCCATCGTGTCGGCGTCGCGCACGACCGGCACCACGAGGCCCTTCTCGGTGCCGACCGCGATGCCGACATGGTAGTAATTCTTGTAGACGAGATCCGTGCCGTCGATCTCGGCGTTGACCGCCGGGATTTCCTTGAGGGCCTGCGTGCAGGCCTTCACGAAGAAGCTCATGAAGCCGAGCTTGGCGCCATGCTTCTTCTCGAACACGTCCTTGTACTTCGAGCGCAGCGCCATGACCTCGCCCATGTCGACCTCGTTGAAGGTCGTCAGCATGGCGGCGGTGTTCTGCGCTTCCTTGAGGCGGCGCGCGATGGTCTGGCGCAGCTTGGTCATGCGCACGCGCTCTTCGCGCGAG
>JAIEQX010000249.1 GCA_019747375.1 Beijerinckiaceae bacterium | reverse complement strand
AGTTTGATGGGTGCGTCGACCATTATTCTCTCCAGGGCAGAAGGCGGCGCTCGAGCCAGCCGAAGCCGCTCGTCATGGCGATGCCCGCGCCCGCGAGAATCGCCACGCCTGCAAAGAGGGCCGGCATGTTGAAAGTCTCGGCCGACTGGCTGATCAATTGTCCGAGGCCCGCGCGCGAGCCGAACAATTCAGCCACCACGACGCCGATCAATCCGCGCCCGATGCCGAGCTTGAGGCCCGCAAAGATGAAGGGCAGGGCGGAGGGCAAGGAGACTTTCAGGAAGATCTGGCGCTCGTTCGCCCCGAAGCTGCGCACCGTTTCGATCAATTGCTGGCTCGTCGTCCGCAGGCCCGCCTCTGTATTGATGACGACCGGGAAGATCACCAGCACGGCGACGACCACGACCTTGGACAGGATGCCGATGCCAAACCACAGGATGAAGAGCGGCGCGAGCGCCACCGTCGGGGTCGCGTACAGGCCCGACACCCAGGGCTGCAGCGCCTGTTTGGCGGACGGCGAGCGCGCCATCACCATGCCGAGCAGAATGCCGAGCGCGCAGGCGATCGTGTAACCCAGCACGAATTCTAGCCCGCTGATGTAGACGTGCTTGCCGAGTTCGCCCGATCTGGCGAGATCCACCATCGCGACGACGACCTGCGAGGGCGCCGCCAGGAACAATTTGCTCCCGACGATGAAGCGGCTGATGATTTCCCATGCCGCCAGCCCGCCGAACACGGAGCCGAGGCCCCAGGCGCGCTTCTTCAGGCCGGCCATGAAGGCCGCCCCTAGGCCGGCCCTCTGGTCTTTTTCTGATTGCAGTACCGCCTGGGACATTGTGCTTCCTTCGAACCGCGATTGCGCCCGTTTGCAGAAACCCGCCTTACTTGCAGAGAACCTCGCGGCCCGCCGCCGCAATCTCCGCGCCTGTCGCGAGCCAGACGTCATCATGCTTGCAGATATATTCGAGAGCGCTGTCGAGCGCCCCGATCCGGTGCGGCACGCCCGTGATGTAGGGATGCAGCGCAATGGCCATCACGCGCGCCTGCGTCTCGCTCTCGCGATACAGCACGTCGAACTGGCGCCGGATCATCGTGTCGAACTCTTCGGCCGTGCGGTTCTTCTTCTCGAACGCCGGCTTGTCGTTGAGTTCGTACGAATAGGGAATCGACATCAGCTTGCGGCCGTCGTCGAGCGTCATCACCACGGGCTGGTCGTCATTCACCCAGTCGGCGACATATTCGAGGCCCGCGTCGGCGAGATGGTCGAGCGTATCCCACGTCTCCTGCAGGCCGGAGCCGAGCCAGCCCTTGGGCTTGACGCCCGACGCTTTCGTGATCGCCTCCACGGTGCGATGCACGATGCCGGCTTCCTCGCCGGGCTTGGCGTCGTTCAGCCGCCGCGTGTTGGACTCGTTATGGCCCATCAATTCCCATTTGCGGGCCATGCATTCTTCGATGATTTCCGGATGGAAGCGGCAGAGATCGCTGTTCAGCGCCACGGTGCCGCGCACGTTGTAGCGGTCCATCACTTCCATCATCCGGAAGACGCCGATGCGGTTGCCATAGTCGCGCACCGCCCAGTTGGGCACGTCCGGCGCCTTGCCGCCGCCGCCGGCCGCCGCCGGGATCTGCTCGTCGAGCGCGAAGAACTCGATGTTGGGAATGAGCCAGAGCGCGACGCGTTTTCCGTTCGGCCAGGCGAATTTCGGCCGCCGCGCGATCGGCGACCAGTCGAACGGTCCATAGGAGCGCGGCTTCATCAGGCGGCTCCCTTGAGGCGGCGCTGCTCCAGCGTCCCGACGACTTCATCGACCTTCATCACGTCGGCGTATTTGTGATGCAGGTCGAATAGATTGACCTTGTGCGAAATCTCGCTGCGGTCGAAGCAGCACTCTTCCACCATCACCATGTGGTAGCCGTTCGAATAGCCGTCGACCGTACTGGCGCGAACGCAGCCCGACGTGCTCTCGCCGATCACGATGACCGTATCGATGCCCAGTTGCGTCAGATGCGCGACGAGCGGCGTGCCGTAGAAGCCGCTGGCGCGCTGTTTCGTGATCACGGTGTCGCCGGGTTGCGGCGCCCATTCGGGGCGGATCGCAAAGGCCTTCGGGTCGCCAAGGCCGCCGCGGCGGTTGGTGGCCTTGATGGCGTCGGGCTTTGAGCCTTCGCGCGTGTCGCCCGTCGTGTAGAAGATCGGCAGACCGGCGGCGCGCGCCGCCGCGAAGAGCTTTTTCGTCGGCTCGATCGCCTTCCAGGCGTTGATGCCACAGGAGGAGGGGAATTCCTTGGCGACTTCCGACACCGGATGCGGACCGCCCTGATAGGCCATTTCGTAAAGATCGATGGCGAGCAGCGCAGCCTTCGGGCCGATGTAGAGATCGCGCTTGTAGTGCTTGTAGAGATCGAGCACGTCGGCCGGAATGACGTCTTGCCAGCAATGATCCTCGAACGCGTCGACCATGATTGTTTTCCTCCTGTTTGCCCGATCGTTGGGCATGATCGTACGGCAGCTGCGAAAACGTGCAAGGCGCTTTGCTGATTTGCGTCGGCGCGCGGCGCTCGTTCATCTCGAAACCATGTGTCGCGGACGATGTCTGCAAGCCCGATGCCATATTGGCGACGAAAACGCAGACTGAGCCGTCGGCCCCGCGCGCGGCGCGCCTTGTTCGACTTTCCGGGTTCATCCGCTAAGATCGCCGTCGACCTTCGTTCGTCTCACCGGGCTGCACATGATCGACACTTCGGCGGATCGCACGGAAATTCGGCCGGGCGAAACCACGCTCGTCCTTCCGGCGGAAACGGATGCGCGCATTTATTTCATCGGTCGCATCCGCACGCCCTGGGCGGAGCGGCGCGACTGTCCGCGCTCCGGCGATCTCGACGGGCCGCTCTGCACCATTGAAATCTACGAGGCCTTCCGTCCTGCGCTCGCGGGCGTCGAGCGCCACGGCCATCTGCAGATCCTCTACTGGATGGACCGCGCCCGCCGCGACCTCGCCACCCAGCGTCCGCACGGCGCCCAAAGCCAGCCCGGCACTTTCAGCCTGCGCTCGCCGATCCGCCCCAATCCCATCGCCTCCTCGGTCGTGCGCCTCGTCGAGGTTCACCCCGACCGTCTTGTCGTACAGGGGCTCGATTGCGTCGACGGCACGCCCCTGGTCGACATCAAGCCGGACGTCTGCCCGAACGCCGCCGGGAAGCCCGCGTGACGCGGCTGACCATCCGGGTCGATTTCGACGACGGCCGCCACCTCGGCCACGGCAAGATCCGGCTGCTCGAAATGGTCGACGCGCATGGGTCCATCTCGTCCGCCGCGCGCGCCATGGACATGTCCTATCGTCGCGCCTGGCTGCTGGCCGACGAGGTCAACCGCATGTTTCGGACGCCCGTTCTCGAAACCCAGCTCGGCGGCAAGGGCGGCGGCCATGCCCGGCTGACGGAATTCGGGCGCCTGCTGGTCGACCACTACCGCTCGATCGAGCGCGAATCAAAGGTGGCCTTCGCGCCCCGCATCGCCGCGCTGGAGGACCAGCTCGCGCCCGTGCCGGACGAACAGCCGGAGGCGCAAGGCTAACGCCGCTAGCTGTCGTGGGGACCCGCCCGGCGCCGCATGGCGGCGATCTTGCTTGATCTTGATCGTTGGCGCAGCCGCCGAACCGCCCTATGTCTGTCCTTGCCGCCCCGCCGATTCCCCCATGGCTCCGGGCGAAATCCTCGAAGAAAGATCATCCGTGACAACCGGTTCCGGCTCACCCGTCGCGCCACCAGACATTCCGCCCTCGCCGAAGCGGCTGTTCTTCACGGTTTTCCCGTCCATCATGCTGCCGATGTTCATGGCCATGGGCGACCAGACCATCGTGGCCAGCGCCCTTCCCGCCATTGCGGGCGCGCTCGGCGAGGTTGAACGCGTGTCCTGGATCGTGGTCGCCTATCTGGTGGCCGTCACGCTTGCCGCCCCGGTCTACGGCTATCTCGGCGATCTGTTCGGCCGCCGCCGTCTGATGTTCATCGCGCTGGGCATCTACATCACCGCCTCCACGGCGGCCTCCTTCGCCCCCACCCTGCCGCTGCTGGCGGTCTGCCGCTTTCTGCAAGGTCTGGGCGGCGGCGGGCTCATGGCCCTGTCGCAGGCCTTGATCGGAGAGGCCGTACCGCCGCGCCAGCGCGGCCAGTTTCAAGGATATCTCGCGGCCATCGGGGTTTCGGCTTCGGCCTTCGGACCGGTCATGGGGGCGTTTCTGACCGAACTTTTCGGCTGGCGAGCGGTGTTTTTCGTCAATGTGCCGACAGGCTTCATCGCCGTGCTGCTGACCATGCGGCTCGCCGCCCGGCCGGGCGCCAAGCAGGCCGACTGGCATTTCGATTTCATGGGCCTCGTCTATTTCGCCTGCGTGGTCGTCCCGGTCCTGTTCTCGCTCGATCTCATCCGCCGCTTCGACGCGAGCCTCGCGCCGCTGATTCTCGGCATGCTCAGCGTCGCGCTGGTCGCCCTCGTGCTGCTGATCCGCCGCGAGTCGCAGCTCGATTCGCCGCTCATCCCCGTCAAGCTTCTGCGCCAGTCGGCGATCTGGCGGGCCGATCTCATGGCCGTCTGCCACGGCGCAACGCTGGTCTCGCTGATCTCCTTCATGCCCATCTACCTGCGCGTGGTGCGGCAGGCGACCTCGGGCCAGATCTCCTACATTCTCCTGTCGATCACGGCCGGCATCGGTCTCGGCTCGGTCATCACGGGACGCATCGTCACCCGCACCGGCAAGACCATGATCTTCCCGTCCATCGGCATGATGATCGCCACCTGCACGCTGATCTTCTTCGCGCTGGTGTCGCCACAGCTCACCGTGCCTCAGCTCGCCGGCGTACTGATCCTCAATTCCTTCTCCATGGGCTCGGTGATGGGCGTCATCCAGGTGACGGTCCAGACGGCGGCGGGCCCGCGCGCGCTCGGCAAGGCCGCGAGTTCGGTGCAGCTGTCGCGCTCGGTGGGCGCCTCGCTCGGCACGGCGATCATCGGCACGATCCTGTTCGCCACGCTGGCATGGCGCGATCCGGAGGCCGCGAGCCTGTTCGGCGCGATCCTCCAGTCGGGCCCGGCCGCCCTGCAGGCGCTGACCCCCGATCGTCAGGCGATCGTCACGGGCGAGGTGGCGCATTCGTTCAAGGCGGCGTTCCTGACGCTCGCCTGTTTCACCACCATCGGGTCGCTGCTGGCGTGGAGCAACCCGATGCGCCGGGTGTGAGGCCTCTCAGCTCGTCATGAACACCGGCATGGTGGCGGCGCCCATGATATGGCTCGTCGCCCCGCCGAAGAACATCTGGCGCAGGCGGCTCTGGGTGTAGGCGCCCTTGACCAGAAGATCGCCGCCCAGCGCCTCGACGCCGCGCAGGATCGCCTCGCCGCTGTTGCGGCCATTGGCCTTGCGCAGCACGAATTCCGCCGCGATGCCGGAATGCTGCAGCAACTCCGCCAGATGCTCGCCGCTCGGGCCCTCGGACCTGAACTCGTCGATCGTCATCACGAAGACCTTGCTGGCCTTGCGCAAAATCGGCATCGCCATGGCGGTGGCGCGCGCCGTCTCCATGCTCTGGTTCCAGGCGATGATCACGGTGTCGCCGAGCGCCGTCGGGGCGGTCGGAGGCGCCAGAACGATCGGCCGGCCGCTCTCGAACAAGGCGGCCTCGGCGGTCGCCATGCGCGGGTCGCCGCGGTCGGCCCCGGGCCGGCCCAGCACCGTGCAGTCGAAAATGCGCCCGTAGCTGCCGATCTGGCTGTCGCCGAACGAGCGCTCGCCCGTCCAGCCGTACGACAGGCCTCTTTGCCCCGCCGCGCGGGCGGGCACGCCCTGCGCCGCCATGAAGGCCTCGAACTTCCGGTGCGCCTCGTCGGCCAATTCCTTCCAGGTGTTCTGGTCGGTGATGGTCCAGCTCACCGGCATGTCGAACGCCACAAGGTCGGGCAGGTCGGGGCCGAGCGGCATGCCCTCCACATATCCGTCGAAACGGCGGGCGATCAGCAGCGCAGTCTGGAGGACCGAATCGACGGAAGAATGGGATTCGATCGGGACCAGTATGTTCGTCATGGCGTCACCTCGGGCTGTGGCGTCGAAACATGGCACGAACGGACCGTCCCGGCCAGATGCCGCGTTGGCCCTCGCGGCCCGGCCCACAGAATAGAAAGTCCAGACCTGTCAGCCGTTTCGACCCGCAAACCGCCGGCCCCTCAACGGGAAGGGACCATCCGGCGAGTCGTGCGTTATGGGACGCGTTCCCATGTCCCCGCGCCACGCCCCTGCGCCAAGTTCCTGCGCCAAGTCCGGATAGGTCATTCATGTCGATTTCGCCCCTGCAGAACAAGGACGTGGAGGTTTTCGCAGACAATCTCCCGATCATGATGTGGAGCGCGGCGGAAACCGGAACGCGAGACTGGTTCAACAGAACGTGGCTGAATTTCAGGGGGCGGACGCTGGCTGACGAGACCGGTTTCGGCTGGACCGAGGGCGTTCACCCGCTCGACCTTCCCCACACGCTGGAGGCGTCCCGCTCCGCGCTGCGCGAGAACCGGCCCTTCGAAGTCGAGTACAGGTTGCGACGCCACGACGGGGTCTATCGCTGGATCCTCGCCAAGGGTAATCCCTATAGCCATGAAGACGGTTCGAGCGGATTTCTGGGCTGCTGCTTCGACATTACAGACCATCGCGCCAACGAGGAGAAGCTCGGCGACGCTTTGGTCGAGCGCGAGGCGCTGCTGCGGGAAGTCCACCATCGCGTCAAGAACAACCTCCAGACCCTGATGGCGCTGATGCGCTTCATGCGGCGCTCCGCCACCGAGGGCGGCCGCGAGGTCCTGGACATCCTCAACCTGCGGCTCGTCACAATGGCGCTGGTGCAGAAGCACCTGCATTCGGCCGACACGATCACCGAAGTCTCCGCCAGCGGCATGCTGGAGGCTATTCTGCCGGAACTCACCGAAATGGGTCTGGGCCTCGATCTGCAGCTTGAAGACGCTGCTGAAGATCTGGTTCTGCCCGGCCAGGCCACCGCCTATCTCGGACTGGCGATCAGCGAGGCTATCCTGTTGTTCTCGCAAGGCGGGAGCAGGAGCTGCCGGATCAGCTTCGGACGCGCCGACAACCTGCGCAGCATCGACCTGCGCGGCGTCGGCGGCCGGCTCGATGAATCGCAGGTCCTGCTCGGCCAGCGGCTCGTGCGCCAATACGCCCGCGGCGCGGGCGCGACGGTCGACATCCGCGAGGAGGCGGAGGGACCGCGGATTTCGCTGACGTTCGCCCAGCCCTGAAGCTGGACGGACCGGAGGCGGACCCGTAGTTTTGCCCATGACGGGGCGAATCGATGGCCAAGCCGACCTTTTATGAATTTTTTGCCGGCGGCGGCATGGCGCGCGCGGGCCTGGGCGAGGGCTGGCGGTGCTCGTTCGCCAACGATTTCGACGCCCGCAAGGCTGCCGCCTACAAGGCCAATTGGGGCGCCTCCCATTTTCATTTGGGCGACATTCATGCGCTCTCGGCCGACGATCTTCCGGGCGCAGCCGACTTGGCCTGGGCGTCGTTTCCCTGCCAGGACCTTTCGCTGGCGGGCCATGGCGCGGGTCTTTCGGGAAAGAGTTCAGGCGCCTTCTGGGGCTTTCGCGCCGTTGTCGAGAGACTGCGCGCGCAACGCCGCGCCCCGAAAATGCTCGTCATTGAAAACGTCATCGGGGCGCTCACGTCGAATGGCGGCGCAGACTTTATCGAACTCTGCCGCGGCCTAGCGTCGCTCGGTTACGATGTCGGCGCGCTCACGGTGGACGCCGCGCTTTTTCTTCCGCAATCGCGGCCCCGTCTCTTCATTGTCTGTGTCCAGGCCGATCGCGCCCCGCACGCCGATGTGGCGCAAGCGGCGCCCGCCGCGCCTTTTCATTCCGCCGCGCTCGAGCGCGTGGCGGCCCGCCTGCCGCAGGACGTCAAGGCGCGCTGGCGCTGGTGGGCCCTGCCTCCGCCGGCCGCGCGAAATCTCCGGCTGGAAGACATTGTCGAAGAAAACCCGCGCGACGCGCCGTGGCGGACGGATGAAGAGACCACCCGCCTCATCGGCATGATGTCTGAGCCCAACCGGCAAAAGCTTGCCGACGCCCGCGCCGCGGGCGTTCGTCGTGTCGGCACGATCTATCGGCGCACGCGGCCCGATGAACATGGCGCGAAGATCCAGCGCGCTGAAGTCCGTTTCGACGGAATCGCCGGTTGTCTGCGCACGCCCGGCGGCGGGTCGAGCCGCCAGTTCATCATCGTGGTGGAGGGCGCGCGCGTGCGGACGCGTCTGTTGTCCGGCCGCGAGGCTGCGAGGCTCATGGGCCTGCCTGACGATTACGTTCTGCCCGCCCGCTACAACGAAGCCTACAAGCTGATGGGTGACGGACTCGCAGTGCCGGCCGTCGCCTTCATCCGTCGCCACCTGCTCGACAGACTGATTGCCGATCCATGTCCAGTGCTCGCAGCAGCCGAGTGAAAGCCGCGCCGAACGAAAAGGCGTCCCGCTCCGACATCATGCGCGCCGTCAAGGGCGCGAACACCAAGCCCGAACGGCTGGTCCGCCGCATCGCGCATCGCGTCGCGCCCGGCTATCGCCTCAACCGGCGCGACATTCCCGGCAAGCCCGATCTTGCCTATATGGGCCGCAAGATCGCGGTCTTCGTGCATGGATGTTTCTGGCACGGTCACGACTGCCGGCGCGGCGCCCGCGTGCCCAAGGACAATCGCGATTATTGGCTGGCCAAGATCGGCCGCAACCGCGTGCGCGACGACGCCGCCCTGGCGCGGCTGGAGCAGGAGGGCTGGCGCACGCTCGTGCTGTGGGAATGCGAGCTGAAAGACGAGGCCGCCATCGAGGACAGGCTGAGGAAAATCCTCAGCTGTCCATCTTGAGGGCCGCGATGAAGGCTTCCTGCGGAATTTCGACCTTGCCGAACTGCCGCATCTTCTTCTTGCCCTCTTTCTGCTTCTCCAGAAGCTTGCGCTTGCGGCTGACGTCGCCGCCATAGCACTTGGCCGTCACGTCCTTGCGCAGGGCCCGCACGGTTTCGCGCGCAATGATCTTGCCGCCGATCGCCGCCTGGATGGGGATCTGGAACATGTGCGGCGGGATCAGGTCTTTCAGCTTCTCCACCATGGCGCGGCCGCGCATGTCGGCGCGCGTGCGATGGACCAGCATCGACAGGGCGTCGACCGGTTCGGCGTTGACCAGGATCGACATCTTGACGAGATCGCCTTCGCGATAATCCGAGATGTTGTAGTCGAAGCTGGCGTAGCCTTTCGAGATCGACTTGAGACGGTCGTAGAAATCGAACACGACTTCGTTCAGCGGCAGGTCGTAGGTCGCCATCGCGCGCTTGCCGACATAATTGAGATCGATCTGGTTGCCGCGCCGGTCCTGACACAGCTTCAGCACCGAGCCCAGATAATCGTCGGGCGTCAGGATCGTGGCGCGGATCCACGGCTCCTGGATTTCCTTGATCTTCATGATGTCCGGCATGTCGGCCGGATTGTGCAGCTCGATGTCGGTCCCGTCCGTCAGCGCGATCTTGTAGACCACCGAGGGCGCGGTTGCGATCAGGTCGAGATTGAACTCGCGCTGCAGCCGCTCCTGAATGATTTCGAGATGCAGCAGGCCCAGGAACCCGCACCGGAAGCCGAAGCCCAGCGCCGCGGAACTTTCCATTTCATACGAGAAGCTGGCGTCGTTGAGGCGCAGGCGCCCCATGGCGGCGCGCAGGTCGTCGAAGTCGGCCGCGTCGACCGGGAACAGGCCGCAGAACACCACGGGCTGCGCCGGCTTGAAGCCCGGCAGGGCTTCCGCGCAAGGCTTCTTCTCGTCCGTCAGCGTATCGCCGACGCGCGTGTCGGCGACCTGCTTGATCTGCGCCGTGATGAAGCCGATCTCGCCCGGTCCGAGCACCGCGACATCCTGCATCTTCGGGCGGAACACCCCGATCTTGTCGATCACATAATGCGCGTCCGTGCCGATCATCTTGATCTTCTGGCCCTTCTTCATCGAGCCGTCGAGAATCCGCACCAGCACCACAACGCCCAGATAGGCGTCGTACCAGCTGTCGACCAGCAGGGCCTTCAGGGGCGCGTCCTCGTCGCCCTTGGGGGCCGGCAGGCGCGTCACGATGGCCTCGAGCACGAGATCGATGTTGAGGCCGGTCTTGGCCGAGATCGGAACGGCCTGCGACGCGTCGATGCCGATCACGTCCTCGATCTGCTGCTTGATGCGGTCGGGCTCGGCGGCCGGCAGGTCGACCTTGTTGAGCACGGGCACGATCTCGTGGCCGGCGTCGAGCGCGTGATAGACATTGGCGAGCGTCTGCGCCTCGACGCCCTGCGACGCGTCGACGACCAGCAGCGAGCCCTCGCAGGCGGCGAGCGACCGCGAGACTTCATAGGCGAAGTCGACGTGCCCGGGCGTGTCCATCAGATTGAGAATGTAGGTCTTGCCGTCCAGCGCCTTGTATTCGAGGCGCACCGTCTGGGCCTTGATGGTGATCCCGCGCTCGCGCTCGATGTCCATGGAATCGAGCACCTGCTCGACCATGTCGCGCGCCGCGACCGTGCCGGTGTGCTGGATCAGCCGGTCGGCGAGCGTCGATTTGCCATGGTCGATATGTGCGACGATGGAAAAATTGCGGATGTTGTCGATCGAATGGGTCGTCATGGGCCCGGAGATAGCAGGGGCGGGCCGCTTTTCCAAGGCTTCCGCCAAGCCTTTGCCCGCAGCCGCGACCTTATGCGGCCTCGGACCCGCCCCGCGCCCTGGCGCGCAGCTCGACATTCAGCCCCAAAAGCGCCTTCAGGACAGGGCGAAGGGGCGATTCCCGTCCTCCGCAAGCACAGTTTTGCGAGCCATGCCTCGAAGGACCGGTGGCCGGCATCCCAGACACTTCGAAGCCTGTAAGGTCCGAAACAGCATCAGATTATGGAAGTTACGTCACCACCGCCCCATCACCCGGCCCACCACCTTGGCGGTGTAATCCACCATCGGGACGATCCGGGCGTAGTTCAGCCGCGTCGGCCCGATGACGCCCAGAACGCCGACGATCCGCTGCGAGCCGTCCCGGAAGGGCGCGGCGATCATCGATGACCCGGAGAGCGAAAACAGCTTGTTCTCCGAGCCGATGAAGATCCGCACCCCGTCGCCCGTCTCGGCGCGCGACAGAAGGTCGATGACGTCCTTCTTGGTTTCGAGATCGGCGAACAGCAGCCGGATGCGCTCCAGATCCTCCACGGCGCGCAGGTCGTCGAGCAGGTTGGCCTGGCCGCGCACGATCAATTGCTGGTTCTCGCCCTTCAGGCCGGCCCAGCTGGCGAGCCCGGCGTCGACCAGCCTCGCGGTCAGCTCGCCGAGTTCCGCCTCGGCCTCGCGGCGCGACGCCTCGATCTCGGTGCGCACCTGCGTGAGCGTGCGGCCGCGCAGGCGGGCGTTGAGGTAATTGGCGGCCTCGACGAGGGCCGAGCCCGGCAGGTCGCGTGGAATCGGCAGGATGCGGTTTTCGACCGCCCCGTCCTCGGAGACCAGCACCGCCAGGGCCCGCTCGGCGTCGAGCCGCACGAATTCGATCTGCTTCAGCCGCGCATTGTCTTTCGAGGTCAACACAACGCTGGCCCCGCGGGTCAGCCCCGACAGCATGCTGGAGGCCTCCGTCAGGACGCCCTCCAGCGTGTGGTCCTGCGAGGCGGCCTTCACCTCCGCCTCGATGCGGTTGCGTTCCTCGTCGCTCGGCGCGCCGAATTCCAGCATGGCGTCGACGAAGAAGCGCAGGCCGAGTTCGGTCGGCAGCCGGCCGGCGCTGGTGTGGGGCGCGTAGACGAGTCCCAGCTCCTCCAGATCCTGCATCACGTTGCGGATCGAGGCCGGCGACAGCGTCATGGGCAGCAGGCGCGACAGATGCCGCGAGCCCACCGGCTCGCCCGTCGCGAGATAGGAATCGACGATGCTCCTGAAAATGTCCCGCGAGCGCGTGTTCAGATTGGACAACGCGCTGGCTTCGAAACTCGTCTTCCCGAAATTGGCAACCATGCGCTGAAAGATGGCGTGTGCGGCGCTCCGGCGCAAGCTTGGTCTTGCATCGGGCCGAAACGCCCGCATGGACGGGTCTTTCCTGACGCAAACGCGATGCCTGCCGGGGTCTCCGGGGGTGGATTCAGGGCCCATGATGCATTATGCGGAGACACGAGCGGGCGAAGTCCCGCGTGAATGTTGAATTTGGGAGAAAACGACCATGCAGGCCATGACGAATCGCCAGCTTTCCTCGAAAGCGCTGCTGGTGGCGCTCACGCTGGGAGCCTCGGCCGGCGCATCGAGCCTCGCCCACGCGCAGACTCCCGCCGAATTCTACAAGGGCAAGACCGTCGAGTTCCTGATCGGCTACGCCACCGGCGGCAGCAACGACACCTATGCCCGCGTCATCGCCCAGCACATGGGCAAGCACATTCCCGGCAACCCGACCGTCATCGTCCGCAACATGCCGGGCGCCGGCAGTTTCCTCGCCACCAACCAGATCTTCAACGCCTCCCCCAAGGACGGCACGGTGATCGGCCTCGGCGCGCCCACGCTGGCGCTCGACGAGAAGCTCGGCACGCAGGGTGTCCGCTTCAAGACCTCCGAGCTCAATTGGGTCGGCCGCGTCACGCCGCTGATCAACATTGTGTTCATGTGGAAGACCTCGCCGGTGAAGAGCATCACGGACGCGCAGCAGCGCGAGTCGACGCTGAGCGGCACCGGCGCCGGCTCCACGGCGTCGATCTACCCGACCGTGCTGAACAACATGATCGGCACGAAGTTCAAGATCGTGATGGGCTACAAGGGCTCCAACGAAGCCATGCTGGCGATGGAGCGCGGCGAGGTCGAGGGCCATTCCACGGCTTTCGAGGCGGTGCGCAGCGCCAAGCCGATGTGGCTTGAGGACGGCAGCATCAACATCATCGCGCAGCTCGGCCTGAAGCGCCTGAAGGAGCTTCCCAACGTCCCGACCGCGGTCGAGCTCGGCAAGACCGAGGAAGACAAGAAGGTTCTCTACGCCATCACCTCGGCGAGCGAGATCGGCACGTCCTTCTTCACCACCCCGAAGACGCCGGCCGATCGCCTGACCGCGCTGCGCCGCGCCTTTGACGCGACCATGACCGACAAGGAATTCCTGGCCGACATCGCCAAGTTGAAGATCGGCCTCGATCCGATGAAGGGCGAGGATGTGCAGAAGCTCGTGGCGGAAGTGTCCGACGTCAGCCCGGAACTGCTCGCCAAGATCAAGGCCGCGTATCCGGCTCCCGGTCAGAACTGATCGTCAGGCACAGCCCGCGCCTCAGTCGCTTTTCGCAGCGGCTTTGGCGCGGGTCGGCGCCTTGACGCCCCGCCGCGGCCGCGCCGCATCATTGCCTTCCTGCAGGATGGCGCGGAATTCGTCGCGTTTCTCGTGGATGGACGCGATCACATGTCCCATCGGCACGCCGATGTCGACCAGCAGCGATTCTGACAATTGCAGGCTGGCCTCGATGGTTTCGGGAATCGCGTCGGTCGCGCCCATCTCGTAGAGGTGGCGCGCATGGATGGCGTCGCGCGCGCGCGCCACGATGACGAGATCGGCGCGCTCGTATCGACCCGCCGACACCACCTGTTCGACCGCCGCGGGATTGTCCATCGTCACCACGAGTCCGCGCGCCTGCGCGATGCCGCAGCGGCGCAGGAAGTCCGGATCGCTTGCATTGCCCCAGTAGATCCGCTTGCCGGCCTCCCGCTCATGCGCCACGAGCCGCGCATCGCCGTCGATCGCCACGAAGGGGATCTGGTGGCGCGTCAGCAGGTCGCCCACCAGCGCGCCGACGCGGCCATAGCCCGCGATGATGACCGGCACGAGCCCGGCCTCGGGCGGCGCGAGATTGCGCAGGCCGTAGAGATCGATCTCGACATTCGGCGGCACGAGCCGCGCCGCCAGCGTGCCGAGCGCCGGGATGGCGATCATCGACAGCGTCGTGGCCACCATGAGGTCGGCGCCCGTCGCCAGCGGGATCACGCCCGCCGCCAGCGCCGCCGCGAACATCACCAGGGCGAATTCGCCCCCGGGTCCCAGCACCAGCGCGATCTCGCGCGACACCGCCCCCGGCAGGCCCGCGATCCGTGCGCTGGCCCAGATCAGCACGATCTTCAGCGCCACGAAGCCCACCGCAATGCCGATGATGCGAACCGGATTGCCGAACAGCCTCCCCATGTCGAGGCCGGCGCCCATCGATACGAAGAACAGGCCGAGCAGCAGGCCCTTGAACGGCTCGATCGTCACCTCGACCTGCCGGCGATATTCCGTTTCCGCCAGCAGCAGCCCGGCGATGAAGGCCCCGAGCGTCATCGACAGGCCGACCGCCGCCGCCAGCACGCTTGTGCCGATCACCACCAGCAGGCAGGCCGCCATGAAGAATTCCGAAGAGCGCGCCACCGCGACCTGGCGAAACAGCGGCCGCAGGACGAGCCGCCCGACCCCGACGATCACCACGAGGCCGATCACACCCGGGAGCACCGCGTAGAGCACGCCCGAGCCCAGCCCCGCATTTTCGCGCGAGCCGAGCACGGCGATCATCAGCAGCAGCGGCGCCACCATGAGGTCCTGGAACAGCAGCACCGAAAAGGCCGCGCGCCCGGCCGCCGCGCGCAGGCGCTTGCGTTCGGCCATGACGGGTATCGCAATGGCGGTCGAAGACAGCGCCAGCGCCCCTCCGATGACGCCTGCAGACGCGCCGGTCTCGCCCAGCGCCATCGCCACGGCGGCGATCGCGATTGCGCAGGAGACGACCTGCATGGCGCCGAGACCGAACACAAGGCGGCGCAGGCGGTTCAAGCGTTCGAACGACAGTTCGAGCCCGATCATGAACAGCAGGAACACGACGCCGAATTCGGCGAACACCGCCATCTGTTCGACTTCGGTGAAGCTCAGCGCCGCGATGATCGGCGAGCGCGAGGCCAATTGACCGAGCCCCCACGGTCCGAGCAGGATTCCCGCGCCCAGAAAGCCGATGACGGGGCTGATCTGCAGGCGCCGAAACAAGGGCACGACCACCCCGGCCGTCGACAGGAACAGCAGCGCTTCCTTGTAATGATCGAGTGAAACCGGGCCGGACATGGATCTTTCTTGAAAATTGTCGACGCGTCGAAATCAGACAGGCACGGACGCGCGCTACATGACGGCCCGAGGCGCTACGGCAGCGGGCCCGGCAGATCGGCCGCGACCGAATCTTCCATCTTCTTCGCCACGAGTTCGCGCAGGGCCCGCAGATCCTTGGCGAACAGACGGATGCCTTCCGCAAGTTTCTCGGTCGCCATCGCGTCCTCGTTCAGCAGAAACCGGAAGGTCTTCTCGTCGAGCGACATGCGTGCGGGCGCGCGCGCCGCTGCGGTCTGCGGATCGAGACGGCGCACGAGCGGTCTTTGGTCGCGCGCCAGTTCGTCCAGCAGCGCGGGCGCGATGGTCAGGCGGTCGCAGCCCGCCAGCGCCTCGATCTCGCCGATGTTGCGGAACGACGCGCCCATCACCACGGTCTTGATGTCATGCGCCTTGTAGTAGGAATAGATCGCATGCACCGACAGCACGCCCGGATCCGTTTCGGCCGTATAGGTCTGGCCGGTCGCTTTCACGTGCCAGTCGAGAATGCGGCCCACGAAGGGCGAGATCAGGAATGCATGGGCCTCCGCGCAGGCGGCCGCCTGGGCGAGTGAGAACAGCAGCGTCATGTTGCAGTCGATGCCTTCGGCCTGCAGGATCTCGGCCGCGCGGATGCCCTCCCAGGTGGAGGCGAGCTTGATGAGGATGCGGTCGCGGCCGACGCCGCGCGATTCGTAATCGGCGATGATGGCGCGGCCCTTGGCGACGCTGCCCTCGACGTCGAAGGACAGGTCGGCGTCGACTTCCGTCGAGACGCGGCCCGGCACGATGCGCGAAAGTTCGGTCCCGAAGGTCACGGCCAGCCGGTCGGTCACCTGGCTGGTGACGGCGCGGTGGCTGCGGCCCCATTCGATCGCCTCTTCAACGAGATGCTGATAGGCCGGCATCTGCGCGGCCTTGAGGATGAGGGTCGGGTTCGTGGTGCAGTCGGTCGGCTTGAACGCGCTGATGGCGCCCATGTCGCCGGTGTCGGCCACGATGGTGGTCATCGATTTCAATTGGTCGAGCTTGGACGCCAGCTTGGATGCCATGAAAGTCTCCTTGCGCCATCATGCCCCGGATGAGACTCGTGGCGCAATGATGAGCATCAAGTGGAACGCGCAAGCGGGACGCGACGCCGCAGCCCCGAACCGCCGGGCTCAGGCCCCCGTGACGGGCGGACGCAACGGCAGGCCGCCGCGCTTCGCGATAAAGTCGATGATGACGCTCAAGCCCTCGCCGGTCTTCATGTTGGTGAACACGAAGGGCCGCTCGCCGCGCATCCGCCGCGCATCCGTGTCCATGACCTCGAGCGAGGCCCCGACATGGGGCGCGAGATCGATCTTGTTGATGACCAGCAGGTCCGAGCGCGTGATGCCCGGCCCGCCCTTGCGGGGAATTTTCTCGCCGCCCGACACGTCGATCACATAGACGGTGATGTCGGCGAGTTCGGGCGAGAAGGTCGCCGCCAGATTATCGCCGCCCGATTCGACGAGAATGAGTTCGAGGTCGGGAAAGCGCCGGTTCATGTCGGCGATGGCCGCCAGATTGATCGAGGCGTCCTCGCGGATCGCCGTATGCGGGCAGCCGCCGGTCTCCACGCCCATGATGCGCTCGGGCGGCAGGGCGCCCGCCACGGTCAGCAGCCGCGCGTCCTCTTTGGTGAAAATGTCGTTGGTGATGGCCGCGAGATCGTAGGAATCGCGCAGGCTCTTGCACAACCGTTCCATCAGCGCGGTCTTGCCCGAGCCGACCGGGCCCCCGATGCCGACGCGAAGCGGACCGTTGGGTGATGCGTTCATGAGCGGAAAAGCCTCGAATACTGGGTTTCATGCTGCATGGAGGCGAGATCGGAGACGAGCGTCGCCGAACCGAGATCCTCCAGCGTGGACTGGAGCGCGAAGGCCCCGGCGGCGCGGATATCGGCCAGCGACGCGGCGAGAATGCGCTGGCCGTCCGTCTGTCCGATCGGTCCGAGCCTGACGGCGGCGGACACGAGATTGGCCACGAAGGCCAGCAGGTAATGATCGAGCAGGGCGTCGAGCGCCACGCCATGG
>JAIEQX010000163.1 GCA_019747375.1 Beijerinckiaceae bacterium | reverse complement strand
AGCCAGCTCAACCTGCCGGCCGATCATGCGGCCGCGCTCGCGGCCGGCAAGAGGCTCGCGATCCTGATCGGCCAGCGCGGCTGCCCCTACTGCAAATATATGGCCGAGCGCCATCTCGAGGACGAGGCGACGGTCTCGTATATCCGAGAGAATTTCGAGGTCGTGAACCTCAACCTGTTCGGGGCGCGCGAGGTCACGGATTTCGACGGCCGCACGATGAGCGAGCGTCAGTTCGGCCGCGCCTACGGGGTGCGGCTGACGCCTTCGATCCTGTTCCTGCCCGAGCGGGCCGACGGACTCGCCGCCAGACCGCCGGCGGACAGGCCATCCATCCGGATGCCCGGGCTGATGAAACAGCCCGAGTTTCTCGGGATGTTCCGCTACGTTCGCGAAAAGGGCTACGAGAGCGCCAGCTTCAAGCAATGGCTGACGACGCAGCAGGGCTGACGGCTCGCCGCCGCGTCACGGTTCAGCGACGCGCGTCTACGACCTTGGTCTGCAGGGGAGACTTGAACGCCGGGCCGGCGGCGGGCGCCATGGCCTGGCGCTGTTCTTCCGTCAGGCTGACTGAAGCTTCGCAGTTCTCGCAGCGGATGAGATGGTGACTCATCAGGCGGGCAAAGGTCGCCTTCTGGACCGTCTTGCAAGACCAGCAAACAATTTCAGCGTTACGCATCAGGACACTCCACACAGCTCGACAGTTGTGAAACTAACACATTTTTTACCAAACTTGCAGATATGTTTCAGATTGTTGCTTCACGATTGATCGATTGATCCGGTGGCGCCAGCGCGCGCCGCACGACGTCCCGCAGCCAGATCTGGGCGCGGTCGTAATCCTGCCGCGCGTGCCAGACCTGCATGAAGATCAGGTCCGGCACTTCGAAGGGAACCGGCACCGGCATGACCACGAGGCCGCGGGCGGAGCGGAACACCTCGATCAGCTTGCGCCGCGTATGCGCCACAAGATCCGTGCCGGTGATGAGCGAGGGTATGGCGAGATAATGCGGCACGCTGGCGACGATGCGCCGCGTGAGCCCCATGGCGCGCAGGATGTCGTCGATCTGGATGCCGGAATCGCTGCTTTGCGCCACCGTCACGTGCGGGCATTCCAGGAACCCCTGCAGGGTGAGCGCGCCATTCTCGAGCCGCGGGTTGGACCTGTCGGCGATGCAGACGAGCTGGTCGCGATAGAGTTCTTCGCTGCGCAGGCCGGCGGGAACGGCGGGAAACACGCCCAGCGCCAGATCGGCCCTTTCGTCGACGAGAAGGCGGGCCGAATGGACGGGACCGCCGGTCTCCACGACGATGTCGATGCCGGGCGCCTCGCGCCGGACAAACCGCACGATGCTGGGCAGGCCCTCCACCGTCATCGCGTCGCTCATGGCCAGCCGGAACGTGCGCTGCGAGGTGGCGGGATCGAACTCGCGCGTCGCCGTCATCAGCGCGTGAATGTCCGACATGGCGCGCTCCAGCGGTTCGCGCAGGGCCAGCGCCCTGAGGGTCGCGCGCATGGACGCCCCCTCGCGCACCAGCAGCGGATCGCCGAACATGTCGCGCAGGCGCTTCAGCGCGTGGCTGACGGCCGATTGCGTGACGTTGAGCCTGAGCGCCGTCTTCGACACGCTCTCGGTCTTGAGCAGCGCATCGAGGACTTTCAGCAGGTTGAGATCGAGCGTGGCGAGATTCATCGGCGCACCGGTATGAACTGCATTCATGGCTACATGACAAGTCTCGCGGTTGCAATCATGTTGTCCCCGCCCCGATACTCCGGCCGAAGAGATCAGGGAGAGAGACATGAAGACCGTTGGCCACCGCCGTTATGTTGCGGCTTTGCTTCCCATGAACCGCGACATGACGATCGACGAGCAGGCCTATCGCCGCTTCGTGCGATATTTCGTCGACGACCCGGAATTCGTGAAGGAAGGCGGGCTCTGCGTGAACCCGGAAGCCGCCGAGATTTTCTACCTGACGCGGGCCGAGAAGCGCCGCGTGCTCGAAATCTCGATGGAGGAGGCGCACGGCAAGCTGCCGATCATCGCGGGCACCTGGGCGATCACCACGGCCGAGACCGTCGAGACCGCGAAGGACTGCAAGGCGCTCGGCGTCGACGGCATTTTCGTCACCCCGCCGGGCGGCGCGCAGGACGTGACCTCGTGCTGGGACGCCGACCAATATCCGGAAATCTGGCTCGACCAGATCAAGGAGCAGGATCGCGCCGTCGACCTGCCGATCGTCACCCATCCGGTCGGGGGCGCGAAGCCGCCGTTCTATCCGGGCCTGCCGCTCGCCGCCACCATGCGGATCTGCAAGGAAGTGCCCAATATCGTGGGCTGGAAGATGACCTACACGTATGAGGGTTTCCGGCTCATCGCCAAGGGCCTCCGCAGCCTCGACCGCGATGTGGCGGTGATGGGCGCGCTTGCGTCGCGCTTCCATGAATACCGGCTGACCAACATGTTCGACGGCACGCTCAGCGGCTTCTGGAATTTCGCCAAGGAGCCGATGCTGGCGCATCTCGACGCCTGGGACCGCCGCGACGTGGACGCCGCCTGCCGCGTGTGGGACAGCGGGCTTGCGGAACTGCAGGAATATGTCGCCGACATGGGCCGCCTGCATATCCGCTACAAGACCGCCACATGGCTGCGCGGCCTGATCCCCAATCCCTACATGCGCCCGCCCATGCCCAAGCCCATGCAGGTGGAGGTGGACACGATCTACCGCCTGCTGAAAGCCCTCAACCTCAGCGTCATCGACCAGAAGGACACAAAGCTCGACCACTAGGCCGGGCGCGGTTTCATACGGCCAAAACAAAAAAGGACCATGGGATGAAACGTTTTCTTGCGGCGCTCGCATGCGCCTTTCCGCTCGTGACCGCCGGCGCGCAGGCGCAGACCTATCCGGACCGGCAGATCAAGCTGGTGGTTCCGTTCGCGGCCGGCGGCGCCGTCGACTCGATGGCGCGCATCATCGGGGCGAAGCTCCAGGAGGCGCTGAAACAGCCGGTCATCGTCGAGAACCGGCCGGGCGCGGGCGGCAATATCGCGGCCCAGGAAGTGGCGCGGGCGCCGGCCGACGGCTACACGATGCTGCTGACGACGGTGGGACACGCCATCAGCCCGTCGATCAACAAGAAGCTCACGTATGATCCGGTGGCGGATTTCGCGCCCGTCACCCAGGTGATCTCGGCGTCCCTGCTTCTGGTGACCAACCCGAAATTTCCCGGCGCGACGCTCGACGAGCTTCTGCGCATCGCGCGCGAGAAGCCCGGCGTGCTGAACTACGGATCGACGGGCCTCGGCAATCCGCTGCATCTCACGATGGAAATGCTGAAGATCGCCGCCAAGGTCGACATCAAGATGGTGCCGTTCCGGGGCGATGCGCCGCTGAATCAGGGTCTGGTGCAGGGCGATATCGAAATGGCGGTGTCGCCGCTCGGCACCGCGCGGCCGCAGGTGGAAGCCGGCGCGCTGCGGGCCATTGCGGTGACGGGCGAACGCCGCTCAAAAGCCATGCCGGACGTGAAGACGATCGCCGAGCAGGGCTTTCCGGGCTTTTCGACGGACAGCTGGCAGGGCCTGTTCTTCCCGGCGAAAACCCCGGAGGCGATCGTGACGCGCATCCAGCAGGAGGTGGCGCGCGCCCTGAAGGACCCCATGGTCATCCAGCGGATCGAGGCCTTCGGCTCCGAACCGGTGGGCAGCACGCCCGAGGCTTTAGCGGCTTTCGTGAAATCCGAGATCGCGAAATACGCCAAGCTCGTGAAGGACGCCAACATCCCCCAGCAGGACTGACGGGCCGCGGCCCGCTAGTCGCAGCGCATCGACGTGCGGCGATGCGCGTTGACGATGGATTCGAGACTGACGTTGAGGCGTTCCGTCATGAACGCCTCGACGCCGGGATCGTCGTGCGTCGCCAGCGCATCGAGAAGATTCGGCAGGGTCCAGGGCTCGTTCCGGCCGTGCGGACGCAGGCGGCTCATCGCCTGCAGCACGTCGTCCCGGCCCGCGCGCATCGCGTCGGCCTCGAGGAAATCGCAGATGTCCTGGCCGAAATCCTCGATGTTGATCGACAGGCCGACGCCGCATGTGCAGTTCGACCCGAGCGCGATGTGCTGACGCGAAATGCGCCGCCAGACATCGCGCGCCTCCGCGGTCGAGCGGATCAGGGGTTGTGCGCTCGCGGGCCCGGACATCGCGCCTTCGCTCCTGCTCTCGAGACCGCTCACGCGGCGGTGCGCTTGGCCCGCAACGCGGCGGTCGCGGCCTCGTCGACGCCGCCCGCCTTGTCGATGACGACGGCGTAGCTCGACGCCGCCGCCTCCCGCGTCACATAGCCCTCGCGCACGTCGAGCGCCACCAGAGCGGGGTCGCGCTGCGCGGCGTCGCCGAAGCCGCCGCCGCCGCCCGACTGCATCATATAGGCGTCGCCACGCTTGACGCGCACGCCGAACACCTTGGCGTTGGGCAGGTTCTCGCTCCATTGGCCGTCGACCCGGATGCCGATGCCGTTGCCCATCGCGTCCTCGCCGCCTTCAAGCCCCCAGGGCTTGCAATGCACGCGGTCGATGCGCGTCGTCAGCGTGAAGGGCGCGAGCGCCTGCACGACCATTTCGGCCCCGAGACCGCCGCGCTGGCGCCCGGCGCCGCCGCTGTCGGGGCGAAGCGCGTAGCGTTCGACCAGCACCGGATATTTGGTTTCGAGCTGCTCCGTCGGGCTGTTGTGCGTGTCGCCGTCATTGATGCAGACGGTGGCGGAGATTCCGTCCTCGCTCGACTTGGCGCCCCAGCCGCCGCCCAGCGGACCGATGCCGACGATGAACAGGCGGCCGTCCTCGGGCGAAATGCCGTGGATATAGGGGAAGACGAGATCGGCGTGATGGCCGGCGATCGAGCGTTGCGGAATGGCGGGCGCCAGCGCCTTGAAGATCGTGTCGATGACGGTCATGGGGAACGTCATCCAGACGCGCATCGGGAAGGGACGCTCGGCGCTGATGACGCGGCCCATCGGCATGATGACCTTCAGCGACCGGAAGCTGCCGTCGTTCACCGGGTAGTCGGTGGGGGTGGTGAGGCACTTGTAGGCGACCTGCGCGCAGGCGATTCCGGTGCTGACGCCCGAATTGTAGAAGCCGCGCACCTGGGCGCTGACGTCCGACAGGTCGATGGTCATTTCGTCGCCGCGCTTTTCGACGCGCACGCGGATCGGTATGCGGGCGCCGACGTCGATGCCGTCGTCGTCCATGTAGGATTCGGCTTCGTAGATTCCGTCGGGAATGTTGCGCGTGTTCTCGCGCGCGATGGCCTCCGACTGATCCATGATGTTGCGGATCGACTGCTTGACGGCGCCGTGGCCGTAGCGCGTCACGAGTTCGCCGAAGCGGCGTTCGCCCGTGGTGACGGCGGTGATCTGCGCGCGCAGGTCGCCCATCGCGCGTTCAGGCATGCGCACGTTGAGGGCGATGATGTCGACAAGCTCCTGGTTGACGACGCCGGCCTTGCGATATTTGACGATCGGGATCTGGATTCCTTCGGAATAGATGTCCGTCGTCACCTGGCCGAGCGAGCCGCCGACATCGAGCCAATGGGCCATGCAGCACGAGAAGGCGACGATCTCGCCTTCATGGAAGATCGGCATCGTGAAGGTGAAATGATTGAGATGGCTGCCGGTCGTGTAGGCGTCGTTGGTGACGAGAATGTCGCCCGGATGGATGCCGTCGAGGCCGTAATGGCGGATCTTCGCCTTCACGGTCTCGGACATGCCGCGGATGAACATCGGCAGGCCGAGGCCGATCGAGATCGTGTCGCCCTCCGGCGTGAACAGCCCGACGGTGAAATCGAGCGCCTCGTAGATGATGAGATTATAGGCGGTGCGCATCAGATTGGTCTTCATCTCCTCGGTGACGGCGAGAAGACCGTTGCGGATGATTTCGACCGTGATCGGATCGACGTCGGCGGTGCGGATCGAAGGCGCGTTCATGGCTTGCTGCTTCCAATCATGATCGAGAGATTGCCGAAGGCGTCGACTTCCAGCTCGTCGCCGGGCGCGACCACCGTGGTGGAGGCGTGCTCCTCGATGAGCGCGGGACCGGAGACGCGGTGGCCGACCTTGAGCAGGGTGCGGGCATAGACGCCGGTGCTGACGAAGCCGCCCGCATCGCGGAAATAGACGGGTTTGCGCGCACGCAGCGCCTCGCCGGAATCGCCGGAGCCGCGCTCGACGGCCGCCAGCGGCGGCTTGCGCATGGCGCCCGTGACGGTGACGCGCAGGCTGACGAGATCGGCGGGCTCGCCGGGCGCGCAGGTGCCGTAGCGCACCTCGTGCACGCGGTCGAACTGCGCCTTCACGCCGGCGCGGTCCTGGCTGGAGAACAGCGCGTCGTCGAGATCGACCGTGACGGCGTGTTCCTGGCCGATGTAGCGCATGTCGGCGGCGCGCGTGACGACGATCTCGGTCGGGGCGATGCGCGACCCGGCGATCTGGCGGCGCCCTTCCTCCTCCATCTCGGCGAAAATGGCTTCGAGATCGTCGAAGGAAGCTTCGCTCAGCTTGCGGAAACAGGAGCGCACGTAGTCGTAGCGAAGGTCGCCGAACAGCATGCCGTAGGCGGAGAAATGCCCGGGCGAGAAGGGGATCAGCACCTTGCGGACGCCGATCTCGCGCGCGATGGCGGAGGCGTGCAGCGGGCCCGCGCCGCCATAGACGATCATGGTGAAATTGCCGGCGTCGAGCCCGCGCTCCGTCGTCACGGCCTTGACCGCGTAGGACATGGCGGTGGCGGCGACGCGCAGGATGCCGTCGGCGGTCTCGACCGGATCGAGGCCGAGATCGTCCGCCACCGACGTCAGCGCGCGTTCGGCCGCCGCGAGATCGAGCTTCATCTGGCCGCCGAGGAAGTGATCGGCGTCGAGACGCCCGAGCATCAGATTGGCGTCCGTGACGGTGGGCTCATGCCCGCCGCGCCCGTAGCAGGCGGGGCCGGGCGAGGAGCCGGCGCTTTGCGGGCCGACGCGCAGCGCCTTGCCGTGGCCGGTGCGCGCGATGCTGCCGCCGCCGGTGCCGACTTCGAAAATATCGATCATGGGAATCTGGATCGGCAGCGCCTTTTCATAGCCGCCAATGAGCGCGCTGCCGGTGGTGAGCGGCTTGCCTTCGCTGATCACGCCGGCCTTGGCGGTCGTGCCGCCCATGTCGAAGGCGATGGCGTCGCGCAGACCGAGCTGGGCGGCCACCGCCTGCGCGCCGACGACGCCCGCGGCCGGGCCCGATTCCAGCATGCGCACGCATTCGCGGCGCGCATGTTCGACCGGGAACAGGCCGCCGGTCGACTGCACGGCGTAGAAACTGCCCTTGAAGCCCTTCCGGCCGAGATAGGTTTCGAGATTGCCGAGATAATCCGACACTCGCGGCCCCACATAGGCGTTGGCCGCGACGGTGGAGACGCGCTCGAACTCGCGATATTCCTGCGACAGCTCGTGCGAGGCGGTCACGAAGGCGCCGGGCAGCTCCTCGCGCACCAGTTCCTTGACGCGCATTTCATGCGCGGGGTTGCGATAGGAATGCAGCAGCAGCACGGCGACGGATTCGATGCCCGCATCCTTCAGTCCGCGCAAGGTGGCGCGCACCGCGGCTTCGTCGAGCGCCTTGTGGATTCCGCCGTCGGCGCGCAGGCGCTCGGGCACCTCGAAGCGCAGCGACCGGTCGATCAGCGGCTTGTGCTTGGAGAAGAACAGATTGTAGGCGTCCGGACGGTTGACGCGGCCGATCTCGTAAATGTCGCGAAACCCTTCCGTGATCAGCAGCGCCGTGCGGGCGCCGGTGCGCTCGAGCAACGTGTTGATGGCGATGGTCGAGCCGTGCAGGAACAGGCTGGCGTCGGCGCAGAGCACGCCGGCGTCCTCCAGCGTGTGCTGGATGCCCTGCGTGAGCTCGCCGTGGGTGGAGAGCGCCTTGCCGAAGAGCAGGCGGCCGCTGGTCTCGTCGAAGGCGGCGAGATCCGTGAAGGTGCCGCCGATGTCGACGGCTATTCTCAGATGCGCCGTGGCGAGGGACAGATCGTCGGGCATTCAGCAATCCTCTTGATGCATGGAGCGATGCGGACGCGGGCGCGCCGACGCGCCCGCGGCGTCGTCACATCGGCTTGAATTTGGCGATTTCGAGAAGCTCGGCGTTGCGCTTGACGTCCTTCGCCACGAAGGCGGAAAAGGCTTCGGGCGTCTCCGTGACCGGCTCGATGCCGAGCGTGTCGAGCCGTCCGCTGGCCGCGAGGTCGCGCACCGCCTCGTTCATCGCCGCGTTGAGCCAGGCGACGACGTCCTTGGGCATGCCGAGCGGTCCCCAGACGCCATACCACGACGAAAACTCCAGGCCCGGCATGCCGGCTTCGGCGGCGGTCGGAATGTCGGGCGCGAGACGGCTGCGTTTCGCCGTCGTGATGGCGAGCGGCTTGACGTTGCCGTTCTGCGCCATCGGCAGCAGCGCGATGATGGGATCGATCATCAGCTGCACATGTCCGCCCGCGACATCGGTGAGGCCGGGCGCCGTGCCGCGATAGGGCACGATGGTGAGGTTGAGGCCGCCGAGATGGCCGAAGCCGATGGTCGCCAGATGGCCCATCGAGCCCAGCGCCGCGACGGCGAAATCCCATTTCGAGGGATCGGATTTCGCATCCGCGACGATCTCCGAAATGTTCTTCTGCGGCCGCTTCGGATTCATCACCAGCAGCATCGGGGCCTCGCCGACGCGCGCGATCGGCGTGAAGGCCGTCAGCGGATCGTAGGGCGGATTCTGCATCACCTGCTTGGCCATCACATGCGTGGAGGCCGAGAACAGGATGGTGTAGCCGTTGGGCTCCGCGCGCGAGACGCCGAGGCCCCCGACCGTGCCGTTGGAGCCGGCGCGGTTCTCGACCACGATCTCGACTTGGCGCTTGTCGCGGATCTGCTGCGCGAGCAGGCGCGCATAGGCGTCGACGCCGCCGCCCGCCGCGAAGGGAACGATCATCCTGATCGACTGCGACGGATAGGCGCCGCCCTGCGCGCGCGCCGCCGCCGGCGCGAGCGCCAAGGCGGCCAATGCGAAACCCGTCCCGATGAACATCCGGCGTTTCATGCGTCTTCCCTCCCTGATGGCCCCGACTTTTGTGTCAGGCGCCGATGGCCGATCCACTCGTCTGCATGGCCTTGGACACATCCGCGGCGGCGGTCTGCAAATGCTGCAGCGCCTTTTCGCGAAGATCATGCGCCGAGCAGACGATGCTGGCGGCCGCCACGCTGATCGCCCCGATGGCGAAGCCGTCGGCGTCGCGCACCGGAACCGCCAAAGCCACGAGGCCCGCGGTGATCATCGAGGCGCTGAGCGCGTAGCCCTGCTGGCGAATGGCGTCGAGTTCGGGCGAGAGCCGCGCCCGGATCGTCGCCGGATAGGCTTCGGCGCCGGCGCTCGTCGGATGGGCGAGCGCGCGCTCGAGGCCGGCGGGCGGCAGGAACGCCAGAATGGCGCGGCCGAGCACGCTGACGGACGCGGGGATCGCCGTGCCGATGCGGATGTCGACGCCGAGCCGCGTCAGGCCGGCGCGCATGCGCTCGACATAGACGACATCGGAGCCCTGCAGGATGCCGAAGCTCGCGGCCTCGCTGGTTTCGCCGACGAGAGAGCGCAGCGCCGGCCGCACGAGACCGCGCAGATCGCTGCGCCCGATGGCGTTGAAGCCGAGATCGAGGATTTTCAGCGTCAGGGCGTAGCGCCGCTTGTCGCTGCGCGAGACGTAGCCGAGGTCGACCAGCGTGTTGAGCATCCGGAAGGCGGTGCCCGGATCGAGTCCGGCGCGCTCCGCCACCTCGGTGATGGTCAGCGGCTCGTCGTCGGCCGAAAACGCCTCGAGGATGCGAAACCCCTTGGCGAGCGACTGCACGGAGCTTTTCGAATCCTTCGCGGGTCCGCCGGTCTTTTTCGGCGGCGCGACAGCTTTCGGGGCGACGGCGCGAGGCGACATGATGAACTTTCGGATAGCGAAAATTTATTCGTCTTGATGACTGTCGCCCGCCGGCGCGGGTCTGTCAAGCCGTTGGCGGCCCGGCGCGTTGCGGAACCATCGCGCCGGCGGCCGACTTGACCGGCAGGCCGGCGACATGCGCGCCGCCCATTTCAGGAGGGGAAACGCCGATGATGTCGCGCTGGGTCTGGCTTTTCCGACAGTTGTCGCGACGGATCTGGGTGCGGGCCAGCCTGTTCTCGATCGTCGCCATCATCACGGCGCTCGTCGCGATCGTGGTCAGTCCCTACATCCCGGCGGATCTTCCGGCGACCATCGGGTCCGATGCGGTCGACAATATTCTGGGCATCATCGCGTCGTCGATGCTGGCCGTCACGACCTTCTCGCTCTCCACCATGGTGTCGGCCTATTCGGCCGCGACCAGCAATGTGACGCCGCGCGCCACCAAGCTGATCATGGAGGACACGACGACCCAGACGGTGCTGTCGACCTTCGTGGGCTCGTTCCTGTTCAGCCTCGTGGGCATCATCGCGCTGTCGACGGGCCTTTATGGCGATCGCGGACGCGTCGTTCTGTTCGCCGTCACGATCCTGGTCATCGTGGCGATCGTGGTGACGCTGCTGCGGTGGATCGACCATCTCTCACGGCTCGGCCGCGTGACCGAGACGACGCAGCGCGTGGAGACGGCGGCCACCAACGCCATGCGGGCGCGCCGCCTGAACCCCTGCCTCGGCGGCCTGCCCCTGCCCGACCGCGCGACGATTCCCAAGACCGCCCGGCCGATCTTCACGGCCGACATCGGCTATCTGCAGCATGTCGACACCGGCGCGCTGTCGGCCATCGCGGAGGAAGGAAAGGGGCGGATCTACGTGCTGGACATTCCCGGCGCCTTCGTGGATCCGACGCGGCCGCTCGCGCTCGCGGACGGGATCGATCTCGATGATCAGGAACCCCGAATCCGCGCCTGTTTCACCATCGGGGACGTGCGTTCCTACGATCAGGACCCGCGTTTCGGCGCCGTGGTGCTGGCGGAAATCGCCAGCCGGGCGCTATCCACCGGCATCAACGATCCCGGCACGGCGATCGACGTCATCGGCCGTGCCGTGCGCGTGCTGGCGATCTGGGCCGAGCCCCACGCGACGGACGCGCCCGATTTCGAGAATGTCTTCGTTCCGCCCGTCGAAGTGGGAGATCTGTTCGACGATCTGTTCATGCCCATCGCGCGCGACGGCGCCGGGACGGTGGAGATCGGCATCCGGCTGCAGAAGGCTTTCCAGATTCTCGCGCGCTTCCAGCGCGAGGGATTCGCCGCGCACGCCCGGCGCCATTCCGCCGAGGCGCTGACGCGCGCGGAGGCCGCGCCCGGCATCGAGGCCGACAAGGCGCGGCTGCGCGCGCTGGCCCAGGCGGTCGGCGGGTGAGACGCGGCCTCGACGGCAGGGTCGACGCTCAGGCGAGAATGCGCCTCGCCCAGGCGGCGATTTCGTCAGCGATGAACATCGGCTGTTCGGCGATGGCCGCATGGCTGGACGAGGGAATCTTCACGACCGTGAGTCGATCCCCGAGCGCAGCCTTGTATTCGACCGCGTCTTCGGCATGCGCCAGCGGATCGTGACTCGGCTGCATGTAGAGCACCGGGGCGCGGCCCGCCGCATAGTCGATGCTGCGCGCGGTCTGGTCGCCGGCCACGCGCTGGGCGGCGAGAACCTCTGGATGCCAGTTGCGCAGCCAGGGTTCCGCATCGTTGCCGGGCGCGAAAAAGGCGAACCGCAGCGCGTCGAGGCGCACATCGTCCGGCAGGGCCGGATTGGCGCTGTTGCGGATGGCCTCGCGCACTTTCGGCGGGCTCGGCGCATGACCGACATTGGCCGCCACCAGCACCACGCCGGAGACGAGATCGGGCCGGGCGGTGGCGAGCATGCGCGAGACACGATTGCCGAAGGCGTGACCCACCATGATGGCGGGCCCTTTCCCATCGGCTTCGATCACGGCCGCGATATCGGCCGCGCAATCCTGAAGATCCGCATAGACGGGCGCCGCGCTCGACCGGCCGATGCCGCGCGGCTGCGGACGCAGGGTGCGAAAGCCCTTTTCCGCAAGTCGCTCCGCCATGGGTTCGAAATCTTCCGCGCCGCGCCCGAGCGACGGCAGCAGCACCATCGTGGGGCCCGCGCCCTGCGCGTAGACTTCCAGCCTTATGTCGCCGCGGCTGACCATGCTGTTTTCGATTGCGCCGTTCATTCCGGTCACCTTTTCACTCTCAGGCACGGGTCCGCGCCGGGGCGCGAACCCTGATGGGCAAGACCCGCTATGAGCGGACGAGAGCCAGCAACGTGCCGGCATATTCGGATTGCTGCGCGGCCGACATGTCCTGCGCGGTCAGCATGAACTTCTTGATCGTCTCGAGAACGATGCGCGGTCGCGACGCGAGTTCGATGAGGAACGCGTCGGTTTCGGCGTCGAAAGACGCGCCTGCAAGGACCTTGCTGGCGAGCCCCATGGCGAGGGCCTCCTGGGCGGTCACGTCGGCGCCCGAGTAGATCAGCCAGGCGAGCGCCTTGGCCGGAACCTTCTTCATCACGGCCGCCATGGCGAGCGTCGGCGGAATGCCGTGCTTGATCTCGCTGAAGGCGAGCGTCGCGCCCTCGGCCACGAGCGTGATGTCGCATCCGCCCGCAAGCGCCGCGCCGAAGCCGACGGCGGGCTTTTGCACCAGCGCCACGACCGGGACCGGACTGGCGTTGATCGCCGCGTAGACGGACAGAACGGCGCCCATCATCTGCTCGCGAACCTCATGGGGCTTGAGGCCCGCCGTCGATTCGCCGCGTCCGTCGCGACCGGCGCAGAAGAAATCGCCGCGGCCCTGCAGGACGATGACGCGCGTCTCGGCCTCCAGGGAGCCGCGCCGGATGGTCTCGGCCAGATCGCGCATCATCGACCGGGTCAGCTTGTTGCCGTCTTCCGGCCGTCCCAGATCGATGCGGAAAATCCCGCCTGACCGGATCGTTTCGAATTCGAAGCTCGTCATTGTCGTCTCCCTGTTGCTGGCGTGGGCGGCTAGTTCATGTTGGGGAGGAGTTTCTTGACCTCTTCGATGAGTTCCGGCGGCGTATTGAAGAGCGACGCCGTGATGGCTTCAAGATCGGCGGGCGAGCGGAACGACATGTCCATCTGCAGCTTTTCGGCCTCGGCGATGAGCTGCGGATCGTTGAGCGCGTCGACGAAGGCCTTGCGGAGCATCTGAACGCGGTCCGCCGGCACGCCGGGCGGCAGGATGTAGGGCCGGCCGAATTCCGTGCTCGAGAAGACGAAGCGCATGAACTGCTTCTGGCGCTCGGTCTTGGCGAAATCGTAGATCGACTTCGCGTTGGGGATCTCCTGCATGGCGGCTTCCTCGGCGCGGAAGAGAATGCGCAGTTTTCCGTCCTCGAACGACTTGGCGCTGCTCTTGAACTGGCCGTAGGAGGCGCAGACGCCCTGCACCTCGTCGCGTTCGATCGCCAGCAGAATGTCGGCGGTGCCGCGATAGCCTTCGACGATCTTGAACTTCGTTCCGAGCAGCTGATTGAACACGGTCGGCAGGATGTGGGTGGAATTTCCGGCGCCGTTGCTGCCGACGATCAGCTCCTTGGCGAACAGATCTTCGGCGTCCTTCGCGGGGGCCCTGGCGCCCGCGACGCAGACGCGCCCCGGAAAGGACGTGCCGCCGATCCAGATGATCTTCTTCGGATCGGCCACGAGATTGGGGTGGCCGAGCAGCGACTGGTTGACGAGATTGCGCGACACGGCGCCGATCACGGTGCCGTCGGCAGGCGCCTGGGTGGCGATGTAATTCGCCGCCACGACGCTGGCGGCGGCGGGCATGTTCTGCACGATGATGTTGGGATTGCCGGGAATGTGGCGCGACCAGTGGCGCGCCAGAAGCCGCGCGCCCAGATCATATTCATTGCCGGCCGCGAAGCCCACGATCATGCGGATCTGCTTGTTGCGATAGAAGTCGGCGTCGGCTTGCGCCTGCGCGGCCGCGGGGCCGAGCAGCGACGCCAGAACGGCCGATGCGTAAAAAAGACAGGAGCGGGCTTTGATCATGGTTTCCTCCGGATGGCTGTCGGTCGCCCCGTTCGCCCGGGGCGCGTTTTTTATGGTTTCGCGACGCGCGCGAGTTTGGCCGCCGCCTCGTCATAGGCGGCCTCGCGGGCCAATTGTTCATCGAGCCGCACGACCCGATAATAATCGTCGAGCGTGATCAGGCGATCCTGCACGTCCGACAGGCTGCGGGCAGCCTTGAGCGCGCCCAGAACCTCGCGCACCGCGCGCGCGGCCGCAAACAGCGTCAGGGACGGCAGGGTCGCGGCGTGAACCCCGAGCGCCTCCAGCCGATCCGCGCTCAGGTGGTTCGGGCCCGCGGCCTGCGAAAGCGTGGCGATGAAGGGGCCGGGAACGTCGCGCAGCACGCGCGCAATTCCTTCCGGCGTGTCGACGCCCTGCGGCTTGGCCATATCGGCCCCCGCCTCCATGAAGGCGCGGCAGCGGGCGATGGCCGCATCCTCGCCCTCGAGCGCGAACACGTCGGTGCGGGCGCAGATCATCATGGATTCGTCGGCGCGCGCGTCCAGAGCGGCCTTGACCTTGGCGAGCATCTGTTCGAGCGGGACGACCTGCTTGCCGGGCAGGTAGCCGCACCGGCTCGGAAAAACCTGATCGGTGAAAAACATCGCCGCCACGCCGGCTTTTTCGAACGCCTTGACGGTCTGGCGCACATTGTTGACGCCGCCGAAGCCGGTGTCGCCATCCGCATAGACGGGGATTTCGACCGCCGCGCAGATGCGGGCGTAATGATCGGCGAAGTCGCGCATGTTGGACTGGCCGGTGTCGGGCTGGCCGAGCAGACTGCCGGCCGCGGCGTAGCCGCCCGCCACAATGGCCTGAAACCCCTGTTCCTCGATGATCCGGGCCGACAAGCCGTCATAGGCGCCCGGGATGAGGAGAAGTCCCGGCGCGGCAAGGATTTCGCGAAATCTGCGGCGAACGTTCATGGGGCGGACTCCCGCGAGGGATCGCGCGACGGCTGCTGCAGCCACGGAGCGCTCGCCCGCGTGCGCTCTTCCCATGCGGCGATGGCCTGCTCGTGTTTCAGGCTCATGCCGATATCGTCGAGGCCTTCGAGCAGCCTCGTGCGGTCGGCGTCGGAAATGTCGAACGGAATGTCGCCGCCGCCCGGACCCGAGATCGTGCGCGTGCGCAGATCCACGGTGAAAGGTTCGCGGCCGTCGGCCTGCCGCACCCGGGCCAGAAGACCGTCCATCCTGTCGTCGGCGAGTTCGATCGGAAGAAGACCGTTCTGCAGGCAGTTCTCGCGATAGAGATCGGCGATCGAACGCGCCACGATGCAGGTGATGCCGACCGCCAGAAAGGTCCAGACCGCGCCCTCGCGCGAGGAGCCGCACCCGAAATTCCGGCCCGTGACGAAGATCGACGAGGCGGCGTATTGCGGCCTGTTCAGCACGTGCGAGGGATCGAGCGAACCATCGGCCTGACGGCGCGCCGCATGAAAGAACATTTCGGCGAGATCGGGTTTCAGTGAGCGCCGTGTCGGGATGGGGGCGATCTGGTCGGTGTTGACGTCATCCTCGACGAACGGGACGGCGACGCCGGTGACGGAAACGAAGGGTTTCATGGGCGCCTTTCACATATGCCGGGGGTCGGCGATGCAGCCGGCGATCGCCGAGGCGGCGGCGACTTCGGGTCCGGCGAGATGGGTGCGGACGCCCTTGCCCTGCCGCCCTTCGAAATTGCGGTTCGTGGTCGAGACGATGCGCTCCTGCGGCAGCCCGCGGTCGCCGTTGCCGCCCGCGCACATCGAGCAGCCGCTTTCGCCCCAGGCGAAACCCGCCTGCTTGAAAATTTCGTCCAGGCCTTCGCGTTCGGCCGCCCGCTTGACGATGGAGGATCCGGGCACCACGAGGGCGATGACGCCCGGCGCCGCCTTGCGGCCGCGCAGGATCTCGGCCGCGGCCCTGAGGTCGGAAAGCCGCGCATTGGTGCAGGAGCCGATGAACACGCGATCGATCTTCGTGCCGGCGATCGGCCGGCCGGGCTCCAGCCCCATATAGGCGAAGGCGCGCTCGGCCTTCTCGCGCCCGCCCGCGGCGTCGGGATGCGGAATGGCCTCGTCGAGCCCTATCGTCTGGCCCTGGTCGATGCCCCAGGTGATCTGCGGCGCGAGGCCGGCGCAATCCACCGACAGGTCGCAATCGAACGCGGCGTCAGGGTCGCTGCAGACGTGCGACCATTGACGCAAGGCCGCCTCCCATTGCGCGCCGCGCGGCGCATAGGCGCAGGCGGCCAGATATTCGTAGGTCAGATCGTCGGGCGCGATGAAGCCGGAACGCGCGCCCATCTCGATGGTGAGGTTGCACAGGGTCATGCGCGCCTCGACGGACAGCGCGCGCGCCACCGGGCCCGCATATTCGATGGCGAAGCCGCGGCCGAACGAGGTTCCGTGCAAGGCCAGGATGCGCAACGCGACATCCTTGGCGCTGACATATTTCTGCAGGCCGCCCTGCAGCGTCACGCGCAGGCTTTTGGGACGCTTCAGCGCGATCGTCTGGGTCGCCAGAATATGTTCGAGTTCGCTGGTGCCGCAGCCGAGCCCGAGCGCGCCGAGGCCGCCCACCGTGCAGGCGTGGGAATCCGGAACCGCGTGGGTCGCGCCCGGCAGCACCAGGCCGAGTTCCGGCGCCACGACATGGCTGATGCCCTGCTCCGGGTCATGCAGGTCGAACAGGCGGATGTTGTTGCGGCGGCTGCCCGCCCGCATGGCCTGCTGGAAGGACGCGCCATCCGGATTGGTGAATTCGTCGCGGCCGGGCTTGGTGGCGACCGTGTGATCGAGCACCGACCAGGTGAGATCGGGCCGACGCACCGGGCGCCCGGCCTGATCGAGCTTCTCGAAGGCGTGGGGCGCATGCAGGTCGTGCAGGATGTGCCTGTCCACATAGATCATCTCGCGCCCGTCCAGGCGTCGCGCGACGAAATGCGCGTTCCAGATCTTGTCGAGCATGGTCATCTGCATGGAAACGCTCATCTCCCGGGCTGCCGGTCCTGCCCGGACCTGTCGGACGCGAGGCTAGCGGTGCGGCTGGATATGTCAACACATTGGGCTGGATTGACGGTTTGTGGGCG
>JAIEQX010000324.1 GCA_019747375.1 Beijerinckiaceae bacterium | reverse complement strand
TGGACGACTGTCCAGCCGGACCCGACATCGACGTCGGCGAAACCGACGCCCGTCTCTTCCTCGAGCTCGCGCAAGACGCTGGCGGCCAGATCGAGCCGGCCGTCGCTCACGTCGTCCGGGTCCGGCGTCCCGGCGGGGAAATAGACCTGCCCGGCGCTTGCCGTCTGTCGGCCCATCTCGCCGACCAGATAGGCGCCATCCGATCCGCGCAGCGCCGCCATGCCGAAGACATTGTGCACGCCGGGGTCCGGAAACCCGAAATCGCGCCAGGCCAGGAAATGACTGAAGGCTGCTTCGAAACAGGCGCCTCGCAAGACGCCGTTTTCGACGCCATGGCGATGCATCAGCAGAACGCGCCCGTCGAACAAGGCAGGGGTTCGATCAAGACGCGCCTTCCAATGAGCCCGGATCAAATCATCGGCGCCCCGCGCATACGCCCATTCATGTGGCTCCACATGGAGATCGATGTCATCGAGCTTGAAGATTTCGGCGCTCAAAGCTCGATCACCCCGCGCTGGACGATAACCGCGCAGCCGCCGATGGACCCCTCGACCAGCAAACCATTCTCGATCTCCATACCGAGCGTGATCAGGCTCGGACGTCCCATTTCAAATCCCTGCTCGATGATGAACCCATAAGACCCGTCGATCGGCTCTTCATAGGACATCAGTACGCCCGCAAGCGCCGCCACGGCAGAGCCAGTGGCGGGATCCTCGCCGATGCCGAGCCCGGGCGCGAACATGCGCGCATGCAGGGCATGGCCCGGCTTTTCGGTCTCACGTGTGTAAAGAAAGGCTGCAGGCCGCTCCATCGCCCCAAAGGCCTCAGCCCAAGCCGGGAAGCGGGGTTGCGCGCGTCGAATGGCGTCGAGGGACGCCAGCGGCACGAAGGTGAACGGGTTTCCTGCCGAAAACACGCTCGGCTCATGAGCGTCGAATCCGATATCCGACGGCGAGAGGCCGAGGGCCGCCGCAATGGTCCCCGGGTCTCGCGCCTCCCCGGCTCGCTCCGGTAGACGAGGCAGCGAAAAGCTGGCGCGCGGCGCGCGGCCCTTCATGTGCCGCACCGTGCAGGACACGGCGCCGATGTCCTCCTCCAGCACGACCATCAGGTCCTCGCGCGAGAGCAGGTCCGGCGCATCCAGCTCCGCGATCAGGATCGCGGCGCCGACCGTCGGATGCCCGGCGAAGGGAAGCTCACGCGTCGGCGTAAAGATCCGGATGCGCGCCGTATTCACAGGGTCGCGCGGCGGAAGCACGAAGACTGTTTCAGAAAGATTGAACTCACGCGCGATCTGCTGCATGCGCGCCGTGTCGAGGCCTTCGGCGTCCCGAACGACCGCCAGCGGATTGCCCGCCAGGGCAACATCGGTGAAGACGTCGAGCGTGTAATATTTACGGCGCATCCAGGATCCTGTGGTTCAGTTTTGTCACGCGCGGACCTGCAACTCTATCACCACCGGGCAATGGTCGCTGGCCTTGGGCCGCGACCACCCGACGCGCGGATATCGCGGCGAACTTTCCAGTCTCGGTACACGATAGGGCATGCCTTTGCGCAGCACGTCAGGCGTGGCGCCTGGATTGAGTCGCGCGAGCGCCGGAGACAGCAGAATATGATCGAGCTGCACATGCGCGTCTCCTTCCGGATAGTAATGCGTCCAGCGATCATGCGCCGGTCGCCGCTCCATGGGGTCGATCGCAAAGCCGTCGTCGAGCAATGGTCCAAGCGCGCTGTGGCGCGTCGGCAAGCCGTCGACATGCGCAAAATCGTTGAAATCGCCGCAGATCACCCAGTTGGCGCCTGCCGTTTCGCCGGAGAATCTTTGTTCGATCAGGCGGCGCACCGCCCAGACTTCCGCAAGGCGCAAAGGCTGCGTCTCCGCGCGCCCGTCACCGTTCGGGGTCAACCGAGACATTGATTTGAAATGGCAGTTGAAGATTGTCAGCGGAGCGCCGTCGACAAAAATATCCGCCGAGACGCAATCTCGCCTGAGAACGCGATCCGTACGCTGGATGTTGCGACTCTCGAAAAAGGCCCATTCGAGGGGCAGTCCCTCCAGGAACTCGTAGGTGAGCCCCGCGTGGGACCGCAGCGTCACCGCGCGGTTTGCCATGACGGCGACATCGATGCCACGCGTGTCATTGCCGCTGATGACATTTCGCTCATCGTAAAAGAACTCGAAGTCGCGCGCCGCCCGCTCGGCGTCGGTCCATGCCTTTGTGGCTTTCGCAAAGGCCTGTCGCAGAACGGGATGAAGATAATTGTCGTAGAACACGTCCAGCGCCTGCTGGCTGTCGACCTCCTGCAGGCAGACGATATCGGCACGCGTATCCGCAATGGCGAGCGCCGTGAGCTGCCGGACATCGTCCGACATCACGGCCTCGAAAGTCATGCGCACCATCTCGTACTCGGCTTTGTCCTCGATCGCGAATGACCCGACAATGCGCCTCTCTCGGCTCACCTTCCCGGCGAAATCAAAGCGGGAATAGAGGTTCTCGACATTGAAGGTGGCGATTCGGACTGGCATGGCGATTCCATCGGACACGCGGACGCCCGAGAACCTAGCACGCCGGGGTCCTGCAAGGAGCCATTAGTCCCAATTGCCCGGTCCCACCCGCTGCGCGAGTTGCGCCAGCAGGCCAGTGTCGCAATAGGCGACCCAGTCCACGATTTCGCCGTCGAGATTCATCACATAGGCATCGCAGATATCCGTGTCCGCCTTGAGCGACGTCTGGCGGTGGCGAAGGCGGAGGCTGGAGCGCACGCTGACCCGGTTGCCCTCGACGAGAATGTCATCGATGTGCCCATGGACGCGCTCGAACTGGCTCATGAGCGAACCAGCCGCCGCGATAATGGCCTCATGGCCTATGTGCGTGCCGGAAAAAGCCGGAAACAAGCCCGAACCGGCGAATCGCAGTCGCGCCCGCGGATGAAAATGGGCCCGCACGACATTGGCGTAGCGCCCCTCGTGCCACTGCTCGTGAGCCGCCAGGAAAAATGCCTCGATATCGCAACGGTTGGAGCCGATATGGCTTTTCTCGAGAGGCCCAACCTGCTGCTCGCAGGCGAGGGGCGCGGCCCCCCCGGCCCATCCCATCAGGCTCGCGAGCGCTGCCGTATCGGCATAGACGGCGCAGAACTCCACCCTGCCGTCCACGAAAGAGACCTGCGCCATTCCGCCCGTCGCCAACTCGCTTCCCGAACCACGATTCGCCAGCCGCGCCGACCACCGCACCGCCAGCTTCTCGCCCTTGCCGATCACTTCGTGAATTCGGAAGCTCAACAGCTCGAACTCGACTTCTATGGCCTGCAGGGCGTCGATGACGGCCGCCCTGCCCTCGAAATCGCCAGCCAGCGGCAAATGCGATCGCATCCCGCCGAGATGAAGGATGATCGTTCGGGACAGATAGTCATCCAGTCGGACGAAATTTCGTGTCGTCCATGTCAATCCGAAGGCGGAGATAAACGACATAAGACGTGCGCGGCCGGACATGCGGCGATACCCCATTTAAAAAGGGAGCCATGAAAAGCGACAAAGAATGAATGAGTCAGATCAAAATATTCAGCACAGCTAGGCGACGAGAATGACGAACCGGCTAAATCTGTGCAAGCGCTATGGCCAAGTTAGAGCAAAATTATCACGCGTCGAACGCGTAAGTTGCGGAGAAGCAACAAAAAAGGGGCCGGAGCAAATGCTCCGGCCCCCTCCTGGCTTGGAATAAATTCCGCTTCAGTTCTTGGCGGTGTCGACCAGCTTGTTCTTGCCGATCCAAGGCATCATGCCGCGCAACTGCGCGCCGACGGCCTCGATCTGATGAGCGTTGTTGCGGGCGCGGGTCGCCTTGAACGAGGTCTGGCTGACCTTGTTCTCAAGCATCCAGTCGCGGGTGAACTTGCCGGACTGGATGTCCTCGAGCACGCGCTTCATCTCGGCCTTCGTCTCGGGCGTCACGATGCGCGGGCCGGTGACGTACTCGCCGTATTCGGCCGTATTCGAGATCGAATAGTTCATGTTCGCGATGCCGCCTTCGTAGATGAGGTCGACGATCAGCTTCACTTCGTGCAGGCACTCGAAATAGGCCATTTCGGGCGCGTAACCGGCTTCCACCAGCGTCTCGAAACCTGCGCGGATGAGCTCGACCAGACCGCCGCAAAGCACGACCTGCTCGCCGAACAGGTCCGTCTCGCACTCTTCCTTGAATGTCGTCTCGATGATGCCGGCCCGGCCGCCGCCAATGGCGGAGGCATAGGAGAGGCCAAGGTCATGCGCATTGCCGGACGCGTCCTGATGGATCGCGATGAGGCAAGGCACGCCGCCGCCCTTGAGGTACTCGCCGCGCACGGTATGGCCAGGCCCCTTGGGGGCGACCATCAGGACGTCGATGTCCTTGCGCGGCTCGATCAGGTTGAAATGCACGTTGAGGCCGTGCGCGAACAGGAGCGCGGCGCCCTGCTTCATGTTCGGGGCGAGGTCAGCCGCGTAAATATCGGCCTGCAGCTCGTCGGGCGTCAGCATCATGACGACGTCGGCCCATTTGGCGGCTTCCGCCACTTCCATGACCTTCAGGCCCTCGCCTTCCGCCTTCTTGACGGTGGGCGAGCCCTTGCGCAGCGCCACCACGACGTCTTTCACGCCGGATTCGCGCATGTTCAGCACATGGGCATGGCCCTGCGAGCCGTAGCCCACGACGGCGACCTTCTTGCCCTTGATGAGATTGATGTCTGCATCCCGATCGTAATAGACGCGCATACCCGTGGTTTCCCCTAGCGGAGGACGAGTGCGGAGCCGTCCTCTAGAAATCGTGATGGGGCCTTCTAAGCGCGCTTTCCCGCCGCGTCAAAGAAAACCGTTGAAAGAGCGCCCGCGACCTCTTGCGGGAGCCGAAGGTCGTCAGATCGGTTCGGGCCCGCGCGAAATCGCCGCCACGCCGGTGCGCGACACCTCGACCAGCCCGATCGGCCGCATCAGCTCGACGAACTGGTCGATCTTGTCGGCGTTTCCGGTCAGCTCGAAAACGAAGCTCTCGGTCGTCGCATCGATGACGCGGGCCCGGAAGGCGTCGGCGAGGCGCAGAGCCTCGACCCGGTCGTCGCCCTTCCCCCGCACTTTCACCATGGCGAGTTCGCGCTCGATCGCCCTTGCATGAAGGGTCAGGTCCGTCACCTTGTGGATCGGGACCAGCCGCTCCAGCTGATGACCGATCTGCTCGATGGCTTCAGGCGGTCCCGACGTCACGATGGTGATGCGCGACAGATGCTCTCCATGCGCCACCTCGGCGACCGTGAGGCTCTCGATATTATAGCCCCGGCCCGAGAACAGGCCCACGACCCGGGCGAGAACCCCCGGCTCATTGTCGACCAGCACAGACAAGGTGTGCTGCTCGATATTGGCTTTGCCGAGCGCCGAAGAATAGGGCGAGGGCGGCGGCGGCGGTGGGTTCAGCGTTGGTGCGTTCATGACATGGCGTCTTTTCTGAAAGTGCGAAAACTCGTGGCGGCTCAGACGAGAAGCTTGCCGCGCTCGTCGATGATGCTGCCGATTTCGACGCCGGCGTCGTCCGAGAGCTCCGCCAGGATCATTTCGTTATGAGCCTTGCCCGACGGGATCATCGGGAAGCAATTCTCCGCCTTCTCGACGACGCAGTCGAAGATCACCGCCTTGGGGGAATTGATCATTTCCATGATCGCGTCGTCGAGCTTGTCGGGATCCGAACAGCGGATGCCGACCGCCCCATAGGCCTCCGCGAGCTTGACGAAATCGGGCAGCGCCTCCGAATAGCTTTCGGAATAGCGTCCCCCGTGCAGCAACTCCTGCCACTGGCGCACCATTCCCATATATTCGTTGTTCAGGATGAAGATCTTGACCGGCAGGCGATATTGCAGGGCCGTGGACATTTCCTGCATGTTCATCAACACCGAGGCTTCGCCCGCGATATCGATGACGAGCGCCTGCGGATGCGCCATCTGCACGCCGATCGCCGCCGGCAGGCCGTAGCCCATCGTGCCGAGGCCGCCGGACGTCATCCAGCGGTTAGGCTTCTCGAAATGATAATGCTGCGCGGCCCACATCTGATGCTGGCCCACCTCGGTCGTGATGTAGGTGTCACGATCCTTGGTCAGTTCGTAAAGACGCTGGATCGCGTGCTGCGGCTTGATGGTTTCCTTCGACGGACGATAGGCCAGCGACTTGCGCTCGCGCCACGTGTCGATCTGCTTCCACCATTGCTTCAGGGCGCCGGCGTCGACCTGCGGGGCGGAGGTGCGCCAGATGCGGACCATATCCTCCAGCACATGCGCCACGTCGCCGATGACGCCGAGATCGACCTTGACGTTCTTGTTGATCGACGAAGGATCGATATCGATGTGGATCTTCTTTGAACCAGGCGAAAAAGCGTCGAGGCGGCCGGTGATGCGGTCGTCGAACCGCGCTCCGACGGCGATCATCAGATCGCAATCGTGCATCGTGTGATTGGCCTCATACGTCCCGTGCATGCCCAGCATGCCGAGCCAATTTGAACCCGACGCCGGATAGGCGCCCAGGCCCATCAGCGTCGAAGTGATCGGGAAGCCCGTCAGCTTGACCAGTTCGCACAGAAGCGCGGAGGCTTCCGGTCCGGAATTGATGACGCCGCCACCAGTGTAGAAAACCGGCTTCTTGGCGGCAGCCATCATTTCGACGGCATGGCGGATCTTGGCCAGGTCGCCTTTCACCTGAGGCTGGTAGGTCTTGTGCTGGATGTTCTTCGGCCCGTGATACGTGCCGGTCGCAAACTGGACATCCTTGGGAATGTCGATGACGACGGGGCCCGGCCGACCGCTCGACGCGACGTAGAACGCCTCGTGCAGAATGCGAGGCAGGTCCTCGATCGAGCGCACGAGGTAATTGTGCTTCGTGCAGTGACGCGTGATTCCGACAGTGTCGCATTCCTGGAAGGCGTCCGACCCGATCAGATGGGTCGGGACCTGGCCGGTGATGCAGACGAGCGGTATGGAATCCATCAGCGCGTCGGTCAGGCCCGTGACCGTATTGGTCGCGCCGGGACCGGATGTGACGAGCAGCACGCCGACCTTGCCAGACGAGCGCGCGTAGCCTTCGGCGGCGTGGGCCGCCCCCTGCTCGTGGCGGACGAGCACGTGCTTGACGAAATTCTGCTGAAAGATGGCGTCATAGATCGGCAGAACCGCTCCGCCCGGATAGCCGAACAATGTGTCGGCTCCCTGGTCCTTGAGCGCTTCGACGACCATCTCGGCTCCGGTCATCTGCTTGGACATCGTTTCGTCTCCGTTCGGAAGGCTCTTCCGGTCTGTCAGGTCTTCTGGGACATCGTGGAAATTTGGGCAATAAAAAAGGCCCTCGAGGGGGCCTGGGTATGCGCCATTGTCAGGAAATCAGGCCCTAGGCCCGTCCTGTCTCTGGCGCACTGGTTACTACGATAAGGTTGGCGCGCACGCGCTTCACTCCGGTTGATCGGCGCGAACCATACGGCTGAGGAATGTTTGCGTCAAGCCGCTATGGCGCAATCGACGCCCACGCCTCCCCGGGCGCGACAAAGCGGAATTCGGGCAGCTGGTGGCGCACGAAGGTGAACTGACGCTTCGAATAGGCTCTCGTATCCCTCTGCCCACGCGCAATCGCCTCTTCCAGCGAACAGGCCCCGCGGAGATGATCGATCAGGCCCGGCACCCCATGGGCCCTCATCACCGGCAAGGCGGGATCGAGGCCACGCTCGGACAGCAACCGGACTTCCTCCAGCGCGCCTGCCGCCATCATGTCGCGGAACCTTGCGTCGATACGGACTTTGAGGGACTCCCGCTCGGGCGCCAGAAAAATGGCCTTGCACCGGTCCGGATCGAGAAGCGGCGCGGTGCGGGCTTCATGGAAGGAGGCGAGCGGCCGGCCTGTCGCGGCGAAGACCTCGAGAGCCCGCAGAATACGTTGAGGATCGCTGGGCCGGAGCCGCGCGCCGGTCAACGGATCGCAGGCGACGAGCCGGGCATGAAGCTCGGCCGGCGAAAGACCTTCGGAATCGGCGCGAACCTTGGCCCGCACGTCCGCCGGCACCGCCGGAATATCCGAGAGGCCGCGAAGCAGAGCCTTGAAATACATGCCGGTGCCGCCAGCGAATATCGGCAGCGCCCCCTGCCCTGCCAACTCCGCCAGTGTGCTTCGGGCGTCCTCGACATATCGACCAACGGAATAATTCACCGCCCCGTCGACATGGCCGAACAGGCGATGCGGCGCGGAGGCCTCTTCCTCGGGCGTGGGCCGCGCCGTGATGACCCGGAGATCGCTGTAGACCTGCATGGAATCGGCGTTCACCACCACGCCGCCAAGCTCACGCGCCAGGCGGATCGCCAGCGCGGACTTGCCGCTTGCCGTCGGTCCTGCGATGAGAAGGGCCGCAATTCCATCGGTCACGAAGCGCTCCGCGCATCTGAAGAGATTTTTCTGACATGACGCATGTCGCGACACTCGTTTGCAATCCCGCTGCGCCCATCCTCGACGAAGCGCTGCTCGCCCACGCCATCGCGGTCCTGCCCGGCGCGACCGTGTCCGACTGGCTGAACCGCGGCGTGGCCGCTGACCTGTCTTTCGCACCCGACGGGCCATCCGACAACCGGGCGCACGCAGAGGCTGTCCGCATTGCGCTGGGCGACGCGCCCGTGGACGTGATCGTCCAGGCGGCCGCGACGCGGCGCAAAAAGCTGTTTCTGGCCGACATGGACTCCACCATGATCGGACAGGAATGCATTGATGAACTTGCTGATTTTGTCGGCATGAAGGAGCATGTCTCGGCCATCACCGAGCGCGCCATGCGTGGCGAGATCGCCTTCGAGCCGGCCTTGCGGGAACGCGTCGCCCTCTTGCGGGGTCTGGATGCCCGGATCGTCGCGCGCGTGATCGCCGAACGCATCACCTTGACGCCCGGTGGACAGGCGCTGGTCCGCACCATGCGGGCGAACGGCGCCCACACGGCGCTGGTTTCCGGCGGCTTCACGCTGTTTACGTCGAAGGTCGCCGAAGCCATCGGGTTTCATGAAAACCGCGCCAACGTCCTCGTGGTCGAGGACGACACGTTTGTGGGCCTTGTCAGCGAACCGATCCTCGGCCGCGAAGCCAAATACGCCACACTGATAGAGCTGCGTGAGAAGCACGGCCTTGCGCATGAAGACACGATGGCGGTCGGCGACGGCGCCAACGACCTCGCCATGCTGGAAGAAGCCGGCCTGGGTCTCGCCTACCACGCCAAGCCCGCTGTAGCGGCCGCCGCGCATGCGCGCATCGACCATTCGGATCTCACGGCGCTCCTCTACGCGCAGGGATATCGCATCGGTGAGTTCGTAAGCGCCTGAAACGCCAAGGTTGCTCCACGAAAAACGGCCCCGGGGGGACACCCCGGGGCCGTCATTTGTCGATGATGGCTATGTCAGTCCAGCGCAAGCGCGACGAAGCGCACCTCACCCTGCGGATTGGCCACGAGGAACAGAGCCGACTTCCGGCCTGAATCCTTCAACGCCTTCGTCTTGTTGGCGACGTCCTGAGGGCGGCTGACCGCTTCCTGGTTGATTTCCACGATCGTGTCGCCTGGCTGGATGCGCTTTTCCGCAGCCGCCGAATTGGGCTCGACCGTCGTCACCACGACGCCCTTCACGCTTTCCTTGATGTTGAACCGCTTGCGCACGTCGGCCTCGAGGCTGGAAAATTCCATGCCCAAAGCCCGCTGCACGACGCTGCGATTCGGCGCCTCGCTCGGCTTCGCCTTCGTGTCGAGCGCCGCCTGCTTTTCGCTGTCCTCCAGACGGCCGAGCGTCACGGTGAGCGGCGTTTCCTTGCCGTCGCGCATGACGATGACCTGCACGGCCTTGCCAACCGGCGTCGCCGCGACAAGCTTCGGAAGATCGCGCGATTCCTTCACGTCGCGACCGTCGAATTTCAGGATCACGTCGCCCGCGCGCAGTCCCGCAGGCTTGCCCGGACCCTTGTCGTCCACCACGGCGACGAGAGCGCCGCGGGCCGAGCCCAGCTTCAACGATTCCGCAATGGCGTCATCGACATTCTGGATACGGACGCCGAGCCAGCCGCGGCGGGTTTCGCCAAACTGCTGCAATTGATCGATGATCGGCCCCAGCGTCGCCGACGGCGTCGCAAAGCCGATGCCGACCGAACCGCCCGAGGGCGACAGGATCGCCGTGTTCACCCCGATGACGTCGCCATCCATATTGAAGAGCGGGCCGCCGGAATTGCCCTTGTTGATGGACGCGTCGGTCTGGATGTAATTGTCGTAGGGACCGCTGTCGATGTTGCGGTTACGGGCCGACACGATGCCCGCCGTAACAGTGCCGCCAAGGCCGAACGGATTGCCGACCGCCATCACCCAGTCGCCGACGCGCAGTTTTTCGCTGTCGCCGAACTTCACCGCCTTGAGCGGCTTGGGCGGCTTCACGCGCAGCACGGCGATGTCGATCTTGGCGTCCTTGCCGATGATCTCGGCCTTGAGCTTCTGACCGTCGGTGAAGACGACCGTGATGTCGTTGGCGTCCGCAATGACGTGATTGTTGGTGATCACGATGCCCGACGGGTCGATGACGAAGCCTGAACCGAGCGAATTGTTGGAGCGGCGTTGCGGCTGCTGCTGGCGCGGTGCGGGCGAGCGCGGAGTTTCTTCGCCGCCCTGCCCCTGACGGCGCTTGAAAAACTCCTCAAAAAGGTCATCGAACGGCGTGCCGGGCGGCAGGCTCGGAATGCCGGGACGCTTGTCCTCGACAGTTTGGGCCGCCGAGATATTCACCACCGCCGAGCTCACGGCCTCAGCCAGATCGGCGAAGCTTTCCGGAGCGCTGCGCGCCTGGGCGAACGGCGCGCTCATGGGCGACAATGCGATGCCGACCGCGAGCGCGGCAGAGAGACTACGGCGAAGGATGGCGCGCGGGCGCGCGTCGCGAGAATCAGCAGAAGTCAGAGCGGAATGCGAGCAGACACCCATAGGGGCCTTCCTCCAAATGCGCGGCGGGCGAAACATCCCGACCGGCGGACGACACGTGACGACACCTTAAACGAGATGTGACGGGCAAGTATGCCCGTCACGCGAATGTTAGCCAGAGGTTGTGGAGCGCGCCCTATTGGACCCGCGCCGCCCCCTGATTGACCTGCGCCTGGGGCGACCCGGCAGGCGCCTCAGGAGCGCCGTTCGCGTTCGCCGCCGGCGGGCGGATGCCGCTGGACTGACCGAAGAACCGGAAGAACTCCGAATTCGGACTGATGATCAGCCGCGTATCGCCGCCTTTCAACCCGGTCTCATAGGCCTGCATCGACCTGTAGAACGAGAAGAACTTCGGATCCTGATTGTAAGCTTCGGCAAAAATGCGGTTTCTTTCCGCATCGCCCTCGCCTCGGACCTGATCGGCCTGGCGCTGCGCTTCGGCGCGCAGCACGACGACGTCGCGGTCGGCGCGAGCGCGGATCTTTTGCGCCTGCTCCGAACCCTGCGCACGGAACTCGGCTGCTTCACGCGAGCGCTCCGTCTGCATGCGGTTGTAGATCCGCTCCGAAATCTGGCGCGGCAGATCGGCGCGGCGAATGCGCACGTCGATCACCTCGGCGCCAAGGCGCGAGGCTTCCGTATTCACCAGGTCGCGAATGCTCACCATGAGGCTCGAACGACCCTCACGGACGATCTGCAGCATGGTGGCTTCACCGAGCACGCGGCGTAGCGCCGAGGACAGCACTGATCCAAGCTGATTGTTGGCCCGCTGGATCGTACCGACGGTCTGGTAGAAGCGAAGCGCGTCGACGATGCGATATCGCAGGAACGCATCCACCTCGATCCGATTGTTGTCGGACGCCAGAACTTCCTGCTTCGACGTTTCGAGGTCGAGGATCCGGTTGTCCAGCAAGGTCACGGTCTCGATGAACGGGATCTTGAAGTGGAGACCCGGCGTCGTCACAAGGGCGCGGCCGGAGATGGGTTCGCCGAAACGCAGCACCAGCGCCTGCTGGGTCTGCCCGACGGTGAAGACCGAGCCCATGCCGATGACCAGGACGGCGATCAGGATGATGAGAGCGGCGAGGCCGCCGATAGGATTTCTCATCGGATGCCTCCCTGCGGGGTCTGGAGCGTGGGCGCGTTGGATCCCCCGGTCAGCCCCGAAAGCGGCAGATAGGGCACCACTCCCTGGCCGGAATTCTGGTCGATGATGACCTTGTTCATCCCCTCCATCACCCGTTCCATCGTTTCAAGATAGAGCCGCTCGCGCGTCACGTCAGGCGCGATCGCATATTGCTTGTAGACCTGCGAGAAGCGCGACGCCTGGCCTCGGGCCTGGTTGACGGTCTGCTCGCGATAGCCTTCCGCCTCCTGAATGATGCGGGATGCTTCGCCTCGGGCCTCGGGAACCACGCGGTTGGCGTAGGCCTCGGCCTCGTTGCGCAACCGGTCGAGATCCTGTTGGGCCGCCGTCACGTCGCGGAACGCCGCGATGACCTGTTCGGGCGGATCGACGGACAGCAGCTGCACCTGCAGCACCAGCACGCCGGCCTTGTAGTCGTTGAGCACGCGCTGTGTCAGATCCTGGGCGGCGGGCTCGATGATCTTGCGTTCCGCGGTCAGAATGCGCTGGATCGGCGTACGGCCGACGAGTTCGCGCATCACGCTTTCCGCCACGGCCTTCACGGTCTCACGAGGCTCGCGCACGTTGAAGGCGAAATCTTCCGGACGCACCGGATCGATCTGCCAGATCACACGGAATTTCACGTCGGCGATGTTTTCATCGCCCGTGAGCATCAGGCTTTCTTCCGGTACGTCGACCTGCTGCACTGTGCCGCGGCGATCTTCGCGGCTCACGAAGCCGATTTCGATCGAATTGCGGTCTGTCACCCGCAGCTTGTTCACCGAGCCGATCGGGTAAGGCCAGTTGTAGTTCAGGCCTGACGACGTCCGCTTGTCGTATTTGCCGAAGATCATGTTGAGGCCGGCCTCGTTCGGGCCGACCGTGTAGAAGCCGCTGGACAACCAGGCGGCCACCGCGATCACGGCAAAAATCAGAATGCCCTTGCCGCCCATGACGCCGCCCGGCATGGCCTGGCGCAGCCTGTCCTGACTCCGGCGCAGCAGATCTTCCAGATCCGGAGGGGTTGGACCACCGCCACCGCCGCCGCTGCCGCCACCGCCAGGACCCTGACCCCAAGGACCTTTCGGACCGGGCTTCCAGGGACCGCCGCCACCGGTCTGATTATTCCAGGGCATGAATTCCTCTCCGTTAACGTACTTTTCAGACGCAAGGCGGCGCGAGGCGTCGCTCGTCGTCGCATAGGCCCGGCTCACCTAAGCACGGGCGTGGCTCTTTTCAACGCATCGACCGCGCCTTTATGATCCTGTCACAGCTGGTCCTGCCTGTAACCCCGCGTCCGGCCGGCGCGTCCATAGGTCACGAAGGCGAAATCGGCCTGGTCTCCCGCCTGGCCGCCGCTCCCCTGTCCCGGATGCGCATCCCGTTTGGTCTCGATCCAAACTCCGGGATCGATGGCAGGAAAGTACGTATCGCCCGCAGGCGCAAGGTCGACTTCCGTGAGTTCGATCCTGTCAGCCAAGTCCATCGCCTGTCGGTAAATCTCGCCGCCGCCCGCAACCACGATCTCGTCCGCTTCGAGACGACGCGCCGCGTCCACGGCGGCCGCAAGGGCGGCGTCGAGATCGTTCGCGACCACGACGCCAGCCCGATAATACGCGGGATCGCGCGTGACCACTATGGTCTCACGCCCGGGTAGAGGCCGCCCGATCGATTCGAACGTTTTGCGCCCCATCACCATCGGCTTGCCCATTGTCAGCGCCTTGAATCGGCGCATGTCGCTCGAAAGCTTCCAGAGAAGGCGGTTGTCGCCGCCGATGACACCGTTGCGCGCCACCGCCGCCACAAGGACGATCTGAGGTAAGGCGCTCACAGCGACTTGTCCGCAAGCCGCCAAAGAGCCTCGTCGCTCATCCGGCACGTGGTCCAGCCGTCCATCATTTGAGCGCCCTGGGCCTGGTAGAAACCGATCGCGGGCTCGTTCCAGTCGAGCACCGCCCATTCCAGTCTGCCAAGCCCTTCTGCGACGCAGCGCTTGGCCGCCCGCGCCAGAAGAGCGCGGCCGTATCCCTTTCCGCGATATTTCGGCCGCACGAACAGATCCTCGATGTATAGCCCGTGCTTCCCGCGGAAGGTCGAGAACGAGTAGAACCAGACTGAAATTCCCGCCACCGCCTCGCCGGGTCCGTGAGCCACGTCGCAAAAGACCCGAGGATGCTCGGCAAAGAGCGCGGCGGCGAGCGCGTCGGCGCTGCTCGTCACTTCGTCGCTCAACTGCTCGTAGTCAGCGAGCTCTCGCACCAGCGAGAACACCGCCGCAAGGTCGTCCGGCGTCGCGGGTCGTACCTGGGGCTGGACGCTCATGAGCCGTTTCCCTGTCAGATCGCCACGGGCGCACGAATGGCCGGGTGGGGGTCGTAGCCCTCGATCGCGATATGATCGAAGCGGAAATCGAAAAGCGATGTGACCGAGGGTTCCAGGCGAAGTCGCGGCAAGGCGCGAGGCTCACGCGACAGCAATTCCTGGGTCTGACTCAGGTGGTTCGAATACAGGTGAGCATCGCCGAAAGTATGGACGAAATCGCCCGGCAGGAGACCCGTCACCTGAGCCATCATCTGGGTCAGCAGCGCATAGCTGGCGATGTTGAATGGCACGCCGAGAAACACGTCCGCCGAGCGCTGGTAGAGCTGGCACGACAGGCGGCCCTCCGCCACATAAAACTGGAAGAGACAATGGCACGGCGCAAGCTTCATGCGGTCGAGATCGGCGACGTTCCAGGCTGAAACCACAAGCCGGCGCGAGTCCGGGTTACGGCGTATCTCGTCGATCACCCATGAAATCTGGTCGCGCGAGCCGCCATCCGGCAGGGCCCAGGAGCGCCATTGCTTGCCATAGACCGGGCCGAGATCGCCGATCTCGTCCGCCCATTCGTCCCAGATCGAAACGCCGTTGTCCCGCAGATACGCGACATTCGTGTCCCCCGCGATGAACCACAGCAGTTCGTGGATGATCGAGCGAAGATGCAGCTTCTTCGTCGTGACGAGCGGAAAACCGTCGGCCAGATTAAATCGCATCTGGTGCCCGAAGACGGACTTCGTGCCGGTTCCTGTGCGATCGGACTTGTCGACGCCTTCATCGAGAATGCGTCGGAGAAGCTCGTGATACTGGCGCATGAAGACGTAAACTCTGCCGAAGACGACGTTTTTTAAAGGCCCGACCCTACAGCCATATCGGCGTCTCGGGAAAGCGCCTGAACGGAGATCGCTTGGGATATCTAACTGCGCGATTCCCGCGCTTCGCCCCTTTGCGAACCGGGACGCAGGCCCTATATTCGCTTTGCCGTCGCAAGGCGGATATGGCGATAAATGGACTCCGTAATAAGCTATCCGGACCCGGGGGCGGTACCCGGCGCCTCCACCAGAGCCCGTTCGACGAGCGGGTTGTGGCGGGGGCGAAATAGGATCGACGGGGGTGTAAAGGGTGCTCTTTCGCTCGGCATGATACCGCCGTTATCGGGTCAAACCTTATAGTTGCCAATGACAACTATGCTCCGGTGGCCGTCGCTGCTTAATGCAGTGCCAGTACTGGGAATCAAGTCCTAAGGGGTTGCACTCTTAGGCGGGGCTCGGAGGCGCCTGGCAACAGAAGCCTCCACTTAATATTCTGCCGGAATGGCGTCTTGCCGGAATGGGTGTATGGCCAACGATCTCATCCGCTACGATCTCCTCGTCCAGGACGCATTGCGCGGAGTGGTTCGCAAGGTCCTCCAGGAAGCCGCGAAAGAGGGCCTCCCCGGCGACCATCACTTCTACATCACCTTCCGGACGACCGCGCCGGGCGTGCGGCTGTCGTCGCATATGCGGGCGCAATATCCGGACGTGATGACGATCATCCTTCAACATCAGTTCTGGGACCTCGTTGTCGCGGAACACAATTTCGAAGTCGGCCTGTCGTTCAAGAACATCCCTGAGCGCCTGCTGATCCCCTTCGAGGCCGTGACGGAATTTTACGACCCGTCGGTCCAGTTCGGGCTGAAATTCGAGGTGGATGAAGCCGGCCCGGAAGATGGCGCCAACGATCTCGAACCCATCGACGCCACGCCCGTGTCCGCAAAATCGCTTGGCGATGCGCTGGCGACGAGCGCCCTGCCCGCGCCAGTGAAACTCGCGCCTGCAGCCAAGTCCGACAGCGTTCGCTCGGTCGATGACGGCAAGTCTGCTGACGGCAAGTCTGCGGATGGAAAATCGGCTGCCGGCAAGAAGCCGAAAAAGGAGACGGGCGAAAATCTCGATCTCGTTCAGGCGACAGACGCCGACGCCGGCAAGGTCGTGTCGATCGACGCGTTCCGCAAGAAGCACTGACGTTCCCTCGGAGTGCGTCCATGGGCGACATCGTCAACCTGCGGCGCGCCCGCAAGGACCGCAAGCGTCAGGAAGCCGGCAAGGACGCCGAGGCCAACCGCCTCTCTTTCGGACGCACGAAATCCGAACGAAATCTGACGAACGCACAAAACGCTCTCAGCGAGAGGCGCATCGCCGCGCATCAGCTCGAACGCGATGAGGCGGCGTCCGTGCCCGTGAATCCGTCTGACGAAGATCCAGGCGCATGACCGCTCCGCCCTTCCGCATCGCCAAACATTCTCTGGTGGTCGCCGGTCACCGCACATCGGTTTCGCTTGAAGAGCCGTTCTGGCGGGAAGTTCAGAAAATGGCTGAAGTCCGAGGTCTTTCGCTTTCCGCCCTCGTGGCCGAGATCGATGGCTTGCGCGGATCGGCCAATCTTTCGTCCGCCATTCGCGTCGCAGTGCTGGAGCATGCCCTTGCCGGGTCGGCGCAAAGTTCTGTCACCGCCATCAGCGACGCCTGATTTTCACTTCGGCCAGGGCTGAAGAGGCTCAAGCGCCGGATAGGGAGGCAGCGGGACGCGTGAAGCCGGACGCTGTGGCGCAGCGACCGGCTCGTCCGGACGCCGCCTCAAGACTTCGGAGGCGCGACGCCTGCGTTCGCGTTCAGCCTGTTCGGCCGCACGCGCAGCCGCATCGTCGGGAGCGCCGTTTCCGAGCAGG
>JAIEQX010000334.1 GCA_019747375.1 Beijerinckiaceae bacterium | reverse complement strand
CGGACGGTCGCCCTGGCGGCGTCGGCCGTCGCGCGGATCGGCAGGGTGGGGCCCGCAGGCGCACCGGCCGCATGGGCGGCGTGCGAGCAGGCGGAGAGGCAGATGCAGTCGTGGCCGGTGGCCGGCATGTCCGCCGGCCCGCCCTTGCCCTCCTCGCCAAGGCTGTTGCAGAGCGGCGCCGTGGCGGGGTCGAAACCTGCGGCCGAAGGCGCAGCGGCCCCCAGAAAGGCCTGCAGGAGCATGGCGTAGAGGGCGAGGGCCGGAAGACCTCGCCGCAGCATCAACCAGGACGCGCGGGTCCAATCGTTCATGTTCGCCAGCATGGCGATTGAGCAACACGATTGGCCGTTCGGGTCAAGTTGACAGAGCGTCGCTTGCGCGACCCCGCGCCCGTCGTGCAAACATGGACGCCTGCCGTTTGCGGCCGGGAGGATGCTGTTTTCACATGTCGGGTCACTTGAAATCAGCCTTCGACGAGGGCCGTGGACGGGTCTTCGGGGCGGGGCTCGACAAGGGGTTCCTGCTGCTGCTGGCCCTGGCGGTCCTGATCGGCGGCGTCGCGCTGGCGTGGCGTCATGACGTCGTCGACATTGCCGGCGTGCTGGTCGGCGTCGCCTCGATGGCGATTTTCGTCACCATGCCGTTTCTCGCCGTGACGATCTTCTGCACGTCGGTGTCGCTGCTGGCGCAATGGGCCGGGACGCCCGAGACCGAGGATCCGCCCATGGCGGCCGTGCTGGGCGCCTGCGCGATCAGCCTGGCCATCGTGGTGGCGATCGTCGGCGGCATCGCCCACATCCCGCTGGTGGGCGACCAGCTGCGCGCCATGTTCATCTGAGGACATTCATCCGACAGCAAAAAGGCCGGGACTTGCCCGGCCTTTTCGGTCTTGAGATAGCTGGACGTTCACCAGCCCGGCGGCAGCATGGAGCCGAACTTGTCGCGCACGTGCTTTTCGAGCCCGTCGGTGTTGCGCACGGTGTCGGGCCATTCCTGCTTGCGGTTCCAGGGAATGCAGGCGTCGATGATCATGCGGGAGTTCATGTTGCGACGCTCCGGCGGATAGGCCATCGGGTCGAGCGTGGTGCTCCAGCAATGTTTGAGGATATCGACGTCGTCCTTCGGGTCGCAGCGCGTGCAGATGGCCCAGACGACCTGATCCATGTCGGCGGGATTGATGTCCTCGTCGACAACCACGACGACGCGATTGGCGTAGGCGCCAGCATGGCACTGCGAGGCGATGTAGCCGGCCTGTTTCGAATGACCCGCATATTGCTGCTTGATCGACACGGTGAGCCACATGCGGCTGCCGCCGGCCTCGTGCGACCAGACGCCGCGAACCTCCGGCACGCCCGCGGCTTCGAGCTCATGCCAGACGACGCCTGCGCGCGCGGTGCCGCGGTAGAACGTGTCGTCATTGGGGGGCACGCCCGGGATCGCGCCCGTGAGGATCGGGTTGTCGCGATGCCACAGCGTCTCGATGCGGATCGCCGGCTCCATCTTCTTGCCGCCGGCGTAATAGCCGGTCCATTCGCCGAGCGGACCTTCCTCGATCAGGTCGTCGGGATAGACGAAGCCCTCGAAGGCGATTTCCGCCTCGGCGGGAATCGGCAGGCCGGTGACGGGACCGTTGATGGTGCGGATTTCCTGGCCGAGCAGGCCGCCCGCGGCTTCGAACTCGTTCTTGCCATAGGGAATTTCGAGACCCGCGACGGCGAACAGGCCGGGATGCACGCCGGCCACGACGGCGATCGGGCAGGGCTCGCCCTTCTCATGGTAGCGGCGCATGAGAATGTCGCCGTGCTTGCCCTTGGAGATCATCACCGAGGCGGTTTTCTTGTCGTGCGCCTGGATGCGATAGGCGCCGTAGTTCACCCAGCCCGAATCGCGGTCGCGCATGATGACCATGCCGCCGGTGCCGATGAAATAGCCGCCATCCTGCTCGTGCCAGCGCGGCGCCGGAATCGACAGCAGGTCGATGTCGTCGCCCGTGAAGGTGTTTTCGAGCAGCGCTCCGCTGTTGACCTGCTTGGTCGGCATGGTGGGAGCGTGGCGCATATAGTCGCGCCAGAACCGGACCAGCTCGACTTCGCTCGTGTCGGCCGGCAGACCGCAGGTGAGCGCGATGCGCTTGACCGAGGTGAACAGGTTGGCGACGACGCGGTGGCCGGGCTTGTAGCCCGGAATGTCTTCGAACAGGACGGCGGGACGGCCCATCTTGCGCATCGAAATGTCGACGATGCCGCCGATCTCGCTTTCCCGGTCCGCGCCCTTGACGGTCACCAGCTCACCGGCTTCCTGCATCAATTCCAGCCAGGAGCGCAGATCCTGTCCGCGCACGACCCTGTTTTCCGAAGTCATCCAAACCCTCCCGATGGGACTGAGCCCGCCTTGCGTACCGCGCAAATGAACAATCACGCCCGATCCCCGCAGCTTTGGTGTGGGGAGGACGAGTTCAATCGTGTCGTCCCAAAATTGGATCATGCCTGCGCGTCCGCGTCAACGGGCGTCGGGGCCGATTCCGGGACCTTGCCTCACATGTCGAGAAAACAGGCACTTCTGGCAAATTGCCGCACCCGTGTGCAGTGAAGGCGCAGCAATCTCCGGCAGGACGCGAAAGTTGCGATCGTCCCAAATCTGGGGTAAGTCCAAAAAACAAAGATTTTGCCGGAGAACGGCAACAGACCCCAAGTGTGAGCACCGGATGAAGCCGCCGCCGTTCAGCTACCACGATCCAGCGACATTGGAGCAGGCGGTCGAACTTCTCGCCACTCTTGATAATGCAAAAGCCTTGGCCGGAGGGCAATCCCTGATGCCGATGCTCAACATGCGGTTCGTGCTCCCCGACCATGTCGTGGACCTGAACCGCGTGGCGGAACTGACAGGCATAAGGCGGGCCGGCGAGACAATCGAAATCGGCGCGATGACGCGCCAGCGCGATCTTGAATTCAGCCAGGACATTGCCGACGCATGCCCGCTGATGAGCGAGGCGCTGACGCATGTGGGTCATCGCCAGACGCGCAATCGCGGCACCATCGGGGGTTCTCTCTGCCATCTCGACCCGGCGGCGGAGCTCGTCTGCGTCGCGGCCGCGCTCGACGCCGTCGTCGAGGTGATCGGGCCCAATGGCCGGCGCGAGATCCCCTTCGCGGAATTTCCGGCCGGCTACATGAGCCCGGCCATCGACTATACCGAGATTGTCAGCCGCTTGACCTTTCCGGTCTGGCCGCGCGAGACCGGGCACGCCTTTGTTGAATTTTCGCGCCGCCATGGCGACTTCGCCATCGTGTCCGCCGCCGCCATGTTGCTGCTCGACGGCGCGGGGCGGATCACGCGCGCCGTGCTGGCGCTCGGCGGCGTCGCGGCCACGCCGCTGCGCATGAGAGACGTCGAGGCGGCGCTCATCGGGCAGGTCGCTTCGATCGAACTGATCGGCAAGGTTGCGGAAATGTGCCGTGACGTGGAAGCGGTGGGCGACGTGTATGTGCCGGCGTCCTATCGCCAGCATCTGGCCTGCGTGATGAGCCGCAGGGCGCTTGAGACGGCATTGTCGCGTGCGGGGAAATCCGCCGCAGCGGCGCATTAGGAGACGAGATGGAGAGCGTGGCCGAAACCCGCACGATCGACCTCAAGGTCAATGGCAAGGCCTATTCGCGGCCCGTGCCGGTGCGCATGATGCTGTCCGATTTCCTGCGTCACGAACTGAAGCTCACGGGTACGCATGTCGGCTGCGAGCACGGCGTCTGCGGGGCCTGCACGATTCTGTTCGACGGGCGCAGCGCGCGCTCCTGCCTGATGCTCGCCGTGCAGGCGAATGGACACGAGATCACCACGGTGGAGGGACTGGCGAGCGGCGCCGAGATGCATCCGCTGCAGACCGCGCTCAGCGAGCACCACGGATTGCAATGCGGCTTCTGCACGCCCGGCATGCTGACGACGCTCGTCGAACTGCTGAACGACAATCCGTCGCCGACCGCCGAGGATGTCCGCATCGCGATCTCGGGCAATCTGTGCCGCTGCACCGGCTATGAAGGCATTGTGGCGGCGACCCTCGAGGCCGCCGGACGGATGCGCGCCAGCGCGGGAGAACGCTCGTGAGCGGCCGTATTGTCGGACAGAGCGTCGAACGGCTCGAAGACCGGGCGCTGTTGCGCGGCGAAGCGCGGTTCGTCGACGATATTTCCTTTCCGGGCACATGGCATGTGGCCTTCGTGCGCAGCGCCCATGCGCATGCGCTGATCCTGGGCGTCGACAAGACCGCCGCGCTGGAGATCCCCGGCGTGCATGCCGTGCTGACCATGGCGGATCTTGAGCCGCATCTTTCCGACCGGCTGCTGCGCGTGGCGCTGCCGAGCCCGGCCTATCGGCAGGAACTTCACCGGCCCGTGCTGGCCGATACGGAAGTGGTGCATGTCGGCGAGCCGATCGCCGCGGTGATTGCGGACAGCCGCTACATCGCCGAAGACGCGGCCGCTCTGGTGGTCGTCGATTATGATCCCTTGCCGGCGATCTCGGATTGTCGCGACGCCATGGCGCCGGGCGCTCCGCGCGCCCACAAGAACGCGCCGCATAATATCGCGGCCGAGTTCGACATGGGCTATGGCGATTGCGACGCAGCCTTCGCCAAGGCCGCGCATGTCTTCCGCGAAAGCTACTGGCAGCATCGCGGCGTCGCGCAATCGATGGAATGCCGCGGCGTGATCGCGGCGCTCGAACCGATGAGCGACGTGCTGACGATGTGGAGCTCGACGCAGACGCCGCATGCCGGCAAGCGCGTGCTCTGCGGCCTTCTGGGACGCGACGAAGACAAGCTGCGCGTCATCACGCCGGACGTCGGCGGCGGCTTCGGCCCCAAGCTCGTCTTCTACCCGGAAGAGGCCGTGGTGGCGCTGGCGGCGCAGCTGTTCGGCCATCCGATCAAATGGATCGAGGACAGGCGCGAGCATTTCGTCTCGACCACGCAGGAACGCGACCAGCATTGGGACATGGAGATCGCGGTCGACGCGCAGGGGCGGGTGCTCGGCCTGCGCGGCGCGTTGCTGCATGACCACGGCGCCTATACGGCGCGCGGCGTGAATGTGGCTTATGGATCGGCGGCGGCGATCACCTTGCCGTACGTCATCCCGGCCTATTTCCTCGACATCAAGCTCGTCGTCACCAACAAGGTGTCGGTGACGCCGATCCGCGGCGCAGGGCAGCCGCAGGCCGTTTTCGTGATGGAGCGGCTGCTCGACCGCGCGGCGCGCGAGCTGAAGATCGATCGCGCCGAAATTCGCCGCCGCAACCTCGTCAGCGGCGCGCAGATTCCCTACAAGACGCCGCTGAAGACGCGCGGCGGCATGCAGGTCGTGCTCGACAGCGGCGATTATCCGGCCTGCCAGGCGGCTGCGCTGGAGCGCGCCGGCTGGGAGGCGTTCCACACGCGCAAGGCCGCGGCGCTCGCGAAGGGCCGGCACATCGGGCTCGGCGTCGCCAATTATGTCGAGGGCACTGGCCGCGGGCCGTTCGAGCCGGTGAGCGTGCGCGTCGCCGAGAATGGCCGCATCCATGTCGCCTCCGGCGCCGCCGCCATGGGGCAGAGCACCAAGACCATGCTGGCGCAGGTCGTCGCCGAACAACTCGGCTGCGACATGTCGAACATCACCGTGGTGGCGGGCGATACGGGCGCGATCGAACTCGGCATGGGCGGATTCAATTCGCGCCAGGCCGTCATGGCGGGATCGTCGGCGCATGCGGCCGCGCTGAAAGTGCGGCAGAAGGCGCTGCATGTCGCCAGCCACATGCTGCAGGTGGGCGAGCAGGCGCTCGAAATTGAAGGCAATGTCGTGCGGCTCAAGGGCGGCGACGGTCCGCAGGTCGAACTGGCGGAAGTCGCCAAGGCGGTGGCGGGACTGCCGGGTTATTACATTCCCGGCAATGTCGAGCCCGGCCTGCAGGCCACCGAACATGTCATCATCAACGACATGACCTACGCCAACGGAACCTGCGTGGTGGAAGTCAAGGTCGACGCCGACACGGGGCTCGTCACCGTCTCGCGCGTCGTCTTCGCGCATGATTGCGGGCGCGTGCTGCATCCCAAGATCGTCGAAGGGCAGATCATCGGGGGCATCGCGCATGGCCTCGGCAATGCGCTGTTCGAGTGGATGGGCTTCGACGAGAATGCGCAGCCGGTGTCGACGACGCTGGCCGAATACCTGCTGATGAGCTCCACGGAAATGCCGCCGCCGATCGAGATCCTGCATCTCGAATCGCCGTCGCCCCTGAACGAGCTCGGCATCAAGGGCGTCGGCGAATCCGGCGTCATTCCGATGACGGCGGCGGTCGCGTCTGCGGTGGAGGACGCGCTGTCGCCCTTCGGCGTCTCGATCACCAAGGTGCCGCTGTCCCCGCCGGATCTCATCGCCCTCATCCATGGCGCCTCGCAGGAGAAGCGCTCATGACATCATCGCTCCCGTCACACAGATCGGATCGCCCATGACAGACCGCATCACCATCCGCAAGCCGGACGACTGGCACCTGCACGTGCGCGACAACGAGATGATGCGCGCCTGCCTGCCTTATACGGCGCGCAATTTCGGCCGCGCCATCTTCATGCCGAACCTGCTGCCGCCCGTCCGCACCATGGCGGACGGCATGGCCTATCGCGAGCGCGCGATGGCGGCCTTGCCGAAGGGCTCCAGGTTTCAGCCGCTGATCACCTGCTACCTCACCGACGACACCGATCCCGACGATGTCGAGCGCGGCTTCAAGGAAGGCGTGTTCACGGGCGTGAAGCTTTATCCGGCCAACGCCACGACCAATTCAGCGGCGGGCGTGACCGATTTCAAGCGGATCGAGCCGGTGCTGGCGCGCATGGAAAAGATCGGCATGCGCTTCCTCATTCACGGCGAGGAAGTCGATCCCGCCATCGACGTGTTCGACCGCGAGGCGGTGTTCATCGAGCGCCGTCTGATCCCGATGACGAAGCAGTTTCCGGGGCTGAAGATCATCCTCGAACATCTGTCGTCGAAGATCGGCGTCGACTATATCCGCTCGGCTGCGCCGCAGGTCGGCGCGTCGATCACGCCATATCATCTGCAGCTGAACCGCACGGACTGGCTCGGCTGGGGAAACAAGCCGTACATGTACTGCATGCCGGTCATCAAGACCGAGGCCGACCGGCTGGCGCTGCGAGACGCCGCGACATCGGGCGACGCCTGCTTCTTCCTCGGCACGGATTCGGCGCCGCATTCCGTCGCCAAGAAGCTCGCGGTCACGGGCGCCGCCGGCCTGTTCAATGCGCCGGTCGCGATCGAGACCTATGCGCAGGTCTTCGACGAAGAAAATGCTCTCGACAAGCTGGAAGCCTTCGCGTCGCTCAACGGGCCGCGCCATTACGGCCTGCCGCCGAACGAGGAAACCATCACGCTCGAGCGCCAGAACTGGGTCGCGCCCGAAGAGATGAAGGTCGAGGGGCCGGAAGAACGCGCGCTGATCTATCGCGGCGGGGAAACCATTCCCTGGCGCGTCGTGCAGGCCTGACGCGATGACGATCGACAAGCCCCTTCATGAACTCGGACTGGCGGAATCCGCCCGGCTGATCGCCGCCGGGGAGATTACGTCGGAATCCCTGGTGGCTGCGTGCCTCGCGCGGATCGAGGCGCGCGAGCCGGTGGTGAAGGCCTGGTCGTTCATCGATCCGGAACTGGCGCTGGCGCAGGCGCGCGCCTGCGACGCCGGGCCGTCGCGAGGCGTTCTGCATGGCGTGCCGATCGGCGTGAAGGACGTCATCGACACGTGCGACATGCCGACCGAAATGGGCTCGCCGATCTATGCGGGCCTGCGCCCGTCCTGGGATGCGTCCTGCGTCGCGCTTGCGCGTACGGCGGGCGCGGTCATGCTCGGCAAGACCGTGACATGCGAATTCGCCGGCATGGCGCCGGGCGCCACCGCCAATCCGCACGATCCGACGCGCACGCCGGGCGGCTCTTCCAGCGGCTCGGGCGCCGCGGTCGCTGACCATATGGTGGCGCTGGCCTTCGGCACGCAGACGGGCGGCTCGGTGCTGCGCCCGGCGTCCTTCTGCGGCGTGATCGGCTACAAGCCGACCTATGGAATGTTCAATCGCGCCGGACTGAAATTCGCCGCCGAAAGCCTCGACACGATCGGGTTGATCGCGCGCGAGATCGAGGATCTCGAACTCGTCACGGCGGCGCTGACCAATCGTCCCCCGGTGGCGCCGGCGGAACCGAAAGGCGCGCTACGCATCGGCGTCTGCCAGACCTATCTCTGGCACAAGGCCGAACCGGCGAGCCGCGCGGCGCTGGAACGCGCCGCGGCGGCTGCGCGAGCCGCGGGCGCGCAGGTGGTGGATTTCGAGCTGCCTCCCGCCTTCTCCGAACTCACCGAAACGCGCGAGATTCTCAACAATGTCGAGCGGGCGCGGTCGCTCGGTTACGAGTGGACGCATCATCGCGCGCAGATCAGCCCGGCGCTGAGCCGCTCGGTGGAACTCGGCCTGGCGACGAGCGAGGAGCAGTATCGCGCGGCGCTGCGCTTCGCCGAACGCTGCCGGCTCGAACTCGATGCGCTTTTCGCCTCGTTCGATGTGCTGCTGGCGCCGAGCGCGAACGGCGAGGCGCCGGAAGGGCTGCATTATGCCGGCGACCCGAGCTTCCAGGGGCTCTGGACGCTGCTGCATACGCCGACGATCTCGCTTCCCGCCGGCAAGGGGCCGAACGGCATGCCGGTCGGCGTTCAGATGATCGCGCCGCGCTATGGCGACAGAAATCTACTCGATGCGGCGCATTGGCTCGTCGCGCGCGCCGGCGTGACCGGCGGACTGAAATGATGGAGATGAATGCGTGCTGATCTCGAACAGTTTCGACATCCCGTTGCCGCCCCATGAAGCCTGGCCGCTTCTGATGGACGTGCCGCGCATCGCTCCCTGCCTGCCGGGCGCGGAATTGCTGGAGGCCCTGCCGGACAACGCCTATCGCGGCAAGGTCTCGGTCCGTCTCGGTCCGGTTGCGCTCGCGTTCAACGGCACGGCGAAGTTTGAAGAGATCGACAACGCGGCGCACAAGGCGCGCCTGAAGGCCTCCGGCGCCGACGCCAAGGGGCGCGGAAACGCCAGCGCGATGGTGACCTTTTCGCTGGAGCCAGTGCCGGCCGGAACGCGCGTGAAGGTCGACACCGACCTCACGCTGACGGGCGCGGTCGCGCAATATGGCCGCGGCGCCGGCATGCTGCAGGACGTGGCGCAGCAGTTGATCGGACAATTTGCGAAATCCCTGAAGGCGATGCTGGACGCACAGCCGTCCGCCGCGCCGGCGCCTGTCGTGGCGGCCGCGTCGGTCGCGACTGCGCCGGATGCGACATCGGCGTCGCCTGTCGCCGCCGCGCCGCCGCCGCCCGCAGCTCCGCCGTCCTATGCGGCCAAGCCCATCGGCGGCTTCTCGCTGATGGCGCGCGTCCTCTGGAATTCAATTCTACGCATGTTCAAGCGCAACTGAGGACGCGCGCCCGCCCGAGCGGCGGCGCAAGCCAAAGTGCTCCCGGAATGAAAGTCGAGCCGGTTCATGTTCAACACGATGCTGACACTTCTGAGCGCGTCGCAGATGCGGGCTTTTTATGAGGCCGGATATTGGCGCGCGGACACGATCTACTCGCTTGCGCGCGACGCCGCGACGCGGGCGCCCGAGTCCTTCGCGCTGCGCGACCAGCACAGCCGCGTCACCTATCCCGACCTCATCGAAGCCGCCGACCGTCTGGCGAGCCATCTGCACGCCAAGGGCGTGAAGCCCGGCCAGCGCGTCGCCGTCTGGCTGCCGAGCCGTTTTGAAATTGCGGTTGCGCTTCTGGCCTGTTCCCGCAACGGCTATGTCTGCTGTCCGTCGCTGCATCGCGATCACACCGTCGGCGACATTGCGGACCTGCTTGAACGCATGCACGCCTCGGTGTTGATCGCCGAGACCGGCTATGGGGCGGACGCGCACAAGCACGATATTTTCGAGCGCGCCGGCAATGTGGAAAGCCTCAATCTCGTGCTCCGTCTCGAACCGGTGTCGCAGGACCTTCGGGCCCGACCGTTGTTTGCGGACCTGCCGGGCGCCGCTGCGGATGCGGGTCTCGACAGCGAACCCGACACGATCGTCTATCTGGCGTTCACGTCGGGCACGACCGGCGTGCCCAAGGGCGTGATGCACAGCGACAATACGCTGCTGGCCAATGCGCGCGCCATTTCGCAGGACTGGAGCATCGGCGCGAAGTCCGTCGTCTATTCCATGAGCCCGCTCAGCCATAATCTGGGTCTTGGCGCTCTGGTGATGACCTTTGCGCGTGGCGGCGAATTCGTGGTGCACGACCTGCCGCGCAAGCATTCGCTGGTCGATCGGATCGTCGAAACCGGCGCGACTTTCGTGATCGGCGTTCCGACGCACGCGATCGACCTGCTGAGCGAGCTGCGCGACCGCGGCATGAAGGCGCTTGGCGCCGTGAAGGGATTCCGGATATCGGGCGCTGCTGTTCCGCCGAGCGTCGCTGCGGATCTTCTCGATCGTGGCGTCGTTCCGCAGAGCGGCTTCGGCATGACCGAGGCGGGATCACACCATTACACGCTGCCGGATGACCCGGCGCAACTGATCATCGAAACTTCGGGCCGCGCGTGCGCTGGCTACGAGGTCAAGATTTTTTCGCGCGACAATCAGGATCTGGAGGCTGCGCCGGGCGAGGTCGGGCAGATCGGCGGGCGTGGCGCGAGCCTCATGCTCGGATATTTCGACGACCAGACCGCCACCGAGACGTCGTTCAACGCAGATGGCTGGTTCATGACGGGCGATCTCGGCTGGATGGACGAGCGCGGCTATCTGCGCATTACGGGCCGCAAGAAGGACGTGATCATTCGCGGCGGCCACAACATCTATCCGGCTCGCATCGAATCGCTCGTCATGCGCCACCCCGGCGTCGAGCGCGCCGCCGTGCTGCCGGTCGCGGACGAGCGCCTGGGCGAAAAGGTCTGCCTCGCCATTGTGCCGCGCAACGGCCAAGAGATCAGCGCCGACGAAATGCTCGAGCATCTCGACAACGTCGGCCTGTCGAAATTCGACATGCCGGAATTTTTCATGTCGCTCGACCAGATCCCGCTGACGCCGAGCGGAAAAATTCTGAAACGCGACCTCGTGACCGCCGTGTCGGAAGGGCGCCTGACGCCCGCGCCGGTGCGTTACAAGGCGAAGGGCTGAGCCGATGGTTTCGCATTGCTGGGGGACGATCTGATGCGCGCAGTGCAGGTTCGTGAGTTTGGATCGTTCGAAAAGGCCGAGATCGCCGAGACGCCCGATCCCGTGGCGGGGCCCGGCCAGGTCCTGCTCGAGATCCATGCGGCGCCGTTGAACTTCGTCGATCTTTTGGTCATCGGCGGCAAATATCAGTTTCTGCCGAAACTGCCTTTCACGCCCGGCAAGGGACCGGCCGGCGTCGTCAAGGCTTGCGGCGATGGCGTGACGTCGCTCAAGGTCGGCGACCGCGTTCTCGCCATGGCCGAATACGGCGGTTATGCCGAGATGATCGCGGTCGACGCCGGGCAGTGCTACCGGCTGCCGGATTCGATGTCGTTCGCCGACGCCGGCGCCGCTTCGCTGGTCTATGACACGTCCTGGTTCGCCCTGCGGGAGCGCGCACGCATCCAGAAGGGCGAGACCGTGCTGGTTCTCGGCGCCACCGGCGGCGTCGGCCTCGCCTCCGTGCAGCTCGCCAAGGCGATGGGCGCGCGCGTGCTCGCCGGCATCTCCTCCCGCGCGAAGGAAAAGCTCGCGATGGACGCGGGCGCCGACGCGGTCATTGACCTGTCGACGCCGGATTTGCGCGAAAGCCTCCGCGCGCAGGTGTTCGCGGCGACGGACGGCGCAGGCGCCGACATCATTCTCGACATGCTGGGCGGCGACGTGTTCGATGCGGCCGTCCGGGCGCTGGCCTGGCGCGGGCGCCTGGTGGTGATCGGATTTGCGGCCGGGCGCATTCCGTCGATCAAGACCAATTACATTCTGGTCAAGAATATCGAGATCACGGGCCTGCAGGTGAGCGATTATCGCAAGCGCCGGCCCGAGCAGGTGGCCGAATGCTATCGCGAAGTGTTCGGGTTCTTCGAAAGCGGGCTGCTCAAGCCGCTGCCGCACCAGACCATGCCATTGGATGAGTTTCGGACAGGCCTCAAAATGATAGAGGAGCGCAAGACGTCGGGCCGTCTCGTGCTGCTGCCGAAAGGCTGAACGACCCGCGCTGAGCCAGAGGAGCGGAACGTGGCGTTTCGATATGATGAGATTGGACAGAGGCTGAAGGCTTTTCGTCTCGGCTCCGGCCTGAGCGCGGATGAGGTTGCGCGCTCGATCGGCATTTCGCGGACGGCCCTGTATCGCTTCGAGAAGGGCGAACTCGCCAAGATCGAGACCATCGAGCGGCTGGCCGAACTGCTCGACGTGTCCATTCCGACGCTGCTGGGCGTCGGAATCGAATATATTTCCTCGGCCGTCAGCTATTTCGAGCGCATGCGCCAGATCGAGCAGACGGCGGAGCACATCATCGTGCTGGCCGGGCCGATCTCCTTCCTGCTGGCTTCCGAACGCTTTGAAAGCGTGCTGGAGGAAATGCTGCAGGAGAGCATTCCGGAGGATCTGCCGAACCGCGAACGCGCGCTGGCGGATGTGCAGAAAATCCTGCAGATCCTGCGCGAGCGCAAGGAAACCTATCGCAAGCGCCGCCCCGCCATCGTCAACCTGATGTCGGCGCTGGAAATCGAGCGGCTGCTGCGCAACGGGTTCACCGGCAAGGCGCTCGTGCCGGAAGAAGAATATCAGCGCCGCCGCGCGCTGGCCCGCGCCGAAGTCGAATATTTCGCCAAGCTCGTGGCGGAAGATCCGATCGGCGTTCAGGTCGGGCTCGTCACCGACACGCTGCCGCACATGGGCTTCCAGATCTTCCGCCAGCCGGACCGCAAGATCCTGTCGATCAGCCCGTTTCGGCTGGGCGAGCATCCGAACGTGCGGGTCGGCGTGGCGATGATCACTTCGGCGCCGGAAGCGCTCGCGCTGCACGAAAAATCCGTCAACGAAATGTGGAGCACGGCGCTCAAGGGCAGCGCCGCCAGCGCCTATCTGCGCAATCTTCTGGCGGCGGTCGATCCGCCGGCCAAGAACGTGCGCAGGCTGGGCGCCGGCTGACACGCTCAAGAATCAAACGAACTCAGGGAGAAGAAGAAATGGCCGGCAAACTTGAACTGACCCTCGCGATCGGCGACTACGAAATCGTCCGGGCGCTAAAAGATGGCTCCGTCAAGCCGGACGGGATCGAGCTCAACGTCCTCACCAAGATGGATTCGACGACGCGGCACTGGCGTTTCCTGCGCAATCGCGACTTCGACGTCGCGGAAGTTTCATGCTCGTCCTACATCGCCTCGAAGGACAAGGGGTTCCCGTTCGAATCCATTCCGGTCTTCCTTCATCGCCGTTTCCGGCACGGCTTCGTGTTCATCAACACCACGAAGGGCATCAAGTCGCCCAAGGACCTGATCGGCAAGAAGATCGGACTCAAGCAGTATCAGTCGAGCGCCATTCTCTGGCTGCGCGGTCTGCTCGAGCATGAGTATGGCGTGCCGTTCAAGTCCATCGAATGGTACACCGAGCTTGCCGAGAGCATCGATTTCACGCCGCCCGAAGGCCTGAAGCTGTCGCGCGTGCGTGACGACCAGTCGGTCGAAACCATGCTGGCGGAAGGCGAGCTGGACGCGCTCATCCATCCCGATCTGATTCAGCCGCTGATCGACAAGGACCCGCGCGTGGGCCGCCTTTTCCCCAATTACAAGGAAGAGGAAATCGCTTTCTACAAGCGCACGCAGATTTTCCCGATCATGCACACGATGGGCATCAAGAAGGAGATCGTGGACAAATATCCCTGGGTTCCGATCAACCTCTATCATGCGTTCAACGAAGCCAAGGCGATCGGCATGAAGCGGATGGAGAATCCGCGCGTGGCGCCGCTCGCATGGTATCGCGAGGCCTGGGAAGAGCAGGAAGAGCTGATGGGTCCGGACCCGTGGGAGAACGGCCTGACCGAGAAGAACGTCAAGCAGCTTGAGATGCTGGTGCGCTTTTCTCACGAACAGGGGCTGATCAGCCGACAGATCCCGCTCGACGAATTGTTCCTCGACGTTTCGCAGGGCCACAAGCGCGGACATGTGTTCCGCGTGTGATCCGAGCGCCTGCGATTTCGCCGGGCTGCTTCTATCGCGGCCCGGCGCCCGCCCTTTTCTTCGAGGCATGTGAGACAAGATGAAACTTCCCCATTTCGACTATCAGGCGCCAGTCAGCCTCGCCGAGGCGGTGGCGCTCCTGGCGGCGGGCGACGGATCGGCGCGGCCCATCGCCGGCGGCCAGAGTTTCCTGCCCGTCATGGCGTTTCGGCTCGCCGAGCCGAGCCTGCTCGTGGACCTGCGCAACATCCCGGATCTTTCCGGAATCGAGATTTCGGACGCGTGGGTGCGCATCGGCGCGATGACGCGCTGGCGCGACCTGCTCGACGACGCGCGACTCGCAGAAGCGCTGCCGCTCCTGCCGGCGGCCATCGACCACGTGGCGCATTACCAGATCCGCAATCGCGGCACGGTCGGGGGAAGCCTTGCGCATGCCGACCCTGCCGCCGAAATGCCGACGCTGGCGTTGACCTGCGAGGCCGAGATCGATGTCGTGGGGGCCAAGGGCAAACGCGTGGTTCCGGCAAGCGCCCTGTTTACCGGCGCGCTGTCGACGTCGCTCGAGGCGGACGAGATCATCGTGGCGGTGCGCTTTCCCGCCTGGCCGCGGACGCGGCGCTGGGGTTTTGAGGAGTTTTCGCGCCGGCGCGGCGACTTCGCGCTGGCGGGCGTCGCGCTCTGCTATGACGAAGACGACAAGGGGCGGGCGAAGAACGTTCGCATCGGCGCCATTTCGGTCGCCGACACGCCGATCCGCCTGAAGGCTGCCGAAGCGGCGCTCGAAGGCCGGGCGGTCGACACGGCCGCCATCGAGGCCGCGCAGGCGGCGGCCTCCGGCGAGGTCGATCCCGCGGCCGATATCCATGCCAGCGCGCGCTATCGCAAGTCGCTCGTCGGCACATTGTTGAACCGGGCGCTGGTCAGCGCCTCCACCCGGAAGGCGAAGTAACATGTCGGTCGGATTTGAAGTCAACGGCCGCGCGGTCAATGTCAACGTCACGCCGCGCACCACGCTCGCGGATTGCCTGCGTCACGAACTGAAGCTCACCGGCACCCATGTGGGCTGCGAGCACGGCGTCTGCGGCGCCTGCACGGTCATCGTCAACGGCGATGCGGTGCGCTCCTGCCTGATGCTCGCCGTACAGGCGAAGGGCGCGAAGATCACCACCGTCGAAGGCCTTTCGATGGAGGAGGGGCTCACTCCTTTGCAGACAGCCTTCAAGAAGCATCATGCGCTTCAGTGCGGATTCTGCACGCCCGGCATGCTGACGACCCTGCACGCGCTGCTCAGCGAAGAGCCGCATGCGAGCGAAGACCGCATCCGCGACGTGATCTCCGGCAATCTCTGCCGCTGCACCGGTTACGTCACCATCATCGAGGCGGCGCTGGACGCCCGCTCATCCTATCAGTCCGGCGAGGGTGACAAGGCATGAAGACGCACGCTCACACCAGCAACACCTATATCGGCGCGCATATCGAACGCGTCGAGGACTATCGCTTCCTGCGCGGCGAGGGGCAATATCTCGACGACATTTCGCGCGACGGCCAGTGGCACGCGGCCTTCGTGCGCAGCTCGATCGCGCATGGCCGCATCCGCTCGATCGACGCCTCCGCGGCGCTCGCCATGCCGGGCGTGCATGCGGTGATCACCGCCGCCGATATCGAAGGCGATATACCGACCATTCCGTTCCGGCGCCCCAATCCGACCATCGGCCCCTATGCGCAGCCGGTGATCGCGCGCGACAAGGTGCGGTATTTCGGCGAGCCGGTCGCGATGGTGCTGGCCGATACGCCGGAGCTCGCGGAAGACGCGCTTGCAGGCGTCGTGGTCGACATCGAGGCCTTTCCCGCGATCATCGATCGTGAAAGCGCGATGGCGGACAAGATCCTGCTGTTCGAGGACACGGGCACCAATGTGCCGACCGTGTTCAACGCCGACAAGGGCGATGTGGAGGCGGCCTTCGCTTCCGCCGATTATGTGATCCGCGACCAGTTCGCGACGCAGCGCCAGACCGCATTGCCGATGGAAACGCGCGGCCTTCTGGCCGAATGGGACGCCAGGAATGGGCGGCTCAGCGTCTCGGGCGCGGCCAAATTGCCGTTCTTCAACCGCGGCACGATGGCCAAGATGATGAACCTGCCGGACGAGGCGGTGGATTACATCGAGCTCGACGTTGGCGGCGGGTTCGGGGCGCGCGGCGAGTTCTATCCGGAGGATTTTCTCGTCGCGTTCGGGGCGCGGAAGTTCGGGCATCCGGTGAAGTGGATCGAGGATCGGCGCGAGCACCTGATGGCGATCGGCCACTCGCGCGAGGCGTCCTGCGATGTCGAACTGGCGTTCAAGAAGGACGGCACTCTGGTGGGCATGCGCGGCTCGCTCTACATCAACATCGGGGCCTATGTGCGTCCGAACGGCATGACGCCGGTGCGGAACGCCGCGCAGTTCATGTCGGGACCCTATCGCATTCCCGCCATTCATCTCGACGCCTATGCCTGCGTGACCAACAAGACGCCGGCGGGCACCTATCGCGGCCCGGGCCGTTACGAAGGCTGTTTATTCATCGAGCGGTTGATGGATCAGGCGGCCAATGCGCTCGGCGTGGACCGGCTGGAGATCCGGCGCCGCAATCTGCT
>JAIEQX010000167.1 GCA_019747375.1 Beijerinckiaceae bacterium | reverse complement strand
CGTTCGCGGCGCGCGGCGGCGCTCATCACGTCCATCGCGATGAAGGGCGCGACCCGGCTGCGGCGCGACGGCGTCAGGCGGCGGGCGGCGCCCGACAGGGCGGAGAGCGGCGTTTCGTGATTCATCGTTCTTCCATTCAGCGTCTCGCAGCGTCTCGGCGCGATCGACATTCGGCTGTTTCGCGGGCGCCGCGCTCACGCCATAATGGACGCATTCGTTGCGGGAGCCGTTTCGCGGCGCCGGACGACGCTGTCCCGAGGAGCGATGACAGACCGCATGACGCAGACGCCGAACGTCTTTTCGCGCCGGACCCCTACCAGCCAGCAGCCGAATGCGCCAGCCCGCAGCGCCGGGCGGGCGCTGGCCTGCGCGCTGGCCCTGGCGATGATTGCGCCCTCGCCTGCCCGGGCGCAGACGGACGGACCCAAGACCACGATCATCCGGGACGCCGAGATCGAGCAATTACTGCGCGAATATACGGCGCCGATCTTCAAGGCGGCGGGCATCAACGCCAGCGCGGCCAAGATCATCCTGGTGGGCGACCGCTCGTTCAACGCCTTCGTGGCGAACGGCCAGAAGATCTTCATCAACATCGGCGCGCTGATGGACTCGAAGACGCCGAACGAGATCATCGGCGTGCTCGCGCATGAGAGCGGCCATATCGCGGGCGGGCATCTGTCACGGCTGCGGCAGGAGCTGGCGCGCGCGCAGATCCTGGCGGTGGCCGGCATGCTGGTGGGCGCCGGCGCCATGGTGGGCTCCATGAATTCGGGCCGCGTCGGCACCGATTCGCGCGGCGCCATGGGGGCGCTGCTGGGGCCGCAGGAGCTGATCCGCCGCTCGCTGCTGTCCTATCAGCGCGGCGAAGAGCAGGCGGCCGACCGCGCCGCCGTCAACTATCTCGCCAAGACCGGGCAATCGGCGCGCGGGTTGCTGGCGACGCTCGAGCGGTTCCAGAACGATTCCCTGTTCAAGAGTTCGGCGATGGACCCGTACCTTCTGTCGCACCCGCTGCCGGCCGAGCGGATCTCCAACCTGTCGTCGGCCGCCAAGGCGTCGCCGGCGTTTTCGAGCAACGATTCGCCTGCGCTGCAGGCCCGGCACGACATGATGCGGGCGAAACTGTTCGGCTTCACGGGCAATACGGGAGAAGTGTCGAGGCGCTATCCGATCAGCGACACCTCGCTGCCGGCGCGCTACGCCCGCGCCATCGCGGCCTACAAGCAGGGCCGCATCGGCGAGGCGCTGACGCAGGTCGACGCGCTGATCGCCGCGCAGCCGCAGAACGCCTATTTCCACGAGTTGAAGGGTCAGGCGCTGCTCGAATCCGGGCGCGCCGCGCAGGCGATCGGCCCCTTGCGCCGCGCCGCCGCGCTGGCGCCGTCGGGCCTGCCCATCAAGGTCATGCTCGGCCATGCGCTGGTCGGCTCCGGCAGCGCGAAGGACAATGCGGAGGCCGTCAGCGTGCTGACGCAGGCCACGCAGCGCGAGGCTGAAAACATGGAGGCGTGGCAATATCTCGCCATGGCGGAAGAGCGGCGCGGCAACCAGGCGGCGGCGCAGCTCGCGGCCGCACAGGCCCTGTTCGTGCAGGGCAAGTTCGTCGAGGCGCGGACGCAGGCCGACCGGGCGCAGAAGCAGTTCGCCCGCGGCACGCCCGGCTGGCTGAAGGCCGACGACATCCTCAACTACCGGCCGCCAAACTTCAATTAGGCCGCTTCCCGGTTTCGTGAGCGGCCCGCCTTCGACGCGGGCGCCGGGATCGGTTAGACAGGGGCGAGATTTACGGATCGCTGCGGCGAGATCCATGGAGACTTATATGTTCGACCGGACGCAAAGCGCGGGGATCAGGGGCGCACAGGTTCAGCGCAGAGCCGAGACTTCGCGCAGACCCATGAGGCGCTGGCTCGGGGCCGCTCTGGCGGCGCTGCTCGCCGCCCCGCTCTGGGCGCCGGCGCCGGCGGCTGCGCAGTTCAACGAGCAGCAGAAGGGCGAGATCGGGACGATCATCAAGGACTACCTGATGAAGAACCCGGAAGTGCTGCGCGACGCCATCAACGAGCTCGAGGCGCGCACGACGCGGGCCGAATCCGAGGCCCGCAACAAGGCCGTGAGCGAGAACCGCGAGATCCTGACGAATTCGCCCAACAGCATCGTGGTGGGCAATCCCAACGGCAAAATCACGCTGGTGGAGTTCTTCGACTACAATTGCGGCTATTGCAAAACCGCCCTGCCCGACCTGACGCGCCTGATGAAGGACCAGCCGGATCTGCGCGTCGTCCTCAAGGATTTTCCGGTTCTCGGGCCGGGCTCGGTGGAGGCCGCGCAGGTGGCCATTGCGCTGCGCAGCCAGTTCCAGGGCAAGAAATACTGGGATTTCCACACCAAACTTCTGGGCACGCGCGGCAAGGCCGTGGGCAAGGCCGAGGCGCTCGCCGCCGCCAAGGACACGGGCGCCGACATGGCGAGGCTCGCAAAGGACATGGAAGGCCCGACCGTCTCTGCCAGCCTGCAGGAAGTCGGCAAACTCGCCGACGCGCTCAGCCTCTCGGGCACGCCGACCTATGTGGTGGGCGACGAAGTGGTGGTCGGGGCCGTCGGCTATGACCAGTTGAAGACGCGGCTCGACAATGTTCGAAAATGCGGCAAGGCGTCGTGCGGTTGAGCCAGCTCGGGCTGGGCTGCGAGTCGCCGGGGGTTTGCCTGCGGATGACCGGGGATGGCGGGGCCGCAAGGCTTCCCACACGGGATCAACCGGGCTATGAGACGCTTCGGCTGGTCCGCCCCCTCGGGCGGCTCCGGGCTCCGCCGCGTTGCAACCGGTCTGCGTCGATGACCTCAGCCTGCATGAAGTCCAACCTCCGATGAAATCCGTCCACGTCGTCAACGGCCCCAACCTCAATCTGCTCGGGACCCGGGAGCCTGCGACCTATGGCGTGACGACGCTCGCCGACATCGAGGCCAGCCTCGCCGCGCGCTGCGCGAAGGAGGGCCTGTCGCTGACGTTCCGGCAATCCAATCACGAGGGCCAACTCGTGGACTGGATCCAGGAGGCCGGCGCCGCGGGCGCGGGCGTCATTTTGAACGCCGGCGCCTACACCCATACGTCGATCGCCCTGCATGACGCGATCCGGGGTTCAGGCGCGAAAGTCATCGAAGTGCATCTGTCGAACGTGCATGCGCGTGAGGACTTCCGCCACACATCAACCATTTCTTCCGTCGCGACCGGGGTGATCCTCGGCTTCGGCGCGCTGTCCTATGACCTGGCGCTCGAGGCCCTGATCTCCCAGTCCAAGTCCAAGAAGAGCTGACCCTCCATGAAGAAACCCGTGTCCAAGGCCAATCCGGCGGAAGCCCTCGAGCGTCCCGCGCCGAAGGGCGCCACGAGCGGCGGCATCGACCCGAAGCTCGTCGAGTCGCTGGCCGAGATCGTGTCTCGCCTCGACCTGACCGAAGTGGAAGTCGAGCATGAGGGACTGCGCATCCGCGTCGCCCGGCAGATCCAGACCTCCTACGTGTCGGTTCCGGTCGCCGGCCCCGCGCCCATGCAGGCTCCCGCTGCGGTGATTGCGCCGCCGCCGTCCCCGATGGATGTGCCGGTGCCGCAGGTCGATCATGCCGGTACGGTGAAATCGCCGATGGTCGGCACCGTCTATCGCCGCCCGAGCCCCGACGCGAAAGCCTTCGTGGACGTGGGGTCGCAGGTGAAAGCCGGCGAAAAGATTCTGCTGGTCGAGGCGATGAAGACTTTCAACGAGATCGTTGCGCCCCGCGCCGGCACCGTCACGGCCATCCATGTCGAAGACGGCCAGCCGGTCGAATACGGCGAACCGCTCCTCGTGATCGAATGAGCGACGTTTCGAAAGTCGGTGTGCGCATGTTCGACAAGATCCTGATTGCAAACCGTGGCGAGATCGCGCTGCGCATTTTGCGCGCCGCCAAGGAGCTCGGCATTGCGACCGTCGCAGTGCATTCGACGGCCGACGCCGACGCGATGCATGTGAAGCTTGCGGACGAGAGCGTCTGCATCGGCCCCCCGCCTGCGCGCGAAAGCTATCTCAACATTCCGGCCCTGCTCGCCGCCTGCGAGATCACGGGCGCGGACGCGATCCATCCGGGCTATGGATTCCTGTCGGAGAACGCGCGTTTCGCCGAGATTCTGGCCGACCATAATATCGGGTTCATCGGCCCCAAAGCCGAGCACATCCGGATCATGGGCGACAAGATCGAAGCCAAGCGCACCGCCAAGCGCCTCGGCATTCCCTGCGTTCCGGGTTCGGAAGGCGGCATCACGGACGACGACGAGGCCATGAAGGTCGCGCGCGAGATCGGCTATCCGGTCCTCGTGAAAGCGGCGTCGGGCGGCGGCGGCCGCGGCATGAAGGTGGCCCGGACCGAGGAAGATCTCTCGAACGCGCTGTCGACGGCGCGGACGGAAGCCAAGGCGGCTTTCGGCGACGACGCCGTCTATCTCGAGAAATATCTCGAGAAGCCGCGGCATATCGAAATCCAGATCATGGGCGACGGACAGGGGCGCGCCATTCATCTGGGCGAACGCGACTGCTCGCTGCAGCGCCGCCACCAGAAGGTGCTGGAAGAAAGCCCCTCGCCCGCGCTCAACGACACGCAGCGCGCGGAGATCGGCGAGATCTGCGCGGCGGCCATGCGCGAACTGAAATATTCGGGCGCCGGGACGATCGAGTTTCTGTACGAGGACGGCAACTTCTACTTCATCGAGATGAACACCCGCATTCAGGTCGAGCATCCCGTGACCGAAATGGTGACGGGCATCGATCTGGTGAACGAACAGATCCGCATCGCCGCGGGTTCGCCGCTCAGCATCACCCAGGAGGACGTACGTTTCGAGGGCCACGCCATCGAATGTCGCGTCAATGCCGAGCATCCGTCGACCTTCCGTCCCTCGCCCGGCAAGATCGCCTATTACCATCCCCCGGGCGGGCTGGGCGTGCGCGTCGATTCCGCCGTCTACCAAGGCTACACGATCCCGCCGAATTACGATTCGCTGGTCGGCAAGCTGATCGTGCACGGACGCAACCGGACCGAGGCGCTGATGCGCCTGCGCCGGACGCTGGACGAATTCATCATCGACGGCATCGAGACGACGATCCCGCTGTTCCGCACGCTGGTGCGCAACGCCGACATCCAGAACGGGCTCTACGACATTCACTGGCTGGAGAAGTTTCTGGCGACCGGCGGCATGGAGCCGCCGGCCGAGTAAGGGCGCCGGGTAACCACGCCGAAGGGTTGGTTTTACGCTTCGGCGGCGATGGATTATAAAAGCTTCATTCCGGCACTTTTCGCCGGCCCGGTTTTCGGGATGTGGAGTTTTAGAATCATGTCAATTTCCAGCGCGCTTCGGCTTTCCAGAAACCATCGTCTTCTCATGGGTGCGATCTGCCTTGCGGCCGCGACCCTGATCATGTCCGCGCCGGCGCATGCGCAGCATCGCGGACATCGCGACGGCGCCCGGGCGCATGCTCAGCAGTCCCCGCCGCGCGCGATCCATCGCCTGCGGCACGTCCAGCGCCATCAGGTCCATCGTCCGCAGATCCACGGCGGCTGGCGCCATGACGTCCGCAGGCCGCAGACGCATCGGCCGCCGCATCATCGTCCGCATTTCGGCTACCGCGCTCCGGCGCCCGCCTATCTGGCCCCCGCCTACCTGCCGGCCTACCGGCCGGTCTACCAGCGTCCCGGCCACCGGTGGGTGAGTTGCGCCCGCGAGGGTTCGGTCTGCTACGCGCCCTACCCAACCACGGTCCGTTACGGCGCGCATGGCCGCTTCGCGCAGGCGCGCGTGGCGGGTCCGGTGGACTGCAGCAATTACACGTTCGGCGATCCGATCTACGGCGTGGCGAAGTCCTGTTCGTTCCTCGCGCGTTAGGCGATAAGATGGGGCCGGCGCAGAGATGCTGCGCCGGCCCCTTTATCCCGCGACAGCGAGTCGATGAGCAGCGAGTCCGCCGGCCACACGATCACCCCGCAGGTCCTGCTGCGCGCCTATTCGATCGGCATGTTTCCGATGGCCGAAGGCGCGGACGATCCGACGCTGTTCTGGGTCGACCCGGAATTGCGCGGCATTTTTCCGCTCGACCGCATGATCGTCTCCCGCACGCTCGCCCGGACCATCCGCTCCGACCGCTACGAGGTGCGGGTCGACGTCGATTTCGACGCCGTGATCGACGCTTGCGCTGAGGCCGCGCCGGATCGGCCCAACACCTGGATCAACAAGCGCATCCGTCGGCTCTATCGCGACCTGTTCGATTTCGGGTTCGTCCACACCGTGGAGGCGTTTGACGAGAGCGGCGCGCGCGTCGGCGGCCTGTATGGCGTGAAGATCGGCGCCGCCTTCTTCGGCGAGAGCATGTTTCACCGCGCGACCGACGCATCGAAAGTGGCGCTCATGCATCTGGCGGCGCGGCTGCGGGCCGGCGGCTTTCACCTGCTCGACACACAATTCGTCACGCCACATCTGGCGACGCTCGGGGCCATCGAGGTTCCCCGCGACACCTATCATGTGATGCTGGACGCAGCCATCCGGCGCAACGCGGACTTTTACGTCTGGCCGAAGGATCTGCGGGTGGAGGGCGAGCGGGTGCTGAAGATCCTCACCCTGCCGGATTGAGGCCGCAACGCAATCCTACCTGAAGCCCGGAATGTCGCCCGGCGGCAACAACCCGCCGGGGCCGCCACGCGAACTCGGCAGCGGGCTGAGGGGCGGCGGCTGGTTCTGCTGCTGCTGGCTCGTCGGCTGCGGCGCACGGCGCCCGCCCGGGCCCGGACCGACCTCGATCGGATCGCCGAGATTCTGCTGGGCTGTCCCGGCCGGCGGCAAGGGACCCGGATTGACCGGGCGCGCCTGCTGGCGCTGACGCGGCACAGTGCCGGGTTTGGGCGGCGGCGGAGGGGCCTCGTCGCGCAAGTCGGCCACGTCGGGCGGCGTGACGATGATATCCTTCCCGCCCTTACAATCGGTCAGCCAGATATCATAGACGGGGTGCTCGACCCCATGCAGGCCGGGGCTCGCGGCGAACATCCAGCCGGAAAAGATGCGCTTGATCGCGCCGTCGCTCACGATGTCGTCGACTTCGACGAACGTGGTCGTCTGCGGCGCTTCGGTCGGCGGGCGTGTGTAGCAGACGCGCGGGGTGATCTGGAGCGAGCCGAACTGAACGATCTCGTCGACCGCCACCTCGAAGGAAATGATTCGGCCGGTGATCTTGTCGAGGCCCGCGAAGGTCGATGTCGGATGCTTGATCTTGTCGGCCCAAGCTTCGCTCGCGCCGAGGCCCAAGGCGCCCAAGGCCAGCGCGAGCGCCGCGGCCCTCAGTCCCATCGCTTTCGGATTGCGCTTCATCGATAGCCTCGACCTTCGGCCTCAGATCAGGGGAAGCCGCCGCCGCCCGTGAAAACACGCCATTTCATGCGCGAAAGGCTGGGCGGAAACAAGGCTCCGACCGGGCGAAAGGCGCGTTCTTAACGGCATTCCCGCTCGGTCCGGGCGCCCAGCGTCTGGATTTTCGCCAGAAACGCCTGTTTGCGGGTCTCGCCCATGGCCTTGAGCGCGGCGTTGAAGCCGGCGGTCTCGCCCTTCATGCCGCGAATCATCGCGGCGCGCTCGGGCGCGGTGAACGTCGCGCGGGCGAGCTTCGCCTGGCACTGGCATTTCTGCGGGCTGGCCTTGCCGCGGCCGAGACAGGCCTGAGCAAAGGCGTCCTGCTGGGCGAAGGCGCCGCCCGATCCGGTCAGCAGCAAGGCGACGACGGCGGCCGCAAGTCGGGACGTGCCGATAAATCGTGACATGGGATCCTGTTCCGGCCGCGCCGGCCAAGGTCTGGGAGAGGCTCGCGCCTCAGGAGCCGGGCGTCCAGGCCTGGTAGTCGCCCGAGGCCGGCTGCCGGACGCCGCTTGCGAGCGTCGAGCCCGACGGCCGATAGGCCGCCGAAGTGCCGGTCATGTTCGGCAGATGCGGCATTTCCCATTCGCGGGCCGCATAGGCTTCCTGCGTCGGGGGAACGTCGAATGTGTGATGAAGCCAGCCGTACCAGCCGGGCGGCACGCTGGAGCCCTCGCTCGGGCCATTGAAGATGACCCAGCGCCGCTCGAAGCCGAGCGCCGGATCGATCTTGCCGCCGATGGTGCGGTAATAGAGGTTGCCGAACTCGTCCTGGCCGACCAGTTCGCCATGCCGCCACGTATGGAAACGCGTGTTCAGCGTCTGTCCATTCCACCAGGTGAAGAACTGGGCGAGCCAAGTCAGCATGCTGCGATCCGATCCCGCGAGCCGCTTCGGCTCCCGACGGCGCGGAATATGGCGTCGCACACGCGCCCTGTCCAGCATTCTTCTGACGCAGGCGGGCGGCGAATCGGCCAGGCCGCGCGAGGCGCCGGACCGGACCGCGTCCGCCGCCGGCGAATCGTCTGCGGGGTGCGATTGCGTCTCCTCCAGAGGGCGCGCGAGGGCTACGGCCAAGCGCTTCACCGATCCGGTCCCGGCGCAAGCCGTGGAGAACAGGTTTGGGCGAGAATGTGGCGGGTGTGGCGGCCAGGCGACTCTTGTCCCCACCCCGAGGCTTGGGCCCGGGGCGCCAAAAAAAGGCGAAGATCCCGAGTCTTCAAGGACTTGCTCCTGTGGACAATCGCCAGTCCCCATTTTCCACAGGGATCACTATATCTAGTTCCGCATCCGTAAGTCGGCACAAGACCTTGACGAGATTAGCTCCGAGGTTCACCCTGAAATCACTGCCGAACGACTGGATGCGGGCCGCCCCACGGGGCCCCTGCCGCAGCGGACGGCACGGCGCATTGACCCCGTGGGGCACGCCGTCGAGTCGCCTGCCCGCATGCGGACGGGACAGAGTTTCGAACAGGTCTTGAGGCAAATCCAGAGCCGGGAACACGGGCTCCAGGCGGACGGTCGTCCGCCTGTGATCGAAGGAAAAAGAGATGCGGATCGAGCGGCGGTTTACGAAGGCAGGACAGGGCCCCTACGCGGATATCGCGTTTCGCGCGGCCAAGAGCGAAATCCGGAATCCGGACGGCTCCATCGTGTTCTCGCAGGACAATATCGCCGTGCCGGCCGCCTGGAGCCAGGTGGCGACCGACGTTCTCGCCCAGAAATATTTCCGCAAGGCCGGCGTGCCGGCGCGGCTGAAGCGCGTCGAGGAGAACGACGTTCCCTCCTTCCTGTGGCGCTCGGTCGCGGACGAAGAGGCTTTGGCCGCCCTGCCCAAGGACGAGCGCTACGGCCCGGAACGTTCGGCCACGGACGTGTTCCACCGGCTCGCCGGCGCGTGGACCTACTGGGGCTGGAAGGGCAAGTATTTCAACGACGAAGAGGACGCGCTGGCGTTCTATGAAGAGCTTTGCTCGATGCTCGCCCGGCAGATCGCCGCGCCGAACTCGCCGCAATGGTTCAACACCGGCCTGCACTGGGCCTATGGCATCGACGGCCCGGGCCAGGGCCATTATTACGTCGACTTCCAGACCGGCAAGCTGGTCAAGTCGAAGTCGTCCTACGAACATCCGCAGCCGCACGCCTGCTTCATCCAGTCCGTCGCCGACGACCTCGTCAACGAGGGCGGCATCATGGACCTCTGGGTGCGCGAGGCGCGCCTGTTCAAATACGGCTCGGGCACCGGCTCCAACTTCTCCAAGCTGCGCGGCGAGAACGAGCGGCTGTCGGGCGGCGGCAAGTCGTCCGGCCTGATGTCCTTCCTGAAGATCGGCGACCGCGCCGCCGGCGCCATCAAGTCGGGCGGCACGACGCGCCGCGCCGCCAAGATGGTGGTGGTGGACGCCGACCATCCGGACATTGAATCCTACATCGACTGGAAGGTGAAGGAGGAGGAGAAGGTCGCCTCGCTCGTCACCGGCTCCAAGATCGTCAAGCGCCACATGAAGGCCGTGATGAAGGCCTGCGTGAACTGCGAGGGCCCGAACGACGATTGCTATGCGCCCGAGAAGAACCCGGCGCTGAAGAAGGCCATCAAGCTCGCCCGCCGGGATTCCGTGCCGGACAATTACATCAAGCGCGTCATCCAGTTCGCCCGCCAGGGCTATACCGAGATCGCGTTCGACACCTATGACACCGACTGGGATTCGGAAGCCTATCTGACGGTTGCGGGCCAGAACTCGAACAATTCGGTGCGCGTCACCGACGACTTCCTGCGCGCGGTCGAGCAGGATTCCGACTGGAACCTGATCCGCCGGACCGACGGCAAGGTCGCCAAGACCCTCAAGGCCAAGGATCTCTGGGACAAGATCGGCTATGCCGCCTGGGCGTCGGCCGATCCCGGCATCCAGTATCACACCACCATCAACGACTGGCACACCTGCCCGGCGTCGGGTCCGATCAATGCGTCGAACCCCTGCTCCGAATATATGTTCCTCGACGACACGGCCTGTAACCTGGCGTCGCTGAACCTGCTGCAGTTCCGCGATCCGGCGAACGGCATTTTCGACATCGTCGCCTATGAGCACGCCGTGCGGCTCTGGACCGTGGTGCTCGAAGTGTCGGTGCTGATGGCGCAGTTCCCCTCCAAGGAAATCGCCCGCCTGTCCTACGAGTACCGCACGCTCGGCCTCGGCTACGCCAATGTCGGCGGCCTGCTGATGTCGACCGGCATCGGCTACGACTCGGACGAGGGCCGCGCGATCTGCGGCGCGCTGACCGCCATCATGACCGGCGTCTGCTACGCGACCTCCGCCGAAATGGCGAAGGAACTCGGCCCCTTCCCGGGCCACGCGCCGAACGCCCAGCACATGCTGCGCGTCATCCGCAACCATCGCCGCGCCGCCCATGGCGAGACCGAGGGTTACGAGAAGCTGCATGTCGCCCCGGTGGCGCTCGACCATGCGACGCTGGCCAAGCTGCCGCGCAACGGCGCGGTCTTCGCCGAACACGCCCGCAAGGCGTGGGACCTGGCCCTGTCGCTCGGCGAGCAGCACGGCTATCGCAATGCGCAGGTGTCGGTCGTCGCCCCCACGGGCACGATCGGCCTCGTGATGGATTGCGACACGACCGGCATCGAGCCTGATTTCGCCCTGGTGAAATTCAAGAAGCTCGCGGGCGGCGGCTATTTCAAGATCATCAACCGCGCCGTGCCGGAGGCCCTGCGGGCGCTCGGCTACAGCGAGGCCCAGCTCGCCGAGATCGAGGCCTATGCGGTCGGCCATGCGTCCATGCGCCAGTCGCCGGGCGTCAACCACACGAGCCTGCGCTCGCGCGGCTTCACGGACGAGAAGCTGGAAGGGCTCGAGAAGACTCTCGCGGGCGCTTTCGACATCAAGTTCGTGTTCAACAAATGGGCGCTGGGCGCGGACTTCTTGACCGGCGCGCTCAAGGTGCCGGCCGAGAAGCTCGACGATCCGAGTTTTGAGCTGCTGCCGTTCCTGGGCTTCTCCAAGGCCGAGATCGACGCCGCCAACGTGCATGTCTGCGGAGCGATGACGCTGGAAGGCGCGCCGCATCTGAAGGTCGAGCATTATTCGGTGTTCGATTGCGCCAATCCGTGCGGACGCACGGGCAAGCGCTATCTCTCGGTCGACAGCCACATCCGCATGCTCGCCGCCGCGCAGCCGTTCATCACGGGCGCGATCTCCAAGACGATCAACATGCCCAATGACGCGACGGTCGAGGATTGCAAGGACGCCTATGTGCTGTCCTGGCGCCTCGCGCTCAAGGCCAACGCGCTCTACCGCGATGGCTCGAAACTGTCGCAGCCGCTGAACTCGCAGCTCATCGCCGACGATGACGCCGACGAGGACGAGGCCGGCGAGGCGCTGGCGGCCATGCCGCTTGCGGCGCGCACGTCGCATATTGCGGAAAAGATCGTCGAGCGGATCGTCGAGCGCGTCGAGCGCACGCGCGAGCGCGAGCGTCTTCCCGACCGCCGCAAGGGCTACACCCAGAAAGCCGTGGTGGGCGGCCACAAGGTGTATCTGCGCACCGGCGAATATGTGGACGGCCGCATCGGCGAAATCTTCATCGACATGCACAAGGAAGGCGCCGCCTTCCGCAGCCTGATGAACAATTTCGCCATCGCGATCTCGGTCGGCCTGCAATATGGCGTGCCGCTCGACGAATATGTCGACGCCTTCACGTTCACCCGTTTCGAACCGGCGGGCTTCGTGCAGGGCAATGACGCGATCAAGAACGCGACGTCGATCCTTGACTACGTGTTCCGCGAACTGGCGATTTCTTACCTCGGCCGCAACGATCTCGCGCATGTCGATCCTTCCGACATCGGCGACACCGTGATCGGCAAGGGCGAGGACCAGAGCCGTCCGCAATCGCCCGCCGCCAACGCCACCTCGCGCTTCGTGTCGCGCGGGTTCGTGCGCTCGAAGACCGACAAGCTGATGCTCGTGCAGGGCGGTTTCGAAGCCGCCGCGCAGGACGTCATGGGCCTCGCCACCGACGGGGCCACGGCCCTGAAGAGCGAAGTCATGACCTATCGCGACGAGCTGACGGCGGCCACGACGGCGGAGTTCGAACAACTCAGCTGGTCGACCCCCGGCCCCGCCCCCAAAGCCTCGACCGCCGACAAGCGCGCCGAGGCCCGGATGAAGGGCTATGTCGGAGAAGCCTGCCCCGAATGCGCGAATTTCACGCTCGTGCGGAACGGGACGTGCCTGAAGTGCGACACTTGCGGCAGCACGACCGGGTGCAGCTGATAGATTGAGTTCAACGCCCGAGGGGTTTTCCCTCGGGCGTTGGCATGCCCCAGATCTTCCCCTGAAAGAAGCAGCAGACATTATCCGGATCTGCCATTCGATGAGGAAGCGCCAAGGCGCACGCTGTTGGATTGCCGCGTCGCTTCGCTCCTCGCAATGACGGCGCCCGGCGATCCGCCGCGCGGCTCTTGGTCTGTAGGTCGCACGAAACAACCCGCCGTCATCGCGAGCGGAGCGAAGCGATCCAGCGGCGCCGGCGCCGGCAGGGCTCGCCCTACCCCTTGAACCGCGTCTCGCGATGATGCCGCATGTATTCGTCGTGCGGCCAGAGGCGCGCGTCGCTCGGCATGCGCAACATGCCGTCGCGCGGAAACAGCGGCAGCAGTTCCTCGGGGATCTGACCCTTGGCGCGCAGGATGGAGAAATCCCTGTCGACCGAAATCAGGCCACGGTCGAACAGCCAGTGGAACGTGCCCGACAGCGCGAGCCCGTTGCGCACCGAATCCGGGCCGCGATCCTCCACGGCCTTGATATGCGCGGCCTGCACTTCCGGGCGTCCGCCGCCGTTGAGCAGGCGCAGGCCTGAAATGGCGCAGCGATTGTCGTAGGCGTCGCGCACGACGCGGCGAAACGCCTGGTCGCGATAGGGGCGCGTCAGCGTCCGCTCGATCATCGGGCGCTCGTAGTCGAAGATCGCCTGTTCTTCCGCAAAGCCCTGCAGGGGCGCCGCCGGCTGCTCGTAGGCGCGCAACGGCATGGCCATGCCGGCCTGCATGATGCGCTCGAATTCCCGGGCCGGAACCGGACGCACCGACCAGCCGAACCAGCCCTTGCTCGTGCCGCCGTCTTCGCGCTGCGCGCGGCTTTCATAAAAGTCCTCGCCATCCTTGAAGGGAACGGGCGAGACGAAGTTGATGTAGGAGCCGGCTTCGATATGGGCGTAAAAATGATCCGGCGTCGTCGTGTCGGGCGTGACCGCACTCACCCGCGCCACGGCGAAATAGGACTGCCGCCCCCTGCCCGCCGCGCCTTCCATGCCGGTCCGGCGCGGCTCGTAATAGACGATCCAGTCGCCCACCGCCGCCTGCGCGGCCGGCAGATAGCGCTTCGGGAAATGGTATCGCTCCTCCGGAACATCGTCATAGGAGGGCGAGAGTCGCGTCGTGAAAACGGCGTTGGCCATGCGCTTTCGTGCCTGGCGGCTCGTGGGGCGTCAAGCCGCCGCCGCGGTCTCCGACGCATGGCGCGGCCCCGCTCCGAAACGGCGAGGGGCAAGGCCGGCGGCGCACGAGACGACGTCGCGCCTGCATTGAAATCCTTTTCCTTCCGTAACGTCAGCCTCATGCCGGAATCCTACGGCTCCGCTGCCGGTTCATTAACACTGTTGCGAAGCGCCACCCGGCCAAGCCGGGTCAGAGACGCCCTTGGGTCGAATGCGGGCTGCAAAATATACGGCTGGTTAGGATCCTTGCCGCATTCAGGACGGGTCCTCCGCGCGACGTTTGCCGGGGGAGGCTGCCCGCAGGGGCGGCCCAGTCCCGAGTTTCGGAGTTCCGCATGCCATCGGTCGCCAATGTCAGCAACACCGGCAACGCCTATATCGACGGCGTGCTCAGCGGGCTCAAATGGGGGGTGAGCAACCTCACCTTCAGCTTCCCGTCGCTCGGCTCCTATTACGGCGCCGGTTATGGCGAAGGCGAGAACCTTAACAATTTCGGCGTGCTCAATGCGGCCCAGCAGACCACCGTCAAGACGGTTTTGGACAGCTATGCGGCGGTCGCCAACCTCACCTTCACGCAGGTGACCGAAAGCTCCACCACCCATGCCGACATGCGCTTTGCGCAATCGGACTCGCCCGGCACCGCCTGGGCCTATTATCCGACCACGATGGCGGAAGGCGGCGACGCCTGGTTCAACAAGTCGAGCGGCTATTACACGAGCCCGGCGCGCGGCAATTACGCTTTTGCGACCTTCCTGCACGAGATCGGCCATGCGCTCGGCCTCGAGCATACGCATGAAGGCAACATCATGCCGGCCGATCGCGACTCGATGGAATATTCCGTCATGAGCTATCGCTCCTATGTCGGAGCCTCGACGACGACCGGCTATGTCAACGAGAACGGCGGCTTCGCGCAGTCGCTGATGATGTATGACATCGCCGCCATCCAGCAGATGTATGGGGCGAACTACAGCACCAATTCCGGCAACACGGTCTATACGTGGAACCCCTCGACCGGCCAGGCGTCGGTCAATGGCGTGGGCCGCGGCGCGCCGGTCGCCAACCGGGTGTTCGAGACCGTGTGGGACGGCGGCGGCGTCGACACCTATGATTTCTCCGTCTACGCCACGGGCCTGCAGGTGAACCTGAACCCCGGCGAATGGACGATCACCTCGACCACGCAGCTCGCCAAGCTGAAATATGACGGCACGAAAGTGGCTGTCGGCAATATCGCCAATGCGCTGCTGTTCAACGGCGACACGCGCTCGCTGATCGAGAACGCTTTCGGCGGCTCGGCCAATGACGTGATCGTCGGCAACCAGGCGGCCAATGCGCTCAAGGGCAATGCCGGCGACGACAAGCTGACGGGCGGGCTCGGCGACGACACGCTCGACGGCGGGCTCGGCTCGGACACCGCCGTGTTCAGCGGCGCGCGCGCCAGCTACACGATCAGCACGCTGGCGGACGGCTCTCTGCAGATCCAGGACAATCGCGCCAATGCGGACGGCCGCGACGTGCTGACCAATGTCGAGCTGTTCCAGTTTTCCGACAAGATCTACACGCTGGCCGAGCTGAATGCGGGCGTCGTGACGCCCACGCCGCCGACAACGCCCACGACGCCGGACGCCGACATGACGCTGACCGGCACGACGGCGGCCAATACGCTGATCGGCAAGAGCGGCAATGACACGCTCGACGGCAAGGCCGGCGCTGACGCGCTTTACGGCTATGACGGCAACGACCTGCTGATCGGCGGCGCGGGCGCGGATCGCCTCGACGGCGGCGCGGGCGTCGATACGGCGAGCTATGCGACGGCGCTGGCCGGCGTCACCGCCGACCTCGTGACCCGCACGGCCAATTCCGCCGACGCCTATGGCGACGTCTATGTAAGCATCGAGAATCTGACCGGCTCCAGCTACAACGACCGGCTGAACGGCGACGACAACGCCAATGTGATCAACGGAGGCGCCGGCATCGACACGCTGCTGGGCCGCGGCGGGGCCGATACGCTGAACGGCGGCGATGGCGCCGACACGATGACGGGCGGCCTCGGCGACGACATCCTGGACGGCGGCGCGGGCGTCGATACGGCGATCTACACGGGCGCCAAGGCGGATTACCGCTTCACCGTGCTGGCCGACGGCTCGCTCGAAGTGCTCGACCTGCGCACCGGCGTGACGGACGGGCGCGACATTGTCTGGAACGTCGAAAGCTTCAAACTGTCGGACGGCGTCTATACCTACGCGCAGGTCACCGCGCCGCCGCCGCCCGTCATCTATACGGATCAGGTGCTCAACGGCGACGCGCTCGCCAACATCATCGCGGGCAGCGAGGGCAATGACACGATCGACGGCAAGGCCGGAATCGACCAGCTCTCGGGCGGCAATGGCGACGACATCCTGATCGGCGGCGCCGGCAACGACAAGCTGGACGGCGGCGCGGGCAGCGACACGGCGAGCTATGTGACCGCCACCGCGGCCGTGACGGCCGATCTCGTGACGCCGTCGCTCAACCGTGGCGACGCCTATTACGATACCTATGTGAGCATCGAGAACCTGACCGGCTCGAACCTCGCGGACTCGCTGCGCGGCAATGATTTCGCCAATGTCATCAACGGCGGGCTCGGAGCCGACGTGCTGCTCGGGCGTGGCGGAGCCGACATCCTGATCGGCGGCGACGGCAACGACACGCTGAACGGCGGCGCGGGCTACGACCAGCTCACGGGCGGCGCCGGCTACGACGTGTTCCAGTTCCAGACGATCACGGATTCGAGCCTCGCGGCGCCGGACCTGATCCTGGATTTCGTCTCGGGCGTCGACAAGATCGACCTGAGGTCGATCGATGCGCGCACGAATTTCGCCTATGATCAGGCGTTCAGCTATATTGGCGGCAACGCCTTTTCGGGCGTCAGCGGGCAGCTGCAGTTCC
>JAIEQX010000098.1 GCA_019747375.1 Beijerinckiaceae bacterium | reverse complement strand
CACGCCGATACGCCGCTCGGCTTCGAGGAGACGGAAGATCGTCTCCTTCTCGGTGTGATCCGGCTGCGCCGGGTAGCCCGGAGCCGGGCGTATGCCCGCATAGGATTCTTCGATCCGCTGCTCGTTCGTGAGCGTCTCGTCCGGCGCATAGGCCCAGAACTCGCGGCGCACGCGCTCGTGCATGCGTTCTGCGAAGGCCTCAGCAATGCGGTCGGCGAGCGCCTTGACCATGATCGATCCGTAATCATCATTGGCGCGGGCGAAACGCTCGGAGATCTTTTCCTCCTCGGCTCCGGCCGTGACCACGAAGGCGCCGATGTAATCGCGCTTGCCGCTCGCAACAGGCGCGACAAAGTCGGACAAGGCCAGATTGGGACGCCCGTCGCGGCGCTGCAACTGCTGGCGCAACGTGTAGAAGGTCGCGAGCTTCGCGCTGCGCGACTCGCCCTGGAACAGGTCGATATCGTCGCCGTCCGCGCCTGCCGGCCAGAAGCCGATCACGGCCTTGGGCTGGAACCAGCGCTCATCGACGATGCGCTTGAGCATTGCCTGCGCGTCGTCGAACAACTGGCGCGCGGCTTCTCCCTGACGCTCGTCCTCGAGCAACGCGGGATAGCGCCCCTTCATTTCCCAGGTCTGGAAGAACGGCGTCCAGTCGATGTAGGGAACGAGTTCCGCCACATCATACGTGCCGAAGACGCGAGTTCCGAGGAATGTGGGCTTCGGCGGGTCGTATGCAGACCAGTCGATCTTCATCGCGTTCGCGCGGGCGCGCGCCAGCGGGAGGCGCTTCTTGTCGCTTTCGGCCCGCTTGTGGGCCTCCGCCACCTTGCGATATTCGGCCCGTATGGTCTCGACGTAGCCGGCGCCGCCGTCGGGCGCGAGCAGGGCTGACACGACTCCCACGGCGCGGCTCGCGTCGGTCACATAAACCGCCTGGCCCCGCTCGTAATTTGGGTGGATCTTGACCGCCGTGTGCACGCGGCTGGTGGTCGCGCCGCCGATCAGCAGCGGCATGGTGAAGCCTTCGCGCTCCATTTCGGAGGCCACGAAACACATTTCGTCAAGCGAAGGCGTGATGAGGCCGGACAGCCCGATGGCGTCCACCTTCTCACGCTTCGCCGTCTCGAGAATTTTTGCGGCCGGCACCATGACGCCGAGATCGATGACTTCGTAATTGTTGCAGGCCAGAACGACGCCCACGATGTTCTTGCCGATGTCGTGGACGTCCCCCTTGACGGTGGCCATGAGTATCTTGCCGGCGGTGGAACGCTCGCTGCCGCCGTTCAAAGCCTTCTCGGCCTCCATGAACGGCATCAGCCAGGCAACCGCCTGCTTCATCACGCGGGCGGATTTCACCACCTGGGGCAGGAACATCTTTCCTGCGCCGAACAAATCTCCGACGACATTCATGCCTGCCATCAGGGGACCCTCGATGACGTCGAGCGGCCGCTTCGACTGCAGGCGCGCCTCCTCGACATCGACGTCGACGAATTCCGTGACGCCATTGACGAGCGCATGCTCGAGCCGCTTTTCCACCGGCTGGTCCCGCCAGGCAAGGTCCTTCAACTTGATCTCGCCGCCCTGGCCCTTGAACTTCTCGGCGATTTCCAGAAGGCGCTCGGTGCCGTCCCGACGGCGATTGAGCACGACGTCTTCGCAGGCCTCGCGCAGCTCGGCGTCGATCTTTTCATAAACCGACAGCTGGCCCGCGTTGACGATGCCCATATCCATCCCGGCCTGAATGGCGTGGTACAGGAAGACGGAATGCATGGCCTCGCGGACCGGCTCATTGCCGCGGAATGAGAAGGACAAATTCGAGACGCCGCCCGAAATATGCACATGGGGCAGGGTGGCGCGGATCTGCCGCGTGGCCTCGATGAAGTCAACGCCGTAATTGTCGTGCTCCTCGATCCCGGTCGCGACAGCGAAGACATTGGGGTCGAAGATGATGTCCTCAGGCGGGAAGCCGACCTTCTCGGTGAGGATCTTGTAGGCGCGGGCGCAGATCGCGACCTTGCGCTCCATCGTGTCGGCCTGGCCCTGCTCGTCGAAAGCCATCACCACGACGGCTGCGCCGTACAGGCGCACGATATTGGCGTCAGCGATGAATTTTTCTTCGCCTTCCTTCAGCGAGATCGAATTCACCACGGCCTTGCCCTGGATGCATTTCAGGCCGGATTCGATGATGTTGAACTTGGATGAGTCGACCATGACGGGCACGCGCGCGATGTCGGGTTCGGCGGCCACGAGATTGAGAAAGTCGACCATGGCCTTTTCCGAGTCGAGCAGGCCTTCATCCATATTGATGTCGATGATCTGGGCCCCATTGGCGACCTGATCGCGCGCGACGTCGAGCGCGGCGGCGAATTCCCCATTCTTGATCAGCTTGCGGAAGCGGGCGGAGCCGGTGACGTTGGTTCGCTCGCCAACATTGACGAAACGGATGTCGGGCGTGAGCGTAAACGGCTCCAGGCCCGACAGGCGCAGCATGGGCTCGACGACGGCAGGCGCGCGTGGAGCGGCATGTTTGACGCGCTCGGCGAGGGCGTGAATATGTTCCGGCGTCGTGCCGCAGCAGCCGCCGATGATGTTGACGAGACCGGAGTCGGCAAACTCGCCCACCAGGGCCGCCATATATTCCGGGCTTTCGTCGTAAAGACCGAATTCGTTCGGCAGTCCGGCGTTCGGGTAGGCCATGACCAAAGTGTCGGCCAGGCGCGAAAGTTCGGCGACATGCTGGCGCATTTCGCGGGCGCCGAGCGCGCAGTTCAGGCCTACGGCGAAAGGCTTTGCGTGGCGAAGCGAAATCCAGAATGCGGCGGTCGTCTGCCCCGAAAGGGTGCGGCCAGAGAGGTCCGTAATGGTGCCGGAGATCATGATCGGCAGGCGCGAACCCGTGGCCGAGAAGGCGTCCTCGATGCCGGCCAATGCCGCTTTGGCGTTCAGCGTGTCAAAGATGGTTTCGATCAGCAGAAGATCGGCGCCGCCTTCGACAAGCGCTTGCGCGGCCTCGCCGTAGGCCTTGCGCAGCTCGTCGAAGCTGACGGCGCGAAAACCCGGATCGTTGACGTCCGGGGAAATCGAGGCGGTCCGATTGGTGGGGCCGAGCGCGCCCGCGACGAAGCGGCGACGGCCGTCCTTCTTTTCGGCGAGATCGCCTGCCTCTCGCGCAAGCCGCGCGCCCTCGCGGTTAAGTTCCTGAGCGTATGATTCGAGACCGTAGTCGGCCTGTGCGATGGTTGTCGACGAAAAGGTGTTGGTCTCGCAAATGTCCGCGCCAGCCAGAAAATAAGCGAGATGAATGTCCCTGATCGCATCGGGCTGCGTCAGGATAAGAAGGTCGTTGTTGCCGCGCAGATCGCTCGGCCAGTCGGCGAAGCGTTCGCCACGGAACTGCGCTTCGTCGAAGCGACGGTCCTGGATCATCGTGCCCATCGCGCCGTCGAGCACAAGAATGCGCTCCTTTGCCAGGGCGTTCAGGGCGGCTCTGACTTCGTCGCCGTCGGCGCGCGGTCGGGTCATGGTCATGGAGATGCGGCCTTCACGGTCTCGGCGGCTTCGGCCTGCGCATGCGGGCGCAGACCGAGCAGATGGCAGATCGCATAGACGAGATCCGCACGGTTCATGGTGTAGAAATGGAAATCCTCGATGCCGTGGTCGACCAGGTCGAGCACCTGTTCGGCGGCCACTGCTGCGGCGATGAGGCGGCGCGTGGCGGGGTCGTCCTCGAGCCCCTCGAAGCGGTCCGCCAGCCATTGCGGCACGCTGGCGCCCGTGCGTCGGGCGAAGTTCGCAGTCTGCTTGAAGTTCTGGACGGGCACGATGCCGGGCAGGATCGGGATGTTGATGCCACGCGCGCGAACGCGGTCGACGTAGCGAAGGTAAGACTCATTCTCGAAGAAGAACTGGGTGATCGCACGCGTCGCGCCTGCATCGACTTTGGCGGCAAGGACGTCGATGTCGTCGTCGATCGAGCGGCTTTCAGGATGCTTTTCGGGATATGCCGAAACGGAGACTTCGAAATCGCCGAGGCGGCGGATCCCGGCGACGAGGTCGGTGGATGTCTGGTAGCCGCCCGGATGCGCGCGATAGGCCGCGCCAAGACCATCCTGCGGATCGCCGCGAAGCGCAACGATATGGCGGACGCCGGCGCGGTGGTAAGCGCGGATCACGTCGTCGACTTCGTCGCGCGTGGCGGCCACGCAGGTGAGGTGGGCGGCGGGCTTCAGCCGCGTCTCGGCGACGAGTCGCGCCACGGTATTGTGCGTGCGCTCGCGCGTCGATCCGCCGGCTCCGTAGGTGACGGATACGAAGCTGGGCGACAAGGGCGCAAGCCGCTCGACGCACTCCCACAGGCTCGCTTCCATTTCGGGGGTCTTCGGGGGGAAGAACTCGAAGGAAGCGCGGATGCGTGGCTGGCCGTTGCGGCTCGGGCGTTCGGCGGAATTCATCATGCGACCTCGCGATGGGTCAAGGGCAGAAGGTCGGATGCGATGCGCGGATCGCGACCGACCCACAGCGAAACAGTAAGCTTGTCGCGGCGATCGCCGGGCGTCAGGTCGCGCTGCAATTCGACATCGAGGCCGCAGTCGCGCAGCAGGGCGCCAACCTCCTCAGGAGCAAAGCCGAGCCGCCGATGGGCGTGCTGCTCGCGCAGAAACTCGTGTGCGTGAGGGGCGAAGTCGATGATGACGAGCCTGCCCTGCGGGCGGAGCGTGCGGGCCGCTTCACGCAACGCGCGGGCGGGATCATCCAGATAATGCAGCACCTGGTGCATGACGACGAGATCGTAGCCATCACGCTCGACGGGGAGGGCGTAGATGTCGCCCTGGCGCAACTGCACGTTGCGCAAGCCGGCATGATCGAGGCGGCTGCGGGCCACGTTCAGCATCGCTGGGCTCTGGTCGACGCCAACCGCGCGAGCGGCATGCGGCGCGATGAGTTCCAGCATGCGGCCGGTGCCCGTGCCGAGGTCGAGCACCGCCTGAAACGGCCGGTCGCCCACGATGTCGCGCACGGCGGCTTCCACCAGTTCCTCGGGCACGTGGAGGGAGCGGATGCGGTCCCAATGCGTCGCCTGATCGGCGAAGTAGCGCGCGGCCTGCTCGGCGCGCGCGCGGCGGACTTCGCCGAGCCGTCCATGATCGGCGGCCAGCTGCGGATCGTCGCTTTCGATGCGGCCCACAATTTCTCGGGCGATTTCGGCCGTGGCGCCGCGATCCGCGAGCCGGAAGAAGGCCCATGCGCCTTCGCGATGACGTTCGATCAGCCCCGCCTCGACCAATAATTTGAGATGGCGCGAAATGCGGGGCTGCGACTGCCCCAGGATGGTGACCAGCTCCGTGACGGTCAGTTCAGCCTCGGCCAGCAGCGCCAGGAGACGCAGCCGAGTGATCTCGCCAGCCGCCTCGAGCGCGGCGATCAGCTGGGAGAGGGGCGCTTGTGTCATGAGCGGCAAGATCCTGCGCTTCAGGCTCGACGGTGAGCTTGTAGATATAAAGATATCTTTATACGTGATGCGCCGCGGTGGCAACAGGGGTCCTTGACCTCGTCGAGGGTCGTCCGGCCGCGTGCAAATCCCGCCGACGCAGCGCAAAGCCCTGCCGCGACCGGGGTCAATAACGCTTCGTTAATATTAACAAGAGCTAATGCCGGAGAAGACCCGACTGTCCCGTAATGACTCGCCCGCTCCGTTGACGCCCATACCATCCCATGCTATCCCAAATCATCCCGTTCGGAGTTCCAGTTTCATCAGCGTTGTCTTCGAGGCGCGAATTGTTTTCGCAAGCCGGAGAGGGCGCGTGTTCTGGCGTCGGAGGGGAAGCGTGCTGCGGCCTGGTTCACGAGTCTTCGCTCGAGGAGCAGGCGTTGGAATGGCGTCTTGGATCGCTTCGTCTCGCACTTCACCAACCGGCTCGATGCGAAGGGCCGGGTATCGATACCGGCCACGTTTCGAGCGGTGCTGGCGCGCGACGGATTCGAAGGTCTTTACGTGCATCCCTCGCTCGACGCGCAGAGGGTCGACTGCGGCGGCAATGCGCTGCTGAAGGAGATCGACGGACTACTCGATACGCTTTCTCCCTATTCGGAGGAGCGCGACCTGCTCTCGACTGCCCTTCTGGGCACGAGCGAAATCCTGAAGGTGGACTCGGAGGGCCGGGTCGTCCTGACGGAAAGCGTAAAGGCCTGCGCGGGGATCACCACCGAGGTGACGTTCGTGGGTCAGGGTCACAAGTTTCAAATCTGGGAGCCGAGCCGCTTCCTTGCGCACCTGGCCGAGGCCAAAGACCGGGTGCGCGACCTCAGGAAAGAGCTCAGCGCCCGGCGCGCGGCAGCGGATCCGCCGCGACCTCAAGGAGCACGGAAATGAAGCGGGGCCGCGGCGGGCAGGAAACTCTCGCCGCAGGCGGACCGGCCCGGCACATTCCCGTGCTCCTGGAAGAGGTCATGAAGGCTCTCGCGGTGCGCGAGGGAGGCCTCTATCTCGATGGTACATTCGGGGCTGGCGGCTACACCAGAGCCATTCTCGACATTCCCGGCACGCGCGTGCTCGCGCTCGATCGCGATCCGGACGCCATTGCGGCAGGGCAGGCGATGGTCAAGGAATATCGTGGCCGTCTCATGCTCGAGAAAGCGCGGTTCAGCACGTGCGCGGATGTCGCGCGCGCCCTGAAACTGGGACCGTTCGACGGCGCCACTTTCGACATCGGGGTCTCGTCGATGCAGCTCGACGAAGCGGCGCGCGGCTTCTCCTTCCGTTTCGAAGGCCCGCTCGACATGCGCATGGAGCAGGCCGGGCGAAGCGCCGCTGATATCGTCAATCAGGCGAGCGAGGAAGAGATCGCCAATATTCTGTATTATTACGGCGAGGAGCGCGCATCGCGCCGCATCGCGCGCGCCATCGTGCATGACCGCAACGCCAAGCCTTTCACGACGACGCGCGAACTGGCCGAACTGATCGGCCGCCTTCTGCCCGGCAAGCCAACGGAAATCAATCCGGCGACGCGTACGTTTCAGGGGCTCCGCATCGCCGTCAATGACGAGCTTGGCGAACTCGTGCAGGCGTTGGCCGGCGCAGAGCGCATTCTGGCGCCGCAGGGGCGACTTGCCGTGGTGAGTTTCCACTCGCTGGAGGATCGTATCGTCAAGCAGTTCTTTGCGCTGCGTTCGGGTCGCGGACAATCGCGTTCACGTCTTTTGCCCGGGGAGCCCGTGCCGGAGCGGCCGACATTCGACCTTCCGCCAAAACAGCCGGTCAGCGCGGGGCCCGCCGAGACGCGAGACAACCCGCGCGCGCGTTCGGCCAGATTGCGCGCGGGCATTCGCACCAACGCTCCTGCGCTTGGCGTCGATCCCGCAGTGCGGGCGCTGGCGGCTCTTCCCGCCCATTCATCGAGAGGACGCTGACGTGCTGCGCTATCTCAATGTTCTCGCCATCGCGCTTCTGGTCGGGTCGGCGGTTTACGCCTATTCGATCAAGTACGAGACGATTTTATTTTCCGAGCAGATCGTGAAAGTGAAACATTCGATCGATCGGGAGCAAGACCGCATCGGAATGCTTCGCGCTGAATGGGCTTATCTGACACGGCCTGAGCGTTTGCAGGCGCTTGCCGAAAAGCATCTCGACCTGAAGCCGCTCGGCGTCGACCAGATCGTACGCAGCGCGGCGCAATTGCCCGACAAGCCGCCGAAGGTCGACGCCATCGGTCGGCAACTCGAATTGCTCGGTCTCTCCGAACCGACCAACACGCCGCGCGACACCAGCAATGGCGCAGGCGCCGTCACTCCTTCCGCGAGGCCCAGATGAGCCCGAATCACGCGCCGCCGGACGGACCCTACGTGCACCAGATCGAGGAGGCGCCGCCACCGCCGCGCATTCACCCGCTTCTGCGCGCATGGCGGAATCTCACGCGTACGCGCATCGACAAGAGCACGCGTCGAATCCGTATTGTCGCGTGCGGGTTCGTTTGCCTCTACGCGGTGATCGGAGGACGGCTGGTCTATCTGGGCATGAAGCCCGACGCCAACAGCCTGCGCCGCGCGGCCTCAGAGGCCGTATCTGCGGCGCGGCCCGACATTCTTGATCGGAATGGCGAGGTTCTGGCGGTTGACGTCAAGACGATGTCCATTTTTGCAGAGCCGCGACGCATCATCGACAAGGACGAGGCGGTGGAGCTGCTCACCGCGGTCCTGCCAGGCCTTGACGCCCGCGAACTGCGTGAGCGGCTTGGATCGCGCAAAGGCTTCGTCTGGGTGAAGCGGGCCGTGAGCCCGTCGGAACGCAAGGAGGTTTTTCGCCTCGGCCTGCCAGGCGTCGGCTTTCTGCCCGAGAACAAGCGCGTCTATCCGAATGGCCCCATCGGCGCTCATGTTCTCGGCTTCACCAATGTCGACAACGTCGGCATTGCGGGTATGGAAAAATACATCGACAATCAGGGTTTGGGCGAGCTGAACCGGGCCGGCTTCCAGATGACGTCCGCGGATCTGAAGCCAATCCGCCTGTCGCTCGATCTCAAAGTCACGCATGCTTTGCGGGACGAACTCATGAAGGGCATGGAACGCTACAAGGCCAAGGCCGGCGCCGGCGCCATCATGGACGTAAACACGGGCGAAATCATCGCGCTCGCGTCGCTGCCCGACTACGATCCGAACAATCCCGTCGACGCCCTGGAACTCACCCGCATCAACCGCATGTCTGTGGGTGTTTTCGAAATGGGCTCGACGTTCAAGGCGCTGACGCTCGCCATGGGGCTGGACGCCAACAAGATTGGCCTTCGCACCAGCATCGACGCGCGGGCGGCATTGCGTTATGGCCGCTTCAAGATCAGCGATTACCACGCCCAGAACCGTTCGCTGACGGTGCCGGAGGTTTTCACATATTCGTCGAACGTCGGCACGGCGCGCATTGCGCTCATGATGGGCGTCGAAGCCCATAAGGGGTTTCTGCGAAAGCTTGGCCAGCTTGACCGTATGAAGACCGAACTGCCCGAGAGCGCGGAGCCGATCATTCCGAAAAACTGGGGCGAACTCAATACGATGACCATCGCTTTCGGCCATGGTCTCGCTGTCGCCCCATTACAGGCCATGATGGCGGTGGCGGCGATCTCGAACGGCGGTTTTCTGGTGAAACCCAGTTTCTTGAAACGCAGCGAAGAGGATGCCAAGAAGGACGCTCCCCGGGTCCTCCGGGCCGAGACCAGCGAAGCCATGCGATATCTGATGCGTCTCAACGCCGAAGTCGGGTCGGCCAAGTCGATCGACATCAAGGGCTATTACGCGGGCGGCAAGACCGGCACCGCCAACAAGGTCGTCAACGGGCGCTATGCGAATGATCGCGTGCTCACGACCTTCACGGCCGTCAGTCCCTCGGACAAGCCAAAATATCTCTATCTGACCGTGCTCGACGAACCGCAGGGCATTTCCGAAACGCATGGATTTCGAACAGCCGGATGGAACGCCGGACCGGTGACAGGCAAGATCATCGAGCGTACGGGTCCGCTGCTCGGCGTGCCGCCCCGACTGGATCTGCCGACGCAGCCTTTTCCGCTGCTGGCGCGGCTCGGTTTCGGTATGGGCGCCACGGGGAGCCTATCGCATTGACGCGACTGCGCGACATTCTCCTGCGCATCGGCGTCGCTCCGGGAACCCTTCCGCACGGCGCGATCGATCTGGAAATCTCCCAGGTCACGGCCGACAGCCGCGACATACGTCCAGGCGCGTTGTTTTTCGCGGTGCCGGGAACGCGCGCGGATGGCATGACTTTCGCCGCGCAGGCTGTGGCGCAGGGCGCGATTGCAATTATCGGCGAAAAGGCTCCTACGGTCGCTCTCGCGCCGGCTGAATTCATCAGGGTCGCAGATGTGCGCGCGTCACTGGCGCTCGCCGCTTCGGCGATGCATCCGCGCCAGCCGGCGACAATCGTCGCGGTGACCGGCACGAGCGGCAAGACCTCGGTTGCGGCTTTCACAAGACAGATCTGGGCGCGTCTCGGGCTCGTGGCGGCCGCGCTCGGCACAACCGGCGTCGTCGGTCCGGCTGGCGCGACCTACGGGTCTCTGACGACACCCGATCCGGTCACCCTGCACAAAATCGTCGACGATCTCGCCGGGCAGGGCGTCGATCATCTTGCGCTCGAAGCTTCTTCGCATGGCCTCGACCAGCGCCGACTGGACGGCCTCAGGATCGGCGCCGGCGCCTTTACCAATCTGTCTCGCGACCATCTCGACTACCATCCTGATCTCGAATCCTATCTCGCGGCAAAATTGCGGTTGTTCGACACGCTCCTTCCACCGGGTGCGCCGGCCGTGATCAACGCGGACAGCGACGTTTCCGACACGGTCATCGGAGCCGCGACGGCGCGCGGACTGTCGGTCTTTACAGTCGGGCACAAGGGCGCAGACCTGACGCTCGTGTCGGTGTCGCCGGAAGCTGACGCCAATCGCATCGTTGTGCGGCATGCAGGACGCGAGCATGCGCTTCGCGTGCCGCTTGCGGGCGCTTTCATGGTTTCGAATGCGCTGGTGGCGGCGGGCCTTTGCATCACGACCGGCAGCGCGCCCGACCAGGTGTTCGCGGCGATCGAGCATCTCGAAGGCGCGCCAGGCCGACTTGAGCGTGTTGGCGAGCGCTCGGGCGCGCCCGTCTTCGTCGATTATGCGCATAAACCGGACGCGCTGGAGAAAGTGCTGGATGCATTGCGGCCGCTGGCGAAGCGGCGCCTTCTGGTCGTGTTTGGGTGCGGTGGCGACCGCGATCAGGGCAAGCGCCCGCTGATGGGCGAGATCGCTGCGCGGCGCGCCGACGTCGTCATCGTTACGGACGACAACCCGCGCTCGGAAGACCCTTCGGCCATTCGCGCGGCGATTCTGGCGGCGGCGCCGGGCGCCATGGAGATCGGCGACCGCGGCGAAGCCATTGTGAAGGCCATAGGCATGTTGGGCGAAGGCGATGTGCTGGTGGTGGCTGGCAAGGGCCATGAAACCGGGCAGACCGTCGCCGGACGCACGCTGCCATTTTCCGACCATGACGCGGTGCGCGCAGCACTGAAGGAGCTAGCCGCATGAGCGAGGGTCTTCTCTGGACCGGGCTCGACCTGATCAAGCCGCTCGATGCGCGCGTGACTAAGCTGCCGCGCGGCGTGACCGGCGTCTCCATCGATACGAGGACGATCGAACCAGGCGACTTGTTCTTCGCCATCAAGGGCGAGAATTCCGACGGGCACGCCTATGTCGAGACGGCCTTCGCCAAGGGCGCCGCGGCGGCCGTGGTGGACGAGGCGCATGCCGACCGACTGAAGTCATTCGGGCCACTTTATGTGGTGCAGGACGTTCTCGCCGCGATGGAGCGGCTCGGGATCGCGGCGCGCAAGCGTTCTGGCGCGATGATCGTTGCGATCACAGGCTCAGTCGGGAAGACGAGCACCAAGGAAGCGCTCCGGCTCGCCTTGTCGCGGACCGGCGTCACCCATGCGTCCGCAGCCTCCTACAACAATCATCTGGGCGTGCCGCTCACCTTATGTCGCATGCCCGCCAACGCGGAGTTCGGCGTGTTCGAGATCGGCATGAACCACGCCGAGGAAATACGCCCGCTCGTCGCCATGGTGCGTCCGCATGTGGCGCTGATCACCAATATTGCGCCCGTCCACCTTGAAAACCTCGGCTCTATCGAGGCCATCGCGGATGCCAAGGGCGAGATTTTCTCCGGTCTTGAGCCCGGCGGAATCGCGATCCTGCCGCGCGAGACCGAGCATTACGACCGGCTTGCGGAGCTGGCGGGACAATCGCGCGGCGGCGGCATTTTGAGTTTCGGCGAGACGGACGCGGCTGATGCGCAGATGATCGATTTCTCGCCCCAAGCCGATGGGTCGATCGTCTCGGCGGACATTATGGGCGTGAGCGTTCGCTATCGTATCGGCGCTCCCGGCCGGCATCTCGCCACCAATTCGCTCGCGGTGCTGCTCGCGGCGCGAGCCGTGGGCGCCGACATCGCAGAAGCGGCTCGCGCCATGGCGGAGTTCTCGGCGCCGAAGGGTCGCGGCGAACAGGTGGCGCTTCACATGCGCGGCGGCGACGCCACGCTGATCGACGAGAGCTACAACGCCAATCCAGTGTCGATGCGCGCCGCCTTGCGGCTTTTGGCGGACGCCCCGAAGGACAGCGTATTCGGCCAGCGCGTCGCCATCCTGGGCGACATGCTGGAACTCGGACCCGAAGCCGCCGATCTGCATGCCGGGCTGGCGTCCTTCATCGCCGAACTGCCGATCGATGTGGTGCACGCGGCCGGACCGTTGATGCGCCATCTCTACGACGCTTTGCCCGAGGAGAAGAAGGGGGTCTATGGACGCCGCTCCGAAGATATCGCCGAGACGCTTCTGGCTTCGGTTGCGGCGGGGGACGTGGTCATGGTCAAAGGGTCAAATGGCAGTCGCATGGGGCCGATCGTGGCCGCGCTCAAGGAGCGTTATGCGACAGCGCCCGACGAACTCGTCTCCTAAGGAACGCCAATGCTCGCCTGGCTTGCGGATTTCGCGTATTTATTCAGCCCGCTGAACGTCTTCCGTTACATCACCGTGCGGACCGGCGGGGCGGCCGCAACAGCGCTTTTCTTTGTTTTCTTCCTCGGTCCCCGGATTATTTCCGCCTTGCGGCTCAAGCAGGGCAAGGGCCAGCCGATTCGTCTCGACGGGCCGCAGTCCCATCTCCTCACCAAGAAAGGCACGCCCACGATGGGCGGGCTGATGATCCTGTCAGGGCTCCTCGTCTCGACCCTGCTCTGGGCCAACCTGCGCAATCATTTCGTCTGGGTGGTGCTGCTGGTGACCGCGGGGTTCGGCCTGATCGGCTTCTACGACGATTTCCTGAAGGTGACGAAACAGACCCATAAGGGCTTCTCCGGCAAGGCGCGGCTCGCCTGCGAGGCGTTTATCGCCGTTATCGCCTGCGCGATCATGATGCGCTTCGGCACACCGACCACGACCGGCCTCGCGATTCCGCTGGTCAACGGCTATGTGGCTGATCTCGGACTGTTCTTCCTGATTTTCGCACCTTTCGTCATCGTTGCGTCCGGCAATGCCGTGAACCTGACGGACGGTCTCGACGGCCTCGCCATCGTGCCGACCATGATCGCGACCGGCACCTTCGCAATCATCGCCTGGGCGGCCGGCAATGCGATTTTCGCTACCTATCTCGGCATCAATTTCGTGCCCGGAACGGGCGAACTGGCAGTGCTTTGCGGAGCCTTTATCGGAGCCGGCCTGGGCTTCCTCTGGTTCAACGCTCCTCCGGCGCAGATCTTCATGGGCGACACGGGGTCGCTGGCGCTTGGCGGGCTGATCGGCACCATCGCGGTGGCGGTGAAGCACGAAATCGTTCTCATCATCGTGGGCGGACTCTTTGTCGTCGAAGCGCTTTCGGTGATCGTGCAGGTCGTATCCTTCAAGCTGACGGGCAAGCGCGTATTCCGCATGGCCCCGATCCATCATCATTTCGAGCAGCTTGGCTGGTCGGAATCGCAAATCGTGGTCCGCTTTTGGATCATCGCCTTCGTGCTGGCGCTGATCGGATTGTCGACCTTGAAACTGCGCTGAACGCAGCGGACTAAGAGGACGAGGCCATGGTTTCGCGCGCCGAAAGAAGTGCTTTCGCTGACTGGTGGTGGACGGTGGACCGCTGGCTGCTCAGCGGCTTGGCCGCGCTCATGGTCTTCGGCATCGTGCTCACCATGGCGGGCTCGCCGCCGGTCGCCGAGCGGCTGGGGCTGTCGACGTTCCACTTCGTCAACCGGCAAGTGATCTATCTTTCGGTCGCCGCCTCCGTGCTGATCGGTTGTTCGTTTCTGCCGCCGCGATGGGTCAGGCGCATTGCGCTGCTCATGTATGTCGTCGGCATGGGGCTGGTGGTCGGGGCGCTCCTCTATGGAATCGAAGTCAAGGGCGCGCGTCGCTGGATTTTCGGAATCCAGCCTTCCGAGTTCGTAAAGCCTGCCTTCGTGGTCCTGGCCGCATGGGCGTTTTCGGAAGGCGCGCGTCGACGCGACGTGCCGGGCACCATGCTGGCCGTATTCCTGCTGCCGATCACAGTCCTGCCGCTGATCATGCAGCCCGACATCGGCCAGACGATCCTGATCTCCATCGTCTGGGCCTCGCTTTTCTTCATGGCTGGCCTTCACTGGATCTGGGTGGCGAGCATCGGCGGCATCGGGGTGACCGGCGTGTTCTTTGCCTATCGCTTCGTCCCGCATGTGCGCCTTCGCATCGAGAAATTCCTCGATCCCGGCAATGGCGGCACGACGCCTGGCGACACGTTCCAGGTCGACACCGCAATGGAAAGCTTCATTTCCGGCGGGTGGTTTGGCAAGGGGCCGGGCGAGGGCACGATGAAGCGCATTCTGCCCGACAGTCATACGGACTTCATCTTCGCGGTCACGGGCGAGGAGTTCGGCGTGTTGTTCTGCATGGTGATTGCGGCCGTATTCGCCATGATCGTATTGCGTGGACTGATGGTTGCGTCGCGCAATGAAGATCCCTTCTGCCGGTTTGCCGCCGCTGGACTGGTCATGCTGTTCGGCGTGCAGAGCGCCATCAACATGGCGGTCAATCTTCATCTGATGCCCGCCAAGGGCATGACCTTGCCCTTCATCTCCTATGGCGGCTCATCGCTGATCTCCCTCGCCATCGGCATGGGCTTCCTGATCTCGGTTACGCGGCGGCGGCCGCGCGCGGAAATCTCGCGGCCGGTGAGCCGCTCGTGAGCCAGACGATTCTCCTCGCGGCAGGCGGGACGGGCGGTCACCTTTTTCCGGCCGAATCTCTGGCGTCGGAACTCGCACGTCGGGGCCTGCGCGTCGAACTTGTCACGGATGATCGTGCGCTGTCTTACGGCGCACAATTTCCTGCCGCCGCCATTCACACCATATCGGCGGCGACGCCGACAGGCGGCTCGCTCCTCTCCAAACTGCGTGCGGCGCTGATGCTCGGGAGGGGGACGGTCGAGGCCATCCTGCTGCTGCGTCGGATCAAACCGGCATGTGTGGTCGGATTTGGCGGCTATCCAACCGTGCCGCCCCTGGTGGCGGCCCGCATTCTTCGCATTCCAAGCATCCTGCATGAGCAGAATGCCGTCATCGGCCGGGCCAACCGCTTTCTGGCTCAAGGCGTCACGGCGATCGGGACTGGTTTTGCGACCCTGTCGGGCGCGGGCGTATCGCTGCTCGCCAAGGCCAAGCATACAGGCAATCCCGTTCGACCCGCCGTGATTGCAGCTTCCGCCGCGCCTTACCCCGATTTTTTGGGAGATCGACTGAGCCTTCTCGTCACCGGCGGCTCTCAGGGCGCGCGCGTCATGTCGGATGTCGTGCCGGCCGCGATTGCTATGCTGCCGCCGGATGTTCAGCAGCGTCTTGTCATCGTGCAGCAGGCGCGCGGTGAGGACGAAGCGCGCGTGCGCGCGACCTATGACGCGCTCGGCCTGAAAGCTGAAGTCGCGCCTTTCTTCAAGGACTTGCCGGGGCGCATCGCAGCCGCTCATCTGGTCATTGCGCGATCCGGCGCTTCCACCGTCTCGGAACTCGCGGTCATCGGCCGCCCGGCGATCCTCGTGCCGTTCCCCTTCGCGCTCGACCAGGACCAGGCGGCCAACGCCGCTCAGCTCAAGGCTTCCGGCGCGGTCGAAGTCGTGCCGCAGTCCGAATTCACCCCGGCCTGGCTTGCCGCGTCCCTTGGGCGAGCCGCTTTTGACCCTGAGGGGTTGACGCGCCGGGCGGAAGCCGCCAAGAGCGCCGGCATCGGCAATGCCGCCGAACGCCTTGCCGACCTGGTCGTCCGGGTGGCGGGGACGGGCACTGGAGTGAGTTGAATGAAACTGCCGCGCGAACTCGGCTCGATCCATTTTGTCGGAATCGGCGGCATCGGCATGTCGGGCATCGCCGAAGTCCTGATCAACCTCGGCTACAAGGTGCAGGGTTCTGACGCGAGCGAGAACGCCAACGTGAAGCGGCTGCGCGACAAGGGCGCGGAGATCTTCATCGGGCATGACGCCGCGCATCTCGGGCAGGCCGCGGTGGTTGTCGTGTCGACGGCGATCCAGCGCGACAACCCGGAGTTGGCGGGCGCGCGCGAGCGTCGGATTCCGGTCGTTCGCCGCGCGGAAATGCTGGCCGAACTCATGCGACTTCGCCAATGCGTGGCGGTGGCGGGCACGCATGGCAAGACCACCACGACCTCAATGGTGGCGACACTGCTCGACGCTGGCGGGCTCGACCCAACGGTGGTCAATGGCGGCATCATCAACGCCTATGGCACGAATGCGCGGCTCGGAGCCGGCGAATGGATGGTTGTCGAAGCCGACGAGAGCGACGGCACCTTCCTCAAATTGCCAGCCGACGTCGCCGTGGTGACCAATATCGACCCCGAGCATCTGGACCACTTCAAGACTTTCGACGCCATCAAGGATGCGTTCCGGACGCTGATCGAGAACCTTCCCTTCTACGGTTTTGCGGTCATGTGTCTCGATCACCCGACGGTGCAGGAACTCGTCGGAAAGATCGAAGACCGGCGCGTCATCACTTATGGCGAGAATCCGCAGGCCGACGTCCGGCTTCTGGATGTCGAACTTGCGGGCGGCGTATCGACCTTCAACGTTTTGATTCGCGATCGCAAGTCGGCGTCCGCGACCTATCTCGAAAGCATGACTCTCCCGATGCCCGGCCACCACAATGCGCTCAACGCCA
>JAIEQX010000389.1 GCA_019747375.1 Beijerinckiaceae bacterium | reverse complement strand
CGCTTTTGCCGCTGGCTTCCTTTTGCACAAAGGCCGAAAGCTCGAGACACAGATCGGCAGGCTGGCCCTTTGCCGGAGCCGTTACTGCAGAAGCCTGCGCGGTCGCCTCCGGGGTCTGCGCAAAAGCCGAAGCGCCGAGGGTTGTCGACGCCAGCAGACAGGCGACGAAGGAGAGTGAGCGGGCCGGTGAATGAAACATGCCGGAAGTCCTTCGCTGGAAAAACGGACGCGTGGAAGATTTATGTGGTGATGGTTTCGCGATAGGCGGTCTGCCAACCCCAGGCGCCGGAGCCGTAACCGCGCTTCAAGACGCGCTCTTTGTAGATCGCCGCGATGATCTCGCCATCGCCTGCCAGAAGCGACTTGGTGGAGCACATTTCCGCGCAGAGCGGCAGCTTGCCCTCCGCCAGCCGGTTGGAGCCATAGCGCTCATATTCCGCCGTGCTGAGATCCGCCTCAGGACCACCGGCGCAATAGGTGCATTTGTCCATTTTTCCGCGCGAGCCGAAATTGCCGACCTTGGGATATTGCGGTGCGCCGAAAGGACATGCGTAGAAACAATAGCCGCAGCCGATGCACAAATTTTTGGAATGGAGAACGACGGCGTCGGCCGTGGTGTAGAAACAATTCACCGGACAGACGGCGGCGCAGGGCGCATCTGTGCAATGCATGCACGCCATCGAAACCGACCGTTCTCCCGCCTTGCCGTCATTGATGGTGACGACACGGCGGCGATTGATCCCCCACGGCACGTCATGCTCGTTCTTGCAGGCCGTCACGCAGGCGTTGCACTCAATGCAACGGTCGGCGTCGCACAGGAATTTCATTCTGGCCATGATCGCGCCTCCGCTCAGCTTGTCCGGATCTGGCACAGGGTCGCCTTCGGCTCCTGCATGCCGGTCACAGGGTCGTACCCGTAAGTGGTGATCGTGTTGACGCTCTCGCCAAGCACGATCGGGTCGGTCCCCTCGGGATAGAACTGGCGCATGTCCTTCCCTTGGTAGAAGCCCGAGAAGTGGAATGGCATCCACGCCACGCCGCGGCCGACGCGCTCTGTGACCAGCGCCTTGACCCGAATCTTCGCGCCGCCTTCCGCGCCATAGACCCAGATCCACTGCCCGTCCTTGATGCCGCGGTCGGCAGCGTCGCCGACGTTGACCTCAACGAACATGTCCTGCTGCAATTCCGCCAGCCAGCGGTTGGACCGCGTCTCCTCGCCGCCGCCCTCATATTCGACAAGGCGCCCGGAGGTGAGGATGATGGGAAATTCCCGCGCGATGTTGCGGTCGACCGCACCCTTCTGCACCGACATGCCGATGTTGGGCAGACGGAACTGGCGTTCGTCCGGACGCGTCGGATATTTCGCCACGAGTTCGGGACGCGGCGTGTAGATGGGCTCGCGATGGACGGGCACCGGATCGGGCAGGTTCCACGCATTGGCGCGCGCCTTGCCGTTTCCATAATGCATCACGCCATGCTCGAGGCAGATGCGCTGCATGCCGCCCGAGAGATCGATCGCCCAGCTCACCGCATCGATATTGCCGCCGCCGATCTTCTCGATGATGGCGCGCTCTTCGGCGGTCAGCTCGGAGTCCCAGCCGAGCTTCTTCAAAACCCCCATGGTGAACTCGGGATAGCCGTCCGTCAGGTCGGACCCCCGGGAATAGGAATCTTCCGCCAGAAGTGTTTCGCCGTTGCGCTCGATTCCGAAGCGCGCGCGGAAAGTGCCGCCGCCTTCCTTCACATGGAGATCGGTGTTGTAGAGGATGTGCGTGCCGGGGTGGCGTAGCTCGGGCTTGCCCCAGCACGGCCATGGCAAGCCATAATAATCGCCGCCGACTTCCGGCGTATCTTTGGGCGCGCGCAGGGTGACGACTTAGAACTTCGCCTTATCGCGCATATTCGCCTCGAGGCGCTCGGCCCTGAGCCCGATAGAGGCAGAGTACCAGCCGCCGCGGTTGATTTCGCGCAGGATGCTTTCGGCGACAGGGTTCTTGCCCTCGACCTCGATGTTCTTGAACATGGCCTGCGCGAGGCCGAGCTTTTCGGCCAGGAGGTAGATCGCCTCGTAGTCGGTCTTCGATTCGAAGATCGGCTCGACGATCTTTTCGCCCCACTGAAGCGAGCGGTTCGACGCGGTGCGGGAGCCGTCCATTTCCATCGAGGTGCAGATGGGCAGGAGATATGTGCCGTCCTTCCGGGCGTCGAGCGCCGCGAAGGTCGTCGGATGCGGATCGGCGACGACGAGCAGTTCGAGCTTCTTCATCCCGTCGATGGATTCCGGAATGCGCGTGACCGTGTTGCCGCCATGGCCGAAGACCATCATGGCCTTGATGCTCGTGCGCTGATCGATCTGCTCGGCGGGCAGGTTCACAGCGTCGAACCACCGCGTGGACGTGACGCCGGGCGTCTCCATGTTTTCCTTGCGGGAGCGTGGCTTTCTGCCGCCAATCGCCGGCACCTCGTCGAAGCGCGACTGCAGGTAGTCATATTCGACCTCCCAGACGCGGGCCCAATGTTTCCAGGCGCCTTCGACCAGGCCGTAGTAGAGCGGCAACGTGGTGACGTCGAGACCAAGGTCCGTCGCGCCCTGCACGTTGGTGTGGCCGCGGAAGATGTTCGCGCCGGTGCCGGGTTTGCCGACATTGCCGGTCGCGAGGCAGAGGATACAAAACGCCCGGACGTTGGCTGTGCCGACCGTGTGCTGCGTCGCGCCCATGCACCAGATCAGCGTCGAGGGCTTCTGAGTGGCGAAGGTCTCGGCGACGCGCTTGAGTTGCTCGCCCGGTACGCCGGTGACGCGCTCGACCTCTTCGGGCGTCCATTTCTCGACTTCCTTGCGAACGGCGTCGAGGCCATAGACGCGCTTGGCGATGAAATCCTTGTCTTCCCATCCATTCTGGAAAATGTGCCAGAGCATGCCCCAGATCACCGGTATATCGGTGCCCGGACGCAGGCGCACATATTCGGTGGCATGTGCGGCGGTTCTGGTGAAGCGCGGATCGATGACGATCAGGTTGGCGCGGTTCAGCTCCTTGCCGGCCAGCACATGCTGCATCGAGATAGGGTGGGCTTCCGCCGGATTGCCGCCCATGATGATCATGGTCTTGGCGTTGCGGATATCGTTGTAGGAATTGGTCTGAGCGCCGTATCCCCAGGTGTTTGCGACGCCCGCCACGGTGGTGGAATGGCAGATGCGGGCCTGGTGATCGACCGAGTTGGTGCCCCAGAAGGCCGCGAACTTGCGGAATAGATAGGCGGCCTCGTTGGTGAACTTGGCCGAGCCGAGCCAATAGACGGAATCCGCGCCCGAGGCTTCTCGGATCTGCGAAACCTTGTCGCCGATCTCGTTGACGGCCTGCTCCCAGCTGATGCGCCGCCATTGGCCGCCTTCCAGCTTCATCGGATATTTCAGCCGCCGATCGCCATGCACGAGCTCGCGGATCGAGGCGCCCTTGGCGCAATGCGTGCCGCGATTGATGGGGCTGTTCCAGGCGGGCTCCTGCCCGACCCAGACGCCGTTGACGACCTCCGCCTTGACGGTGCACCCAACGGAGCAATGCGTACAGACGTTGGTCTTAATAACGACGTCGGCTCCGGAGACATTCGTGCCGGCGGCCTTGGCGCGCTGGACGGAGCCCAGCTGAAGGGCGCCCAGAGCGCCGAGGCCCGCCGCTGTCAGACCAGATTTCTGCAGGAAGCTTCGCCTGTCGAGCGCGGCCGATGCAAGCGTTGACGCCAGTGTGCCGGCGAGGGAGCGGGCGGAAGAGCGGCCTGCGCCGCTGCGTTTCATCAGCATGGCGCGATCCTTATTTCTTCGTGAGAGTCTCGTAACCGTTCGTCCGGTAGTAGGCCTTCACGTCTTCGGTTTCGCGATAACGGCCCTTGGTTTCCTCTGCGCCGGGATCGTAGGCCTGAGCCTCTACGGTCGCGGCTGGAAGCAGAGCCGCGCCAAGACCTGCCGAAGCGGAGGCGACGCCGAAGGCTCGCAGGAAAGAGCGACGTCCGGGTTTCGACGGACCAGTTTTCATTGCGGCTCACTCCGAGATGCGGCGCTCGCATAGACGCCCACGTTTTCGAACGTTCGCCGACTGCAATGGATCCAATCTGTGTGTGCGTCGTTTTAGCGACCAGGTTTTGGAGGCCCGCCGCTCTCGCGATTGCCTATTCTGTCGCGCTGCCGCTTGATGAACGGACGTTCGACGTGATGCTCTTGAACGAACAGTCTGACGAAGTCCTGGATTAGCGCCGGCATGGGCACCGCCTCGACAATTTCTCCGACGCCCTCCGCCATGGACTCGCCTTCATAGGGATCGACGGTGGCTGAACAGCCACGGCGGGCGCCCTCTCCGGGCTTGAGCGCGATCCAGACCGAGGGCGAACCGGAGCCGAGATTGTCGCGATAATGCGCGGTCTGTCCGGAATGCAGCTCGATCTCGGCAGAGCCCGCATAGAAAATTTCGCCACTCTCAATCACGTCAAGTCGCGCGCCTTCTTCCAGGTCTGGCGCGGCCGGCAAGACGGCGTGCGGCATCCAGGCCTCATCGGCCCAGGGGCTTTTCAGGATCTTGCGGGCGATCACCACCCCAATTCGCATGCGATCTTCAGCCATGGCGATTTCTTCCGCTGTTTTCGAGGCAACGCGCGGCTCAGCTGAACGCTCCGGAAGGCATTCAGATATTTTAAGATTTTGCTGCTTACCTAAGCGTCGGTTTTAATAAGACGGGGTTCGTCCGATGCGTTTCACCGTGCTCGACGCTTGGCGAGGTCTCGCTGCGCTGGCGGTCGCCCTGTCGCGGTTCGGCGCGGAAGGAACGATCTATCGCTCCCCGCTCGTGGCTCATTCCTATCTGTTCGTGGACTTTTTCTTCGTCCTGTCAGGCTTCGTGATCGCGCACGCCTATCTCGCCAAGGTGCAGGACGGCACGTCGATGGGCGCTTTTGCGATCCGGCGTTTTGGCCGGCTCTGGCCGTTGCATGCGGCGATGTTCGTGCTGTTCCTCCTCTATGAGGCCGCGCGCACGTTCCTGCCGGCGTCGGCGGATGGCGCAGCGCCCTTCACAGGCCTACGCGACCCCTCCACAATCTTGCCGGAGCTTGGCTTTCTCTCGACGTTGGGCTTCGGACCGACGGGCTGGAACCACCCGAGCTGGTCGATCTCGGCGGAATTCTGGACCTATGTGCTGTTCGGGGCGATCTGTCTGTCGTTCCGTCCGGCTTTCGCCAAGGTGGCGCTGGCGGTCGCGGCGATCTGTATGGCGGTCGTCGTCTCGCTCTCCACGACCGGCATGGACGTGACCTTCTCGTTCGGCATCCTGCGCTGCATCGCCGGCTTCTTCATCGGCTGCGCAACCTATCTGGCCTTCACGCGGTGGCGCAGCCGCTGGACAGCCGAGGGCGCCAGCGCCACGCTGATTGAAGCGGCCTGCGTCCTGGGCGCGCTGGCCTTCGTGTGGTTCGCCGGCCGGGGCGCGCTTTCGTTCGCAGCGCCAATGGTCTTCGCCATCCTCGTTTATGTTTTTGCCTTCGAGCGGGGCGCAGCATCCCGCGCGCTGCAGCGCGGCCCCTTCCAGTTCGTCGGAGAATTGTCCTATTCGATCTACATGGTCGCGCTGTTCGTCGCCATGGTTTCGCAAAAAGCCATCACGATCGTGGATGGCCGGTTCGGCGGGGGGCACTCGGAAATGCTGCCCGACGGCGTGTTCATGCTGAAATTGCCGGGCCCCGCGCTGAACGATCTGGCGTCCATCGTCTTCGCGATCGGCGTCGTCGTGTTTTCTGCAATCACTTTCCGGCTGATCGAGGCGCCAGGACGGCGCTTCTTCAACCGTCTCAGCGAACGCATCGCGCAGCCGCGCCGGACCGCCGCGCACGGAGGCCTGGCGGCTGGCGAATAGTTCAACGCGCATCGTTCGAGCCACTTGCCTCGGCTTGGCCATGAACTATGCTCGATCGGCTTGAATGCGTCCTGAATTCGCCGGAATTGTCCCGGCATGGTGCTTCAATCACAATGCCCGATCGCCCCGCAGGCCTTGCACCATGCCGGAGCGATCGGCCGGGACCTGTCCCGGCTCCGTGCCCCTCTGTCGTTGAAGCCGGCGTTCCGCGAGGCGCTGCCGGAGTGACGCCCCAAGGGGCCACGTGCGTCCAGCTCCGCGTTTCCCTGCGCCCCTCGCCCAATGCGGCGAAACCCTTGCGGCGCGCTACACAGGATTGTCTTTGTGACGGACAGACAAGAACTCCCGGTCGATCAGGCAGTTGATTACGACGACATCATCTATCCGCAAGCCGTGCCTTTCGTCCTGGCGCATTTCGCCTGTTTCGCCGCCATATGGACCGGCGTGACCTGGCAGGCGGCGGCGCTGGGCATCGGCCTCTACTGGCTGCGCATGTTCGCCATCGGGGCGGGCTATCACCGCTATTTCTCGCACCGGTCCTACAAGACCGGGCGCGTCTTCCAGTTCATCCTTGCGTGTCTGGCCCAGAGCACGGCGCAGAAGAGCGTGTTGTGGTGGGCGGCCAAACATCGCCACCACCATCTGTTCTCCGACATGCCAAACGACGTGCATTCGCCGCGCCATGCCGGGTTCTTCTACTCACATGTGGGCTGGATCTTCGCGAAGCGGCATGACGGCACCGACCTCGTGAAGATCGAGGATTTCGCGCGCTATCCCGAACTCATGTGGCTGCACCGGTTCGAAGTGCTGCCCGCCGTGGTGCTTGCGGTGATCTGCTTCCTGGTCGCCGGATGGCCGGGACTTGTCGTGGGTTTTTTCTGGAGCACTGTCGCGGTTTATCACGGCACGTTCTGCATCAATTCACTGGCGCATGTGCATGGCGTGAAGCGTTACGTGACAGGCGACGATTCACGCAACAACTGGCTGCTCGCCCTGATGACGATGGGCGAGGGCTGGCACAACAATCATCATGCCTATCAGTCAAGCGTGCGTCAGGGCTTCCGCTGGTGGGAGGTCGACCCGACCTATTACATCCTGCTGGGCCTCTCCAAGATCGGCGTCGTCTGGGACCTGAAGAGCCCGCCCGAAGCCGTGCTGAAGAACGAGCACCGGCTCGGATCGCGCGTCGTCAACAAGGCGGCGGCCGATGTTGTCGCGACATTCAATGTCGAGCAGATCGCAGCGCGCATCAACCAGACGCTCGCGACGTTGCCTCATGCCGCCGACTTGCGCGCCCGGCTGGCCGATGCGCAGCACCGCGCCGCGGACGTCATGGCGTCGCTGCCGAATGCGCATCTTCCGACGCGCGAGGAAGTGTCGGCCGCGGCGGCGCGCATCCTGGCGCGCACCCCGTCGATCGACGATGTGATCGACCGCGCGCATCAACTGCTGCTGGAGAAAGTCAGCCGTCGCATCGTGGCGACAGCCTGAAGCCTGGGCCTATCGGGACGGACGCAACGAGGTGACTTCGCGCCAGAGTCGTGTCCATTTCTCGCCATCGTCCAGCAGGGTGGCCGGGTCGACGAACTGGAGCTTTAGCTCCGGCGGCAAGGCCTGCACCCGCTGGTTCGTGGGCGTGAAATCCCTCTCCGCCAGCACCTTCTGGGCGTCGGTCAGCATGAAGTCGTAATACAGCAGCGCCGCATTGGGATGGGACGGGCGGCGCATGGCGGCGATGCCGTTCACGCGTCCGACCGCCGGCGCGATATTGAGCGGCGCGATCGGCGCGCCGTTCTTTACCAGCTGATCGACTTTGTAGGTGAAGACGTTCAGCGAGACCGGGACTTCGCCTGCCGCCACCAAGGTGGTGAGCAGGGTGTGGCCCTTGCGCACAGAAAGACCATTGATCGACGCTATCTCCTTGAACAGCGCAATGCCTTTTTCTTCACCCATGGCGGCGACGACGGTGGCGAACCAGTCGTAATCGGTCGCCTCGACGGCTAGTTTTCCTTTCCAGCGTGGATCCTTGAATCCCTCATAGCTCGTCGGGATCTGGCCGGCCGGAACCGCCTTGGTGTTGTAGGCCCCGATGATGATGTTCAGCCGCTCACCCACCCATTCGCGATGTTCGGGTACGGCCTGGGACAGCAGGTCCTTATGGGCGGGCGACATCACCTTCTGGAACAGGTTCTCGCGACGCAGCGCTTCCATGGTCGGGCCGTTGGCCTGGATGATGTCCACGTCGTGACGGCCGGCCTGATATTCGGTCTGGGTGCGACGGATGACTTCCTGGGGACCGGCGCGCCAGTAGCGGACCTTGACGCCGTGCTTCTCCTCGAAGGCGGTGAAGACGTGCGACATGTCTTCGATCGGCGCCGAACCATAGACGATCACCGTGCCTTCAGCCTTGGCGCCGCGCATCAGTCGCTCGGACCGGTCGGGACGCGCATCATCGAGCGCGAGCCGCGCGAAATCGACCGCCTGCGCGCGCGCGGTGGCGGGCGCGAGGAGCAAGGCCAGCGCGGCGGCCGAGAAGGCGCGACGCGTCAGGACGGCGGGTCTTTGGACGATCGACATGGAGCGACCCTTCTTTCATGACGCGAGTTCAGCGGAAGATCTCGCTGAAGGTCTTTGACCAGGATTGCATGCCCTTTTCCACTTCCTCCGGGCTCAGATAAAGGGCCTTGAAGCGGACGCCATCGGGACGAAGGCTTGCTTCCGTTGGGGCAACGTCGGGATGAACCGGCAATTCGCCCGCAGCCTGAACGAGTTTCTGGCCTTCTTCCGAAGTTATGAACTCGACGAAGAGTTTTGCGGCGTTGGGGCGCGGCGTGGATTTGATCACCGACATGACGGACAGAACCGCCATCGAGGGCTCCATCGGAATCCAGCTGACGGGCGCCCCCTTGCTCGAGCTGATCACCGAGTGATTGTTGAAGATCTGCAAGGCGATCGGATATTCGCCGGAGATCACCTGGTCGAGCACCTGACGGCCTGAGCTGGCGACGCTGGCGACATTCTGCTTTGCGAGTTCGCGCAGATAGGCCATGCCTTTTTCCTCGCCCATGACGTTGAGGATCGTGCCGACAAAGCCCGGGCCAGCTGAACTCGAGGGCGTGGAATTCCAGATCATCTTGCCCTTCCATTTCGGATCGAGCAGATCCGCATAGGTCTTGGGCTCGGTTCCCTTCCGGACGAGATCGGTGTTGAAGCCGGGCGTCAGCACGTAGAGGTTCGTGGCGATCCAGTGTCGGTCGGGATCGACGAACTGCTTCTCGAATTTTGTCTGCGGGACCCATTGCATGATGTGGCCCTCGCGACGGAGCATCACACTCGTGGCCGTGCCGTCGACAATGTCGGCCTGAATGCGTCCTGCGCGCGCCTCGTTGATCACGCGCAACGCGATCTCGGTGGCGTTGGCCCGGACGTAATTGACCTTGATCCCGTATTTCTTTTCGAACGCCGCCGTCGCCGGGCGCACGAGCTGGTTGACGATCTGCGTCGTGTACCAGGTGATCTCGCCTTCCTTGCGGGCGGCGTCGATCATCGCCTTGTCGGCGGTTTGCGCGTGGGATGAAGTGGCGGCGATGGCGAGCGCGAAAGCTGCCAGAATGAATTTGGCGGACATTTTTCCTCCCCGGGATCCCCGTCATGGCCTCGGCCACCGGGGTCCTCTGTTTGCAGAATGAGCATCAGCTGCGCCGGCCTCGGCGTCAACTGGCCGTCCAAGGCTGCGCCCTAGCCGCCATCGAGCCCCGGAAGAAATAGTTCTTCCGGGAGGACAATGCGGGGCGACAGCCCCTGTTCGTGCACGTAACGACCGAGCGCCGCCAGCGTCGGACGATTGGCGTCGAATCCGTAGGCCCAGAAATTCTCGCCGAAGACCGACCAGGCTTCCTCGACGTGATCCAGCAGCCAGGGAAGCGCGAGACGCAGGGCGTCGGTGTCGTAGAGACCCTCCACCGCGATGTCGCGCGCCTCGCGCAAAGCGTCGAAAAGGCTCTGCGCAACCCATGGGTGATCGCGCAGCACGTCGTCGCGCAGCGCGATCGTGTGCATGATGGGAAAGATTTTCGTGCGGCGGTAATAGTCTTTCTCGACCTCCTTGAAGTTCGGAAAAAGCCGCCTGCAGTTGGGCGAACCCGCCAGAAAAATCTTCGGAAGGTAAATCGAATAGAGTGCGTCGAGTTCGCCCGCCTCCATCATGGCTTCGAGCGTCTTGCCGTCGGGCAGGAATTCGAGATCGACGTCGTCCGGAATGGTCAGCGGAATGAGCGGTGCTTCGGTGGGCTTCGTCAGGCCGCCCATGTACCATTTCATTTCGTTCGGGCTGACGCCATACTCGTCCTGCATCATGCCTTTCATGAAGACCGCTGCGGTGGAGCCATATTGCGTCGTGCCGACGCGCTTGCCGCGCAGGTCTTCCGGCTTCTCGATGCCGGCGCCGGGCCGGACATAGATGCAGGAATGGCGGAAGAATTTCGAAACCGCCACCGGCAGCGCGCGAAACGACGTATCGCCCCGACCGAGCAGGCTGGCGTAGGACGCGAGCGACAGTTCGGAGGCGTGGAACTCCTTGCGCTCCAGCATACGCGGAAACATTTCGCGCGGGCGCAGCATCAGGACCTCTAGATCGATGCCCTTCGGCTTGACGCGCCCGTCTATCAACGGGCGCGTGCGATCATAGTCCCAGCAGGCCAGGGTCAGCTTGAGATCGGCCATGGGGTCCGCCTTACAGGATGATGCTGACAGATCCGAGCTGGCCGAGTTCATGCGCCTGGATGAAGACGCGCTTTTCCCTGATCAGAAACGAGGCGCCGTTGCGCTTCAGCAGATAACGGTAATTGCCCACATATTGCCCGACGCGCTCGTAGCGGCGATAGCGATAGCAGATGAAGTTTGCCGCCACCGTGGTGATGTCGTCTTCCTGCCCGAGCAACCGCACGTTTCCGACAATGCGCTGCGTGCGCGATTTCGGATGTTCGGCGTGGCAATTCGGATCGAGCACGCGAATGATGCGCTGGCGGATGCGCTCGCGGTCATCCGCGATGATGAAGAGCGAACTGCGATGACTGCCGTCCAGATCGTCGTTGGGCGGGATCATGTAGGTCGCGTCGTCGGTCAGCAGCGTCTGCCATTCGTCGAGTTTCCATTCGTCGAGAAGGGCCGCCTCGTGAAAGAGGAAATCCTCGACCTCGGCACGGGTCACGGTCTGCGTCGCATGGAGCGTCATGCTTCTGCTCCCATCATGTCGTTCCAGTGGCGCCAGAAGATGCGCAGGTGATGTTCGTCCGAGTTCAGCTGCTCGCCTTCGCGGCCCATGCCGCGCGACATTTCGGACCAGCGGTCGTCGGACCAGTTGGCGAGGCCCTGCTGCACGAGTTCCAGCGCTTCCACATCGTCGGGTGTGGCGAAACCTCCGGGTCCATAGAAGGTGAGGAACGCGTCGAGACGCCGGGCGCGCGCATTCTCGCTCTCCTCCACCGGGCCGAGCGCCCAGGCGGTGACGTGCATCTTGCCAACGCCTTCAGGATAGAAGGTGCGCACCGTGACGGACGAGCCGTCGTTGATGACGAGGTTGGGGAAGATCACGAGATTGCGGTTGGTGTGGGCGACGCGATTGGCGCGCTCCTCGCCGAGACGCTCCACCAGTTCGGCCTTGATGTCGGCGATCTCCTGCTTGGCTTCCTCGCCGTACAGCGAGATCCAGGCGGCGACCGGACGACCGCGGAAGTTGACGTTGTCGGTGGTGAAATGGCCGTTGCCAAGATCGACAGCATATCCCTTCGTGGGGAGGACCAGGCCCTTCTCCTTCGGCGGCTCCACCTTCACGCCGGAATTGGCCATGAAGTTGAGCCAGGTGGCGTGCGTCGAAGGCAGATGGTAGTCGTCGACCGAATTCTCGACCATCAGCTTCCAGTTGGCGCCGACGTCATATTCCTGCGTGCCTGGCAGGATTTCCATTTTGCCGGACGGCGACTGGTCGATCACGAGATCGATATATTCGGTCGTGCGGCCGAGATATTCGGTCAACGGCACGATCTCTGGATCGAGCGACATGAACCAGAAGTCGCGGTAGTTCTCGAATTTCGCGGGCTTCTTCAGCGCCAGCGTGTCCTTGTCGAAGGCGGCCGTGTAGGCCTCGTCGCCCGGCACGCGCTGCAGCTTGCCGTCATTGCCGTAAATCCAGCCATGGTAGACGCAGAAGAAGCGGCGGGCGTTGCCGGCGCGATCAGCGCAAACCAGCGCGCCGCGATGCCGGCAGGTGTTGAAATGGCACTGCACCTCGCCCTTCTGGTCGCGCGTGAAGATGACCGGACGACCGGCGACGCGACGGGTGAGGAAGTCGCCGGGCTTTTTCAGCTCCGAACCATGACCCACGTAAATCCAGCATTTGGCGAAGATCTTGCGCATTTCCTCGCGCAGGACCTCTTCCGAGACATGGACCTCGCGATCGAGAAGGAAAACTCCCTTCTCCTGATCGTCCACGACATAGGAACGGGGCATGTTTTGACCTCTTCTAAAGGGCGTTTCAGCCAGAATTTCTAAGCCGCCCCGCCGGAGTGTCAATCCCATAAGATGAGACTTGAGAGGCGCCCGGCAGAATGTGATGAATGACAGGGCGGCGGCTTGCCCCTGGGTGGGGCATGGCTTTAAGGAGGGGCAGGCCCGCCCCATGGAGGATACACGTGTCGGACAAGCTGGTATTCATCTGCAAGACCTCTGATCTGGAGCCCGGCACCGTCAAGCGGGTCGAGATCGGGGACAGCGGGGTCGCGGTCTATAATATCGAGGGCACATATTACGTCACCGACGACCGCTGCACGCACGGCCTGTCGAGCCTATCGGAAGGCGAGCTGATGGGGGACGAAATCGAATGCTCGATGCATTTCGGCGCTTTTCATGTGCCGACAGGCAAGCCCACGCTCGCCCCCTGCTCGATCGCGCTCAAGACATACCGCGTCGAGACCAAGGGCGAGGACGTGTTCGCCGAGATGGACTGATCAGCCTGGCGTGGGCAGCGCGAAGCCGGCGATCTTCTTGTAATCGTCGGACATTTTCTGCAACTCCGCCTGGGTGATGTAGCGGTCGAGATCGTCGAAGGGCTTGTCTCCGACGAGTTCCTCGACCTTGATGTTGATGAAGTCCGGCGGGTTCGAGCGGTTGGTCAGCACCACTTTCGAGGTTGGTCCAAGGCGCGCCGCCTCATAGGCTTTCAAGGCTTCCGGAACGCTGCTTTCCTTTGCGAGGCAGTCGGCAAGCGTGCGCGCATCGATGGCTCCCTGCGCCGAGCCGTTCGAGCCGCGCGGATACATCGGATGGGCGGCGTCGCCCGCCAGCGTGATGCGCCCGAAGGTCCACTGGTCCAGCGGGTCCTTGTCGACCATCGGATATTCCAGCACCATTTCGGAATTGCGGATCATCGCCGCGACATCCAGCCAGTCGAAGGTCCAGTCCTTGTAGATGTGGTAGAAATCCTCGATCTTGCCGGCCTCGTTCCAGTCGTTCTTGATCAGGTTGTCGCCCTGGATTTCCGCCATCCAGTTGATGAGCTGGTTGCCCTGGCCATCGACGTCATGGACGATCGGATAGATCACCATCTTGCCCGTGTGGATCGATCCGACCCGGATATAGGAACGGCCCGTCAGGATCGGCTTATGGCGCGTGACGCCGCGCCAGGTGTTGATGCCTGCGAACGCTACCTCATCCTGCGGATACAACTGTTTGCGGATGGCGGAATTGACGCCGTCGCAGGCGATGACCGCATCGGCCCTCATCGTCCGGGCGCCATTGGCGGTCTCGAAATGCACGTCCACGCCATCGGCGTCCTGCGTCACGCCTGTGCAGCGATGATCCAGGATGATCCTGTCGGCGCCAAGCCGAGCTACCGCGGCATTGTAGAGCGTCAGGTGAAGGCGGCCGCGGTGGATGCCGACCTCCGGCAGTTCATAACCCGCGTAACGTCCGCGCGGCTCCTTGTAGATCAGCTGTCCGAAGCGGTTGTAGAAGCAGCTTTCGAGATTCTCGATGCCCTGCGCCTCCAGCTCCGCATCTATGCCCAGAGCCTTGAACTCGCGCATGGCGTGGGGCAGCAGCGTGATGCCCACGCCCAGTTCCTTGACGAGGGCCACGCGTTCGAAGACGCGGCACTCGATGCCGCGGCGGTGCAGATTGAGCGCAAAGCAAAGGCCAGCGATGCCTCCGCCGACAATGGCGATCGTCATAGGTTCAAGCCTCGATCAGGGGTCAAAGAAATTTCTCGAATTTGGCTGCGACGCGGGCCTTCAGCTCCTCGGAAGCGCGCGCCACAGGCGGGAATGAGTCGATGCGTTCGAACGGACGGCAGGCGTCGATGAGGCCGCGGCTGTTCATGTTTTTCTGCATAAGCGGATCGAGCGGGCCGCTCCAGGCGCGATGCATGATCTCGATGTCCTGCGCCGGGTCGCAGCGCGTCGACATGGCCCAGAGCACGTCGAACGTGTCGGTGGGATCGACGTCATGATCCACCACGACCGTGAAGCGCCCCATATAGGAGGCGGACTGGCAGCTTGCCGCCATGTGCAACGCCTGACGCGCGTGGCCCGCATAGGCCTGCTTGATCGCGATGATGTTGAACATGCGGGCGGCGCCCGCCTCATGACACCAGACGCCAGTGACGCCGGACAGACCCGCGCGCTCCACTTCGTCCCAGATCATGCCGGCCTTCATCACGCATTTGGAGAAGGAGAAGTCGGACGGCGGGCGGATCGGCGAGGCGATCGACAGGATCGGATTGTCGCGGTGGTAGATGCGCTGCACATGGACGATGGGCTGTTCGCTCTTTTCGCGATTGTAATAGCCGGTGAACTCGCCGAAGGGTCCCTCCTCCTTCGTTTCGCCCGGCAGCATGACGCCTTCGAGCACGATTTCGGCATGGGCGGGCATCGGCAGGCCGTGCAGCTCGCTGTTGACGACATCGATAGGCGCTCCCCGATGGCCGCCAGCGTAATCGTATTCGGACAGGCCGTACCGCAGCTCGTTGCCGCTGGCGAGGAACAGCAGTGGATCGTGGCCGCAACAGATCAGCACCGGACAGGGCTTGCCCATCTTGAAGTATTTTTCGCGTATCTGGCGGCCCTGCTTGCCGGGCGACATCCACAGGCCGACCGTCTTCTCGTCCTGAACCATCGAGCGATAGGTGCCGATATTGACCCAGCCGCCATCGGGATCGCGCATGATGACGAGATCGTCGGTGCCGATGTAGCGCCCGCCATCCAGCTCGTGCAGGAACGGCACGGGAAACTTGAGGACGTTGACCTCGTCGTCGCGCAGCACGTTTTCCATGATCGGGCCGGTGTTGACGACGCGCGGCGGGATCGGCTCGTGCGTCTGCATGCGATCGCGATAATGCGCGACGATGTCGATCGGCTTCTTGGACAGCGGGAAGCCGAGCGTCAGCGCCAGCCTTTGTGACGAGTTGGTCATGCCGGACAGGCAGCGCATGCCCGGGTAGCCTGGAATTTCCTCGAACAGGATCGCGGGCGGCGTGTCGGGGCTGTTGTGATAGATCAGCTCCGCCAGACAGCCCATTTCGAGGTTCCAGTCCGCGCCCTGCACACGGCGCAATTCGCCAATGCGCTCGACCTCCTGCAACAGTTCGCGCAGGTCGGTGAAGGGTCCGTTGGTGCGGGGCTCGATGACGTTCTTGTCCATATCCACTCTACCTTTGCGCTGCTCGTGCAGTGTCTCGATGCGGCGTTCAGCGCGCCGCTTGTCTGGGCTTGTAGGGTCCAAGCTCGCGGGCGGCCTTTTCGGCGAAGCTCATGTCGACGATGTCGGCCGCCTTCATGTTCGCACTCTCGACCCATTTGTGCTTCTTGAAAAAGGCGAGGTCGCGCTCGAGGCTTTCCAGACTGACCTTGCCGTCCGGATCGATCGCCGCCGGCGTCGTGTTCAGGTAGATGGCGGCGTCCTTCACTTCGGTGGATGTGGTGAGGATGCGGATCACCTCGTCGGCGTTAGGGCCTGCGATGCGGCCATTGGCGAGCCCGTCATTATAATCGCGCACGCCCTTGAGATAAGCCCGCATGAACTTTTGCGCCGCCTCGGGCTGGTTCTTGGCGAAGGCCGTGGAGTAGAGAAGCGCGGCGACCTGATGATCCGGGTAGATCGTCTCGTCCAGCGGCGCGCGCACCGCAATGCCACGCGAGATAGCGAGGCTCGCCAGCGGTTCATTGGTGATGCTGGCGTCCAGTGCCTTGGTGGTCATGCCCGCCACATGCTGGGGAAAGCCCATCTCAACCGCGTCAACCTCGTTCCAATGCAGGCCGCCCTTCTCCAGCGCGGCGTTGAGCGTTGCGGCATTGCCGGTGCCATGCGCGGCGATCGCCACCTTCATGCCCTTCAGGTCCTTGAAGCTCTTGTAGCGTCCGCTGTCGATGTGATCCTTCCGGACGATCAGCGATGAAAAATTATAGCCCGGCTTGATCGAACCCTTGTCGGCGACAATGCGGATGCCGATGTTTCGCGCCACCGCATTGTAGATTCCTGCCGCAACCGTGCCGCCACCGACGTCGAGCTGGCCCGCGCCCAAGGGCGCGATCATCTTGGCCGCGGTCGTGAAGCTCGTGACTTC